>JBKPRU010000045.1:0-24027 GCA_046734675.1 Acidobacteriota bacterium
CGTTCGGCGTCGCCTCCGGTCAGGTTCGCACTCCACTGGAACACGGCGGCCATCCCATCGAAGGTACGCGCGCCGTCGCGCAGATCGCGGTAGTCGGGGATCGACAGCGGCTCCTGGTCGGCGTCGGCGCGCGTCTGACGCACCGTCACGAGCTGCGAAGGGTCGCGGAACGGCAGCGGGCTGAGGATGACGCTGTTGACGAGCGCGAACACCGCGGTGTTCGCACCAATGGCGACGCTCAGGATGATCGCAGCGGCTGTGGCGACAAACGGGTGTGCGGCGAGTGCGCGGAGCGCGTAGCGGAGATCGTCCAGCAGCATGATGGCGTCAGGCTACGGCCGACGCCCGGATCACACCAGCGAAACGTTTTCCTTGAAACGATGAACGACGCTCATGCGCTGTCGCGGACGGCCGCCCGCGCCGGCAGCGCGCGCTCGGCCAGGAGATCGATGAAGTCGGTGATGTACGGTGGGTCGGGCTGCGCCGCGAGCGTCGCGGCCACCCACTGCCGCCGCATGCCGCGCCGCGTCAGCGACAGTGGCACGACCGCGCCCGAAGCGATTGCGCGCTGGGCCGACCATCGCGGCAGCACGCCGACACCCGTGCCCGCTCGTGCGAGCTCGATCATCGCTTCGGTGAGCATGATGAACGAGACGCGTGCGGGCACGAGACCGTTCGGCGTCAGCACCTCGCGGAAGACGAAGCTGTCCGAGGGATCGCTCGCGTACAACAGCAGGTGCTCGGCCGCGAGATCCTGCGGCGAGATCCAGCGGCGCCTTGCGAGCGTGGAGGTGGGCGAGACGATCGCCACCATCTCGTCGGTGAAGAGCGGGCGCAGCCTCACGCGCGCGTCCTCGATCGCGCGCACCAGGATCGCGAGATCCAACTGCCCGTCGAGGAGTGCCGTGACCGGACGATCGGTCGCGTCCGGGGCGACGTTCACCGTCACGCGCGGGTGTTTCCGCTGGAACACGGTCAGGAGCGGACCGAGCCAGTGATAGCCGGTGTTGCACTGCGTGCAGACGCGGATGATGCCGTCGGTGTTGCCGGCGAGGCGCCGCACGTCGTCCTCGGTGCGCTGCAGGTCCGAGAGCACGCGGCGCGCGCTCTCGAGCACGCGGCGACCGGCCGCGGTCAGCACCAGCCGGCGCCCGACGCGCAGGAAGAACCGCGTCCCGAACCGCGATTCGATGTCCCGGAGTTGATGGCTGAGGGCGGATTGCGTGAGGCAGAGGCGATCGGCCGCCTTGGTCATGCTGCCGGCGTCGGCGATCTCCGCGACCAGCCGCAGATGGCGGACCTCGAGGTCCATGCGGCGGATCCTAGCACATGAGCCAGCTTCATCAATTAGCCATGGACGGATTGGACTCGTTCATGTTCGTGTCGGCCCGCTGCTGCCGCACGATCCACTGTTCGAGGTCGCTCTTCCGGAACCGCCACTCGTCCCCGCAGCGGACCGCCGGCAGGACGCAGGTCGCCGCCGCCTTGCGCAGCCGCGGATCTTCGAGCAGCCGGTCCATCACCTGCTCGCTCGTGAGCCACTCGCCCGGATCTCCCGCCGTCGATGTCGTGGAAGGCCTCGCCATACGTCGTTTGCCGATGGATCGATCGTAGGGGTTCGGGACGCGCCTGTGAATATGCTGAAAGGCAGCGCCGCCGTATACCGCGAGATATAAAGGGCAATCGATCGCGGGTTGAATCTGTAGCCGAGTTAGGCGACCATGACCCGGCACCATGTCGATCCGAGTCGTGATCGTCGACGATCACCAAATTGTCCTTCATGGCCTGCAGCAGCTATTTTCGCGACACCCCGAATTCGAGGTGCTGCAGTGCTGCTCCAGCGGCGCGAGCGCCGTCGATGCGGTGATCCAGACCCGCCCCGACGTGCTGATCCTCGATTTGCGAATGCCCGACCTCGGTGGGTTGGACGTGCTCCGCGCCTTGACCGACCGCAAAGTCGAATGCCGCAGCGTGCTGCTGACCGCCGCGGTCCGCGACGACGAGGTGATGCAAGCGGTGAAGCTCGGAGCGATGGGACTCGTGCTGAAGGAATCGCAGCCCGACGTGCTGCTCGAGTGCGTGCGCAAGGTCGCGCGCGGCGAGCAGTGGATCGAGCGGGAGACGGTCACGCGCGCCTTCCGCAACTACGTCGCGCGCGAATCATCGGGGCGCGACACTGTCACGCTGACGCCGCGTGAGGTCGAGATCGTGCGCATGGTGTCGCAGGGACTGCGCAACAAGGCGATCGGCGATCGCCTGTCGATCTCCGAAGGCACCGTCAAGGTGCACCTGCACAACATCTACGAGAAGCTGGGCGTCGACGGCCGCCTCGAGCTCGTCATCGTCGCCCAGCAGCGCGGCATCAGCTGACCGGCGCGGCGTCCGCGTTCACCGGCAGTACGATCTCCACTCGCGATCCCGACGGCTCCGATTCCACGGCCAGCGTGCCGCCCGCCGCGACGACGCGCTCGCGCAGGCTCACCGGTCCCGCGTTCGACGCGATGAGCTCCTCGTGCGAGAGGCGGCCGCGAAATGGAAACCCGCGTCCGTCGTCGGCGACGACGATGCGGAGCGCAGCGTCCTCGTCGCGCTGAACGTCGATGGTGACGCGTGAGGGATGCCCATGTTTGACCGCATTGATGACCGCCTCGCGAATCATCAGGCGCAGCGTGGGATAGATCGGCGAAGGCACCGTCAGGCCTGGCGGGCTGACGCGCACGAGAATGGGCGTCTGCCATTCCTCGACGAGGCGGGTCCGCAGATCCTCGACCATGCCGGCGACGCCGTCGTCGCGGTCGGCGCGCGTGCCGATCGGCTTGAGATCCTCGATGAAGCTCCGAAGCTCGCGCTGCTCGATGGCCAACGCGCGCTCGACCGCCAACAGACGATCGCTCAACGTCGACGGCGCGCCGTGCTCGACTGCGAGCGTCTGCAGTTGCAAACGGATGCCGGTCAGCGACTGCAGGACCCCGTCGTGGAGGTCGCGCGCGACGCGGATGCGATCCTCACGGATCGCGATCTGCTGCAGCCGATCGTGCAGGTGCAGCTGCTCGAGCGAGTTCCCGACCTCGCGCGCCACCACTTCGGCGAGTGGAAGGATGTCTGCCGTGGTGCCCGGGACGCCGCTGAAGAACACGCGCCCGCGAAGATGCTCCACGGCGAAGGACGCCGACGCAGTGCCGGCCGCCTTGTCATACGTCGCGGGTCCTTCGATCGGCTCCGCCAGCAGACCCTCGCGTTCGATCGGCGTGTGCCGCGTGACCGTGTCGGGCGCGCCGCTCGACGAGGCCACGTATTTCCAGGGCTCTTCCTCCGGTTCCCACACCGCGACCGCGCGCTCGCAGCCGACGACGCTGACCGCGTGCTCGAGGACCTTGCGCGCGCCGGCCGCCAGCTCCGCGTCCACGAAGACGGGCCAGCCGCTGACCTTCCGCAAAGTGTTGACCGCTCCCTGGAGCTCCAGGAGCGCGCGCCGCTGGGCGGCCTCGGCGACACGGCGCGCGGAACTGAGGGACGCCGTACCAAGCGCGACCGCCGTGAAGACCGCCAGACGGATTAAGTCGTCCGTGCCGATGTCGAACGAATAGGTCGGCGCAACGAAAAAGAACGCGAGCGATGCCGTCGAGAGGACGGTCGCGAAAAGCGCGGGTCCGTAGCCGCCATAAACGGCGATGCCGATCACCGCGGGAAAGAACAACAGCGAGACGCTCGGGCCCATCCACTCACGCAGGAGAAACGTGGTCAGGCTGGCCGCGCCGACGGCGACAATCGCCCCTGCATAGCACATCCACCACGGGCGCGCGCTGACGTGCGTCGCCCCGAACAAGCGCGCGTAGGAAATTGTTTCCCCGATCGTTCCGGATGGCGCTGACATCGGCCGTCGAGCCTTCCTATTCCTTCCGATAGAGCGTGACGACGCGCGGGAATCCCGCCCCACGATTGTCTCAGCAATTTGCGCGGGAGCAGCCATGAATCCGCGCCCCCCGCCATGGCACGGCGGGCGCAATACGGTTGGGCCATCCGCGGCACGAGGAGGGCCGCGCACGTATGGACATGATCCGCCGATGGCGAGTGGCAGCGCTGGCAGCGCTGACCGTGTGGGCAACGCTCGCTCCTGCGACGGCGGGGGCCTCCGAGTGGCTGTGCGATGCCTCGTATCAGGACTGCCGCGCACCGCTGCTGACCCTGATTCGCAACGAGCAATACGGGATCGACGTCGCCTTCTGGTTCATGGAAGACGCGCGGATCTCCGCGGAGATCATCAAGCGCTGGCAGGCCGGCGTGCCGGTTCGCGTCATCTTCGATCAGCGCGCGAATCCGGCGTTGGGCGGCACGCATCCGGTCAACGCCGAGATCGTGCAGACGCTGGTCGCCGCCGGGATTCCAATCCGACAGCGCGCGCTCAGCAACGGCGACATCCTTCACTGGAAGACGATGCTGTTCCTCGGCCAGAACACCGTGGAATTCAGCGGCGCCAATTACAGTTCGACCGCGTTCGTCCCCGAGGCGCCATACGTCAACTTCGAGGACGAGGCGATCTACTTCACCGACGAGCCGTCGGTTGTCAACAGCTTCAAGACCAAGTACGACGACCTCTGGGTCGACACGGCCAACTACGCGGACTACGCGAACATCGTGGCGCCGCCCACGCGGGTCTATTCAATCTTCACCAAGGATCCGGAGCTGAACTTTCCGCAGCAGGAAAGCTATGCGAACCGGGTGCTCGGAAAGTACGCGAAGGAGAAACACCGCGTCGACATCATCATGTTCCGCATCACCGACGAGCGTGAGACCAACGCGATCATCTCGACGGTCCAGCGCGGTGTTCCGGTGCGCCTCATCACGGATCTGGACGAGTACCGCGTCCCCAAGCGGCAATGGGTGTCGTACAACCTCGACAAGCTGTGGGCGAACGGCGTTCAGTTTCGCGTGCGCGCGCACCAGGGGCTGAACCATCAGAAGCTCGTCATGTTCTACAGCCAGGGAATGTCGATCTTCGGCTCGTCGAACTTCACCTCGCCGTCCGACAACAAACAGCAGGAGCACAACTACTTCACGGTCAAGCCGTGGATCTTCGACTGGTTCGCGGCGATGTTCGAGCGGAAGTGGTGCTCGGGGCCGTGGGCCGTGGCCCTGCCGGACGAGTGCATCGGCAAGCAGAACCCGGTGAACTCGGACGAGACTACAGATTTCGTTCCGTTGCCGCCCGACAAGCCGATCAACACGAGTCCGGCAAACCTGGCGATCAATCAGTCGACGACCGGGTTGAAGGTGAAATGGAATCCCGGCTTCTACGCCCATTTCTACGACGTCTACTTCGGCGTCGATCCGAACCCGCCGCTCTTCCAGGCGAATCTCCACCTCGGGCCGAGCGACGTCGCGACGAAGAACACGCTCTCCATCACGCTGCCGGCCCTGCAGCCCGGCACGACCTACTACTGGCGAATCGTCTCGCGTACGATGGCGGGCCTGACCGCGAGGGGACCGATCTCGAGCTTCACGACCAAGGGGATCCCGCCTACGCCACCACCGCCCCCGACCGGCGCGACCACGCAGGTGATCTGGGCGGCCGACGTGCAGGCGACGGCGATCGCGGGACGGTGGGCGGCGATTGCGGATCCGACGGCGGCTGGCGGCGTAGCGCTCTGGAACGCGGATAAGGGCAATGCGAAGATCTCGCCTCCGCTCGGGGCGCCAGCGAACTACTTCGAGGCAACGTTCGACGCGTTGATCGGCGTGCCGTATCACATCTGGATCCGCATGCGCGCACAGTCGAACTCGCTGTCGAACAACTCCGTCGGCGTGCAGTTCAACGACTCCGTCGATTCATTCGGCACGCCCACCTATCGCATCGGGAGCGCGACAGGGCTCGAGCTGCTGCTGACTGATCCCTCCGGCGCGCTCAGCGGGTGGGGGTGGACCGACAACTCCGGCGCGACCTTCGGGGCGGACATCTACTTTGCCGCGAGCGGCCCGCACACGCTGCGCGTCCAGCAGCGTGCGGACGGCGCGATCATCGATCAGATCGTACTGAGCCCCGATCGCTACGTGCGCCTCTCGCCGGGAGTGCGGAAGTTCGATCTGACGCAGCTTGCGAGCACAGTCAGCGGACGGGCGCCGGCGTTGCGCACGCCGTTGCTGGACCCGTGGCGCAGCCAGGACATCGGCGTGGTCGGCATCAACGGGTTCGCGTCAGCCGATCCGGCCACGGGAACCGTGACGATGGTCGCGGGCGGTGGCGACGCGTGGGGATCTGCCGACGGCATCTACTACGCGTTTCAGCCGCTCACCGGCGACGGATCGATCGTCGCGCACGTCGCGTCGGTGCAGAAGGCCGCGACGTGGGCGCGCGCCGGCGTGATGATTCGCGAGTCGCTGGCCCCCGGCGCGGCGAATGGCTTCTCCTACGTGACCGGCAACACCAGCTACGGGTTCCAACGGCGTCGCGGCACCGGCGCGGCCACGTTCGCGACCGTGACGACCGCGGGGACGCCGGCGGCTCCGCGATGGATCCGACTCGATCGCACCGGCGACACCCTGACGACGTATCTGTCGACCGACGGGCAGTCTTGGACGTTCGCGGGCACTGACGTCGTCGTCATGCCTGCGACCGTGCTCGTCGGCCTCGGCGCGACCAGCGCGCTGGTCACCGCGTCGTCGACAAGCGTGTTCGATTCGATCGCGGTGACGCCAGGTACGCCGGTACCAGCCGCCGCTCCACCGATTTTGCCGTCGCTGCCGGATGGATGGACCGCGGCAGACGTCGGCAACGTGGGCTTCACCGGCGCGACGGCGTTCGACGCCGCCACGATGTCGTACACGCTCAAAGGCGCCGGCAAGGACATCGGCGGGACCGCCGACGCGTGCCAGTTTGCCTGGCGCGCGCTCACTGGCGACGCCGTTCTCGTCGCGCGCGTGCGCAAGCTGCAGAACATCTCGTCGCTGACGAAGGCGGGTCTGATGATCCGCCAGTCGCTGGACCCGC
Organism: Acidobacteriota bacterium; assembly: GCA_046734675.1. Taxonomy (GTDB): domain Bacteria; phylum Acidobacteriota; class Vicinamibacteria; order Vicinamibacterales; family 2-12-FULL-66-21; genus QHWT01. The sequence continues at coordinate 6,986 of JBKPRU010000045.1, forward strand.
GGTCGTCGCAGGCGTTCATCGGCGTGGCGCCGACTGGCGCCACGACATTCCAGCGGCGCGGCGCGGCAGGCGGCGCGACCGTGTCGACGCCAGGCCCGGTTGCCAAGCCGCCATCGTGGGTGATGCTCGAGCGTGCGGGTGCGCTGGTGAACGTCTACTCGTCGCTCGACGGGCTCACGTGGACGCTCGTCGGGAGCGACACGATTCCGTTCGACACGACCGTTTACGCCGGCCTTGCCGTCGTCAGCCACGACACCATGAACACGGCCACGGCGGTATTTGATAACGTAGCCATTCGATAGCCGAATCATCGGGCCGGGTCACCGCCCTGTGATGATCCGGCCCGAGCGCATGACGGCACCCTCGTCCGCTACACCCTTTCCAGTCCCACTCGAGGCCTATCCCGCGGTCGCCCCGGGCGAGCCGCTGCTGCACGTGCTCGGGACGCGAATCCAGGTCGAGCCGTTCAATGCGGTCGCCACCGCGATCTTCCTGTTGGCGATCGTGCACACGTTCGCGGCCGCACGCTTCATCGGCCTGTCGCACATCGTCCAGCGTCGTCACGACGAGCGGGCGCGCGCGCGCGGCCGCGAGCCGCTGCCGAGCGTCGCCGCCGAGGTCCTGCACTTCTTCGGCGAGGTCGAGGTCGTGTTCGGGTTGTGGGCGGTCGTGCTGATGAGCGCGATCGCGGTCGGCAAGGGATGGCCCGTAGCGACCGCCTACTTGAACGCGGGCGTGAATTACACCGAAGCCATGTTCGTGGTGGTGATCATGGCGCTCGCGTCGACGCGGCCGGTCGTCCGCTTTGCGGAAGGGGCGCTGCGTCGGATCGCGAATGTCGGTGGCTGCACGCCCGCGGCCTGGTGGATCGCGATCCTGACCGTTGGCCCGCTGCTCGGGTCATTGATCACGGAGCCGGCCGCGATGACCATCTCGGCGCTGCTGCTGGCGCGTCAGTTCTACGATCTGGAGCCGAGCACCACTCTCAAGTACGCGACGCTGGGATTACTGTTCGTGAACATCTCGGTCGGGGGCACGCTCACCCATTTCGCGGCGCCGCCGGTGCTGATGGTCGCGCGCCCCTGGGACTGGGACACCGCGTTCATGCTGACGCACTTCGGCTGGCGCGCCGTGGCCGCGGTCGTCGCGTCGACGGCGGTGTACTACGTGATCTTCCGGAAGGAACTGGTGGCGCTCGGCGCGCGGCCCGCGCAGATCGATATCGAGCAGCCGGACGAAGCGGTCGCCGCCGGAACGCCGGCGCTCGTCGCCGTCCCGGCGTGGGTCACGATCAGCCATCTCCTGTTCATCGGATGGACGGTGCTCAACTCGCACTACCCGGCGCTCTTCCTCGGCGGGTTTTTGTTCTTTCTCGGATTCGCGCGGGCGACGGCGCCGTATCAGAGCCGCCTGGAACTGCGGGGGCCGCTTCTCGTCGGATTCTTTCTCGGCGGGCTGGTGATTCACGGCGGGCTGCAAAGCTGGTGGATCGCGCCGGTCCTGCACCGATTGACCGACGTGCCGCTGTTCCTCAGCGCGACGTTTCTCACCAGCTTCAACGACAACGCGCTGATCACGTATCTCGCAACGCTGGTGCCGAACCTGAGTGAACCGCTGCGCTACGCGATCGTCGCGGGGGCGGTGACCGGAGGAGGCCTGACCGTGATTGCGAACGCGCCCAATCCCGCCGGTCAGTCGCTGCTGGCGGACTGCTTCGGCGGGACCGTGTCACCGATCAACCTGCTGGCCGGGGCGGCGGTCCCTACCCTGATCGCCGCGGTGTTCTTTGTAATCTGACGGTAGGGCGCATCTTCAGATGCGCCACTCGTGGAGGCGCACCTAAAGGTGCGCCCTACCGCGAACTCGCACTTTAAAAGATGCGCCACTCGGGGTGCGTGCGATAGGGCGCATCTTTAGATGCGCCACTCGGGTGCGTGCGGTAGGACGCATCTTTAGATGCGCCACTCGATCTCGAAAGTCCGGCAGATCTTAGATGGGCCGCTCAGCGTACGAACCTTCGTGCGTTGCTCCAGAGTCAGCGACAGACCCGATGAAGTCGAGGATCTGCTCGCGCATGTACACGGTTGATCCCCAGTACGGGTAGTCGCGGACATCCTCGACCAGTTGCCGGCGTAGCGGATTCTGGACGACGTACTTGATCGCATTGACTGTCCGTTCATCGCTACGGAGGACGTGTTCGAAATAGCCCTTCTGCCAAAGTCGCGCCCCGTTCCGCTGCTTGAACAGGAACCCGGAGCGCTGTTTGGCGCTTCTCACGAACGGCAGCAGTCCTGCGTGGTCAGTCGTTCCCTCGACCACCATGTGCATATGCTCCGGCATGATGCAGTACGCGAGAATCGCGATGTCGTTCTGGAGTGCTGATTGGAGGAACTGCGCAATCACCAGTCGGGCAGAGTCGCCGTTGTCGAAGTGTGGTCGGCGTTCGTGCGCACAGATCGTGACGGAATACCGTTGTGCGCCCGTGTAGCCGAAGCCGGGAATTCGCAGCGGGCGCGCCATGAAGCGGACGTCTCGCAAGAGGCGGGCCGGGGCGCCCAACCGTCCAGGCGCCCGGGCATTCAGAGAGAAGGCATCGCGCGGCGCACCTAAAGGTGCGCCCTACCCGCACGTTTTCGCAGCCGCCCGAGGCGCCGCCTGCACGCGGCGCCCTGCCGCAACCCGTCCAGCAGTTTCGATGCCTACCGCTTACATGCCGAGTCGTCGCGATGGATGTAGTACGCCTTGTAGTTCGCGGCCTTCGGATCCATGCAGCCCGAGAGGTTCAGGACTTCGATTTTCCGGAACTCGGTCGGATGGCTCTCCGCCTGAATCGTGATGTAACCCTCGCCGAGCGGCGCGCCGTCTTTCTTGACCGCCGGGTCGTAGGCGCTGACCGCTCCTCCGCCGATCTGGACGTTGTCGTACTCGAGCACCTTCTGCCCTTCGACGAAGTGGGTGATGTGCTCGGCGCCCCGCACCTCCGCTTCGACGTGGACCCATTGATCGCCGCGGAAGGTCGGCGACGTCGAGTTCGTGCAGTGCGCCTTCACCATCGCGCCGTTCATGAAGATCTCCGATCCCGGCGTGCAGACGTTCGCCGTCGAGCGTTCGCCGGTCGGACGTCCGCCGAGCAGCTGCAGCTCCACGGAGATCGGAAAGTCCTGATCCTTCCCCATCGACTCGACGCTCTGGCTGTGGAGCATCAGGCCGTTGTTGCGATACGCCCAGTCCGGCCCGCCCGGCACCTGCTCGCCAACGAAGCGGTATTCGGCGGCAATGCGGTAGTAGGAGAACTTCTGCTTCGTGTAGAACAGGTGGCCGAACTTGTTGTCGAATTGCTTGTACTTGTCGTACGAGACGGTGAGCAGGCCGTTCTTCACGCTCCACGTGTCGTTGTAGTTCTCACCAGCGGGGTACCCGCGGACCTTCGGCACCCAGCCATCGAGGTCCTTGCCGTTGAACAGCTGGATCCAGTCCTTCTTGTCCTGGTCGGCGGCCGCCGGCGGCGACTGGCGCGAGGATACGAGCGGGGCACTGAGTCCCGCTGCGATCATCACGGCAGCCGCGACGAGCGTGTTGCGTCCATTTCGCATCCTGGCCCTCTCGTTTTGTTTGATCGCCTGCGGTCGATTCCACGGTAGGGCGCCTCTTTAGAGGCGCCTTCGGGTGTAGGCCCAACTAAGGGTGCGCCTACCGCGCACCTCCGGGACAGTCCTACTTGTTCATCACGAACGCCCACAGCATGTCGGCGGCGCCGGCAACGACGTACTGCTTGCCGTCCATCTCATAGGTGATCGGCGCGTTACTGACCGAGGCGTTGAGGCCGGCGTGCCACAGCGCCTCGCCGGTCGTGGCGTTCAGCGCGACGATGTCGGTCGACGCGCCGCCGCTGAAGATCAGGTTGCCGGCGGTGCTGAGGAGACCGGCGCGCGATCCTCCTTCCCACTTGTGGCTCCAGCGAATCTTCCCGGTCTTGTAGTCGATCGCCTGCAGCATCGACTCTCCCCAGCCGCCGCGATCCGTGCCGCCCCAGCCCTGCGGGTTGTCGCTCGGGTCGTAGATGTAATACACGCTGAACGCGCGGTTCGCGTTGACGTAGAAGAGGCCCGTGTCCGGGCTGAAGGTCGGCGGCGGCCAGTTCGCCGCGCCGCCCTGGTTCGGCGTCACCAGCGCCCCGTCGATCTGCGGATGCTTTGCCGGATTGGGGATCGGCTGCCCCTTGTCGTTGTAGCCGAGCGCCCAGTTCGTCTTCACGAACTCGCTCGAGACCAGCGCCTTGCCGTTCGTGCGATCGAGGACGAAGAAGTGGCCGTTGCGCGCCGCCTGCGCGATCAACTTCCGTGGTTGGCCGTTGATCTCGCCGTCGAAGATGACGGCTGTCTGCGTCGAATCCCAGTCGTGCGTGTCGTGCGGCGACGACTGGAACGCCCACGCCATCTTCCCGGTGTCCGGGTTCAAGGCCACGATCGACGCCGTGTAGAGGTTGTCGCCGGCGCGGTTCTTGTGGGCGATGACCGGCTGCGGATTGCCGGTCGTCACGTACATCAGATTCAGATCCGGATCGTAGGTGACCGGCTGCCACGTCATCCCGCCGCCGTGCTTCGCCATCTCGAGATTCGGCCAGCTGTCGACGCCCGGATCATCCTGTTCCTGCGGGACGACGTACCAGCGCCACAGCATCTCGCCGGTGTTGGGATCGTGCGCCTGCACGTAGCCGGGGATGTCGAGATCGTCGCCGCTCACGCCCGCGATCACCTTGTTGTTGATGATCGTCGGTGCGACCGAGCCGTAGTAGAAGAGATCCAGGTCGCAGATCTCCTTCCGCCACTTCTCCGTGCCGTCCTTTGCGTTCAGCGCGACGAGATGGCAGTCCGGCGTCTCGAAAAAGAGCGTCTCGCCAAGCATGGCGACGCCGCGGTTGCCGATGTGCGTGCCCCCCTTCGACTGCCAGCCGAAGTGCCACATCTCGCGGCCGGTGCGCGCGTCGAGCGCCCACACGTGATCGGGCGACGTCACGTAGGCGACGCCATTGACCACGACCGGCGTGCCCTTGATCGTGCCGACGCTCCCCTGGACGCCGCCGGCGTTCAATCGATACACCCACGCAAGACTCAGCGACCCGACGTTGTCGGCGGTGATCTTCTTCAGCGTGCTGAAGCGGCGGCCGGAGTAGTCGCCGTTGTACATCGGCCACGTATCCGTACCCGGCTTCAGCAGGCGGGCGGGATCGAGCCCGATGATGCCCTGCGCGCCGGCAGTGAGCACCGCCGCTCCGGCGATCGCGACGGCGAGAGAAAGGACACGCCTCATTTCAATGTCTCCAGGTAAGCCACCAGGTCGTGGATGTTCTTGTCGCTGATGCTGTCGAGCAGCGTGCGATGCGCCGCGAGCGGATCGTTGGTCGTGACCTTGAGGTCGCGCGTCCGCGCGAACGTCCGGTAGTAGCCGGAGCCATCGCGAAGCGATACGTTGAAATCGTCGAGCGCGAGCAGCACGCCGCTGACCGGCTGACCATCAGGCGGTGTCACGGTCACGGTGATCGCGGTCGCAGGCGACGGCGCAGGACCGCTCGCGCGGCCTCGGCCGCCGCGTCCGCCACCCGGTCCGGCGTTCCTCGGGAAGAGGAACCGCTGCTGGATGTCGACTGGCTCGTACTTGGTGCCGATACCCTTCAGGTCGCCGGCCGGCGAATGACAGCTTGCGCACTTCCCTTCTCCGTTGAAGTACGTTTCGCCCGCCTTCGCGTCGCCCGTCAGGATGTTCTTGACCTCGAAGTCCGACGACCCGCGAAGCGTGTCGTTCACCTTGTCCCGCAGGAAGTGCGCGAGCATCAGCACCTGGTCGTCGGTCAGCGCCGTGGTCGAGCGTCCGCTCTGCATCTTGTGTCCCTTCTTCAGGAACGGGCCGAGCGTGCTGCCGAAGCGATCGCGCAGCACGACGAGCGAGCGCACCAGGTTCGGACCGTTGTCGCTCCCCCGGGCGTTGGCGCCGTGGCAGTTGATGCACTCGGCCGCCCAAATCTTCTTGCCTTCGGCGGCGGCAACCGGATCGACGCCCGGTTTGTCGGACGCGCCGGCGTTGACGCGCGGCTGCTGCAGCGTGCCGGGCGCGCCGCCTCTCCCGCCCGCCGGTGGCTGCGGTGGCTGCGGACGCGGTTCCTGCGCGGTGACGAATATCGAGCCGGCCAGGACGATCGCCGCCGCGGCCGTCCAGGCGCTCACAGGTCTGTGCATGTCTGGGGTCTCCTCCTCACGCGACTGCCTACTTTATTACAAGGTGGCGGTCGTCGAGGCGGCGAGATCACGCGGCGCGGGCGTGCGGGCGGGTGTCGGCGGTGCGAAGGAACCAGCGGTCGAGCGCATAGCGTGCGACGGCCGGTACGCGAAGCAGAGTGCGCGCGAGCGGCGCCGGCAGCGTCAGCCCCGGCTTTTCGGCGGCCGTGATCGACTGTGCGTAGAGATGCGCGTCGCCTTCGCGCACGCGCCCGCCGCCGGCGAGAATCAGCAGCGCCGCGGCGAGCCCGGACTCGACCGCCGGCGCGATCCCTTCGCCGCTTTCCGGCCACGCGAGCCCTGCCGCGTCGCCGACGAGCAGCACGTCTTCCGCGGCGACCCGCGGCGTGACGCCGCGCAGCCGATAGGCATGCCCGCGCCAGGCGGCCCAGTCCAGCGCGCGGGCTGGCACGCCGCGCGAAACGCGCAGCCACTCCGCGAACTCGCGGACGTGCGTGAGGAAATCACGCGACGAGCGCCGCCCGAAGCCGACGTTCAGATAGTTCCCCTTCCGCACGCACCAGCCGTAGCCGTCGAGATCGCGGCAGAAGTACAACTCGGGCTCGCGGCCATCGATGTCGCACCGCACATCGCCGAGCGGCAGCTCGATCTCTTTGGCGACGACCAGTCCCTCTCGTGACGGCGGGTTCAGGTGACGGGCAACCGGGCAGAACTGTCCGCCCGCGCCGACCAGCACCTGTGCGGCCACGTCGTCATTCAGGATCCATCGATCGCCTTCGCGCCGCACCGTCTCGACGCCGACGCCTTCCATGACGTCCGCGCCGGAGCGGCGCAGCAGGAACGCGTCGAACTCGCAGCGGCGAATCGCGTAGCTCACGATGGCGTCGTAGTGCGTCGCGACGTGATGACGGACCGGCAGGACGCTCGTGCGAAAGCCCGTGACGTCCTGCATGACGAGGCCGGCCGCGCGGTATTCGAGAGGATCGAGGGCAAGCGCCTCGACGACACGCGGGGTGATCCAGCCGGCGCAGACCTTGTCGCGGGGAAAGCGTGCGCGATCGACGACCAGCACGGATGCCCCGGCAGCGGCCAGCACCCGGGCGCACGTCGACCCGCCCGGCCCACCGCCGACGATGACGACCTCAGCGTGCCGCATCGGGCGCGCCCGCGGGCGGCGCGTACAACTCGGCGCGCGTCCAGCGAATCGTGTCGGCGGACGAGGGGACGAACAGAATCTGGAACAACTGCAGGAAGCCGAGCGCGAACGCCACCTCCGACGCGGTCAGATACAACCGCCACGCGCGGCAGAACGCCTCGTCGAACATCGAACGGACCTCGGACTCGGCGGTCGTGTAGCGCTCGCGCCAGTGACGAAGCGTCCGCGCGTAATGGAGGCGCAGGTTCTCGACGTCGAGCACCGACAGCCGCGCCGGCTCGAGCACGTGTGCGATGACTTCACCAAGCGCCGGCGCATACGCGCCTGGGAAGATCCGGTGCCGCGTCCACGCGTTGAGCGGCCGCGGGAGATCCCGCCCGATGAAGTGCAGCAAGCCGCGGCCGTTCGGACGATCGAGCACCCGGCGCAGGATCGCGGCAAGCGACGCGTAGTTGCGCCGGCCGACATGCTCGAGCATGCCGACCGAGACGAACACGTCGAAGCGCCCTGAGACGTTCCGATAGTCGTCCTGAATGAACTCGACGCGATCGTCGAGGCCCTCGCGCCGCGCGCGCTCGCGCGCGAACGCGATCTGCTCCGTCGAGATGTTGAACGCCTTGACACGGGCGCCATACGCGCGGGCCATGTGCAGCGCCAGCGCGCCCCAGCCGCATCCGGCCTCGACGACGGTGTCGCCAGGCGTCAGCCGCAGCTTGCGGCAGACGAGATCCATTTTCGCGAGCTGCGCCTCCTCGAGCGCCGCGTCCGGCGTTGGATAATACGCGCAGGTATAGATCATCTCCCGGTCCAGCCACAGCCGGTAGAAGTCGTTCCCGAGGTCGTAGTGATGATGGATGTTGCGGCGCGCGCGGAGGAGCGCGTTCGGCCTGGCCGTCCAGAGCGCCAGGCGCTCGCGCCACGACAGCGGCGCGTCGAGCGCCAACCGCGAGATCGCCTCGACGACGCGCGGGAAGTCGCCGCGCACCTCGATACGGCCGGCGCTGTACATCTCGCCGTACTGCAGATCGGGGTTGAGGAGGAGCGCGACGAGCGCCCGGCGATCGTGGATCAACAGATCGCCGATGTGGGCGCCCGCGGGCAGCAACGACGTGCCGTCCCAGAGTTGCACGCCGACGCCGGACGGGGCGAGTGACCGCTGCAGCTTCCCGGCAAGCCAGCGATCGACCGGCGTGGTGGCGACGTGCGTGTCAGCGCGGGTGATGGCTCCGGACGCGTGCAGCGGGCGGGACATGCTTCACCTCAGCACGCGATAAAGAACACTGCCGCGCCCGAATTGTCAATTCTCCTTCCGGGTAGCGTCGGAGGAGCGTCCCAGCTTGACTTCAGTCGCCGTCAGACGTTCCCGGCCCGACGCGTCCTTGCTGTTGGTTCCGGTCACGACGACGCGGTCGCCGCTCTTGATTCCGGCGACAGTCTCGCTCGCGTCGCCGCGTACAATTTTCGTCTTCGCGTTCACCACGACCACCGCGGTCTTGCCGGTCGTCGCCTGCACTTCGAGCTCCTGCCCGTGCACCGCCGAGACCGTGCCCATGACGCGGTGCGTATGTCCCTCGTGCGCGAGGGCGGGCGACGCCATCAGCGCGATCACAAACGTGAATCCAACTATCAGCCTCTTCATTTCGCTTCCCCTCGACCGTGACTATGTGTATGCGGCGCGGGCGCCGCGTTCGGCTTCGACTCCCCTTCGAGGAACCGCCGCTCGTCCTGTTCCTGTTGAAATTCCTCTGGCGACTTCGGGTTCATTGCCTTCATCTCCTCGCGCTCCTTGTCCGTGAGCTTCGGGAGGTGGCGAATGAAGTGCACGAGCCGCCAGTTGTCCTGCGCGTCGTGCTCCGACCCGCCGCCCCACGCGGGCATGCCGGTCAGGCGCACGCCGTTCTCGATGATGTAGTACAGCTCGCCGTCGGTGAGCTGCTGCGTCTCCGCCTGGCGCATATCCGGCGCACGCGGGTAGAGCCCTTTGCCCACTTCCGTGTCGCCGCTGCCGTCGTTCGCATGGCAGATCGCGCAGTGATCCGCGAAATGCTCCATGCCGGCGCGGATGGTCTCGGCGGACGCCGGGACCGGATTCCGCTCGTCGCGCGCATGCGCGGGTATAGCAATCGATCGTAGTCGGCGGGCCGCCGCCGCTTCCGTCCGGCTCGGCTCGGGGCGGGCGCTGATGCCCTGCGACGCGAACCATGCCGCGCCCACGAGTGTTGCGGCGCCGACCAGCGCCAGGATGCCAATCACCAGCCGAAGGGCTCGTCGCAGCATCGCCTTTGCCTCGCTCGGACCGCCCCACCGGCCGGGCGGCCTGTTCCCGATCGTAGCGCGAACCCTGCCGTTCGGCGCCTCGACCGATGGGGCATCGATTTGATGCCCAGGGCCGGCGCTCCGTTCCCACTACATTATTAATGTGGAGGCGCCGGCCGGGAACGCGCCGGCCCCCGCCTGCATCCAATGGAGTGAGCCATGACGAGCCAGCACGCCAGGCCAGACGCCATCGCGAACCTCGACGACACCGAACTCGTCGCCCGGACCGCGCGCGGCGATCACGCGGCCTTCGAAGCGATGATGCGCCGCTACAACGGGCGCCTGTTCCGCGTCGCCCGCGCTATCCTCAAGGACGACGCGGAGGCGGAGGAGGCGCTGCAGGACGCGTACCTCACGGCGTACCGCCGGATGAACGAGTTCCGCGGCGACGCACGCGTCAGCACCTGGCTCACCCGCATCGTCATCAACCATTCGCTCATGCGGCTTCGGCGGCAGAAGCGCGACCGCGTGGTGGTGCCGTTCACGCGCCCCGGCGAATCGGCGGCAACCGACGACCCCCAGGAGATCGAAGCCGTGGCCGACAAGCGCACCGAATCGCCGTCGAACGCAACGCTCCGCGGCCAAGTGCGCCGCATCCTCGAACGGCGCATCGACGAACTGCCCGTCGCCTTCCGCACGGTGTTCATCATGCGCGAAGTGGAGGACATGACGGTCGAGGAGACCGCCACCTGTCTGGGCATCCCGGAGACAACGGTGCGCACGCGGCTGTTCCGCGCCCGCGCGCTGCTGCGTCAGTCGCTCGAGCGCGAGCTCGATGCGGCGACCGCCAATATCTTCGGCTTTGCCGGCGAGCGCTGCGACCGCATCGTCGCCACTGTCCTGGCGCGCGCCCAGTCGGACCCGCCGCCGGCGGCATAACAAGACGGAAGGCGGAAGACAGAAGACGGAACCTGATGGCGGGTCAAAAGACCCACCCTACACCTGTTGGTTCCACGCAGGCCGTGTCTTTACCCCTCGACGTAGCTCGGGGTGACCTGAGCTTGTCGAAGGTCAGACCCCGGCGTTCTCAGAAATCCATTTTTCCATTCCCCGCGTAATCCAGGCAGCACCCGGGAACGCAGCCCGGGCCCGGTGCATCAAATCCATAGATCGGGACGCCATAACCAACGTCCCTTCCAGACTGGAGAGTGTAATGAAACGTTCTGCCATCATCGTCGCCGGCGCGCTGTTCATGTCGGCCGGCATCGTGTCCGCCCAGAACATCAACGACGCGCAGATCGCCTCGATTGTCGTGACCGCGAACCAGGTCGACATCGACGCGGGCAAGCTGGCGAGCAGCAAGGCGACGAATCCTGAAGTCAAGAAGTTCGGTCAGCTGATGGTCACGGACCATACCGGCGTCAACAAGTCGGCGACCGAGCTCGTGACGAAATTGAAGGTGAAGCCGGAAGACAATCCGACCGCCCAGAGCATCAAGAAGGGTGGCGACGAGAATCTGGCGAACCTGAAGAAGCTCAAGGGCGCGGCGTTCGACAAGGCCTACGTCGATCACGAGGTCGCGTATCACCAGCAGGTCCTCGACGCGGTCGACAAGACCCTGATCCCCAGCGCGCAGAACGCGGAGCTGAAGGCGCTGCTCGTGAAGGTGCGTCCGGCGTTCGTGGCACACCTCGAACACGCGAAGCAGGTCCAGTCCTCCCTCGGGACATCGAAGTGACCGCGTCGTCGGCGATCCGCCGCGTCGGTGCGCGTCGTGTGATCGTGGGCCTCGTCCTGGCCGTGCTGACCGTCAGCGCCGGCCAGGACGTGGGCGCCACGCCGCCCGCGAAGCGCCGGACGCACACGGTGGTGATGGAAGCGACGCAGTATCAGCCCGCCACGATCACCGTGAAGGCCGGCGACACGATCGAGTGGGTGAACAAGGATCTGTTCCCCCACACCGCCTCGTCTGCCGAGGCGAAGTTCAACTCGGAGGCGATTGCGGCCGGGGCCACGTGGAAGTTCACGCCCAAGGTGAAGGGAGACTTCAGCTACACGTGCATCTTCCATCCGACGATGAAGGGACAGCTGCGGGTGCAGTAGGCAGCTAGTGACGCTGAGTACCGTCACACGTGGGGCGGGTCTTCAGACCCGCCTCCCTGAGGCGCGCACGTATGGCAGCTACCTGTCGGCGGGTCTGAAGACCCGGCCTACACCTGGCACGGTGGTCAGCGGCGATCGACGCTTAGCGCTCCGCCGCCGCGGGTCGCGATGAAGAGGAAGACGAAGCAGTACAGCGCTGCCAGCTCCCCCTGGTTCTGAATCGGCCATCCGCCCCGCGGCTGGTGCGCCATGAAGTAGGCAGCCGCCATCTCTCCGCTGCAGATGAATGCGGCCGGCGAGGTGGCGAGCCCAATCATCACCAGCACGCCGCCCACCAGCTCGATGATCCCGGCCATCCCCGGGAGCGACGCGAGCGCGACCCGGTGGCCGCCGAACACGCCCAGAAGTTTCTGCAGACCGTGGAACATGAACAGCAGGCCGGCAACGATGCGAAAGAGCGCGTAGGCGGTCGGCTCGAAGCGCTTCAGCATAGACGTCAGTCTCCTCCGTCCAAGGCGCGCGATCACCGGATGCGGCGCCGTGCAGCTTGCACGCGGCACCATAACACTTTGCACGTCGCGCAGGCACAGGGCGGAGGACGATGCGCCCGCCGCCGCTCCCGTGTTATATCGGTGTCGTGAAACCCAAGGATGGACGCCGCCGGCGCGGATCGCCGCCTGGCGCTCCGGAACCCCGGCATACGGCTCGTCCCCGGTCGCTCGCGTTTCGGAAGCTGCGCCCCGGGCTTCCGCCGACCGTTGGGAAACGGCTGGCCGAGGCGCGGCCCGATGTGCAGCGGCCCTCGATTACACCACCGTCCACTACGAAGGCATCGGCGGCGCCTCGTGCGCGCGCTCGGGCGCGCGCGCTACCCGCGCCACCCGCGGCACCTGCGCTGCCGGCGGCACCTGCGCTACCAGCTGTCGCCGCGCTGCCACCGGCGCCGATCGCGCCGCCGGCACCGGCGATCGAGCCGGCCAACGCGCTCCGGCATCGGGGTGAGTTCTGGGAGGTGCGCCATGACGATCGGGTCGCCATGATCGAGGACTGTCGTGGCTTGCGCTACATCGCGATCCTGATCCGGGACGCCCGGCCACCCGCGGGTCCGATGCACGCCGTCGAACTCGCCGCGGCCGCCACCGGGCGCGAGCACGGGCCGATCGAGCTGCCCACGCGCGACTTCGTGCTGGACGCGAATGCGAAGACGCAGCTGCTGTCGCGCCTGGAGGAGATCGCCACCGCCCGCGACCGCGCGTGCTCGGTTGGCGACATCGACCGCGCGGCCGCGCTGGACGCCGAGTACGAGCGGATCAGCGACGAGGTGACCCGCGCGGGTAGCGGCCGCCGTGGCAGACGCGCCGCCTTCACGAACGAGGGGGAAAAGGCGCGGAAGGCGGTCAGCAAGGCGATTACAGAAGCGATCGCCCGTATCGAGGCAGTCGCCGCGCTCGCGCCGCTCGCTCATCATCTTTCGTCCTCTGTTCACAAAGGGTTGTGGCTCTCGTACAACGGGAGCGACGACTGGCAGATCGATCTTCCTCACCCGCTACCCCGGAAGTAGCGGCCCGCTACCCGCCAGGTAGCGCTATTCCTGCGAACAGCGCACGGCAGCCGGCAACGAATGGCCGGCCTGGTCACTTGCCGTCGACGCGCACAAGGAGGGCGCATGGGCCTCATCCAGTTCGTCTTGGATCTCCTCTCCGGGCGACTCCCGCAGCTGACCAACAGCATCATCGCGCTCGGACTGGGCATCTTCGCGATCGTGCTCGGGTTCTTTGCCCTGAACTTCCTGAACCGCCGGCGGCAGATGCTCCACCGTGAGCGCATGGCGGCGATGGTGAAGGGGCTGCACTACGCGGGGGTTGCCCGCGACGTGTTCGCGCGGCCGAAAGCCGACTCGCGCGAGCACCTGCTCTGCGGCCTGCGCTGGTTGTTCGGCGCGGCCGGCATCTCCGGCACGATGTACGGCTTCCAGCGGCTCCAGCCGGCTGACGCCACCGACGCCTTCTCGGCGCTGCGCGGCGCCCTCGTCGGGCTCCTTCCTGCGCTCATCGGTCTCGCGCATCTCCTGTTCTCGTGGCTCTGCTCCCGCCGCGACCGGATGCTGTCGCCGACCCGCAGTGGCTTGATGCGCGCGGGTATCCGCCGCTACTGACGCCAGGAGACGCGACGCCATGGCGTTCTGGAAACGAAAAGCCAGCCTGGCGGATCTCCCCGTGGAGCTCGCGAAGGCTGAAGCGCAGCTCGAGAAGACGGTGGAGACGTTCGAGCGTGACATCGCAAAGGTCACGGTGCGGCGACGCAAGCACGGCACCCGCGTCGGCCCGCCGCCGCCGCGACGTCCATCGCTGGGCGCGCGGCGACCGCACGCGCATCCGTTGCGTCCGCTGAAGCGCGCGCCCCTGACGGTGCTGCAACAGCGTCGGCTGCAGGACGGCATCGTCTCACCGCTCATCGGCATCAACGCCGCGCGCGTGGCGTCCACGTTGCGATCCGGGGTCCTCGGCCTCAGAGACGCACTCGACCGGGCACGGCTGCGTGCAGGAGGGCGGGGCTGATGCGCGCCGAAGGCACATCGCTGTCCGTGCTCGCGACCGTCTTCACCGCGATGCTCGGGTGGCAGGTCATCTCGGTTGCAGATCGTCAGTCTGCGGTGCCCGCGCCTTCGTCCCCGACGCTCGAGGGGCGCATCGCACGGATGGCGGAAGCGGTCGCGATCGCGGAGGGCTACTACGCTCCGGGCGATCACGAGGGCCACTCGCTGCCCTATCGCCTCAACAACCCCGGCGGCTTGAAAAAGCCGGCGTTGGGGGCGGCCGATCTGCCGACATGGAAAGACACCGGGCTGGTGATCTTTCCAAGCGCGGAGATGGGCTGGGCGGCGCTGCGGCACCAGGTGCGCGGCATGCTGACGGGCACGAGCCGCATCTACGACCTCTCCGACACGCTGCTGCATGTGGCGGAGAAGTACGCCGACGGTGATCTCAACTGGGGCATCAACGTCGCAACGGAGCTTGGCGTCACGCCCGCGACCACCGTCGCGGATCTCGCGGCGCCGCGGTAACGCAATTGTCAACCGGTTGTCGCGCGTAGGAGCCGGCCGCTGGGAACGCGGAGCAATCCCGCCCCGCGTTGGCCCGTGTCCCGTGCCGGCAACCGGCTGGCAGCCATCAACGGCGATCGATTCCGACCCCGAGGACGTGATGAATGCGCGACTGACCTTGTCCGATGTGCCGGCGCTGCTGCTCGCCGGCGTCAGCGCCGTGACGGTCACGACCGGCGCGCGGTTGCTGCGCGGCCAGGGCGAACTGCTGATGCTGGCGCTCGGCTGCGGTGTCGCCGGCGCAACGTTCATGCTCGACAAGCTGCTGGTCGAGCGTCTCAACGCCGTCAAGCCGCGGCAAAGCCTGCTCGCACTGCTCTTCTGCTGGTTCCCCTTCTTCCTGCTCGCGACCGCGATGGCAACGCTCGCGACCTTCTCCTGGATCGCGCCGGAAGTCGCAAAACAGGATCTCGAACAGAGCAAGCGCGTCCACTGGTCGGGCGAGAGCGAAAAGGTGTCGCGCTACGTGCTGCTCTTGACCAGCGACGTGCGGAAGCAGCTCGACACGCTCCAGGGCGACATCGACGCGGAACGGCGTCATCTTGCGGCGGCGCGCCGCGACGCGACGGTTGCGTCGCCCGACCAGCTTCGCGCGCTGCAGCGGAAGCTCACCGCGACGCGCGAGCTCGACAAACGCCTGCCCACGCTGCTACGTCTTCCGCACGACCTGCCGTCGCCGCCGCCGGAAGCGCAGGCGCAGGTCGATCGCGTCTTCCGCGATCTGGCGGACGTGCATGCGACGGCGCTCCTCGTCCTGCCGGAGCCGCCCGCGCTGCCCTCGTACGAGCCCTATTCAGCGCCGCCGTTCGATCTCCAGAGCGTGCTGGCCGAGGACACCCGCAAGCGCACGTGGCGCGCGACCACGGCCTGGGGCGCCGCGCTCTGGGTCGAAGTGCTCCCGATGCTGGCGCTCTGGCGCGGCGGACGCAAGATCCCGCTCGCCACTCGCGTGATGCAATGGCGCTCGCGGAGCCGAGACACGCTCGAGGCGTTGCTCGGCCGTCGCGAAGCGACGCCGCTGCCGATTCTCATCGAACCCCTTCAGGTCCGCGGCATCGTCCGCGTGGCGCTCCCGTCGGAGTACACGCTCACCGACTGCTCGCCGCTGCTCGAGGAAGCGGTCCGCACGCTGACCGACGTGCTCGGCTCCTACCGCTTGAACGGCATCGCCACGGTCGCCGGTCAGCGCGTCGACGAGAACGTTCCCCTGCTTCAGCAGCTCAATGGCGAACCCCTGGTCCTCTCCGTTGTCGAAGGTGCCCAATGAAGCGCGTCCTCTTCGTCTGGATCCTGTCCCTTGCGGCGTCTGCCGGATCGTTTGGCGTCCTGCTGGCGGAAGATCGCAAGCTCGGTCTGCCGTTGCCCTACACGGTCCCGCTGGCGTTCCTGGCCATGCTGATCGCCGGGCCTGTGCTTCAAATGATGGCCGCGAAGGTGTGGCCGCAACCGCGCATCGTCATTCGCGCGGCGCGTGAGGCTGCCGCGGCGACGGCCGCGTCCGCGGAACCGACGGTGGCCGCGGCGCCCGTGCCCACTCCTCCATCTGCGCGTGGGCGTGCGACCGCACAAGGCGTGGTGCTGTTCGACCTGTCGCGCGTGAATCATCGCCGGCGCGCGGCATGAGCCCACGGCCCAACCGCACCATCGTTGCGGCGGCGACGCTGTTCCTGCTGTCGTCCGCCGCCGCCGACGTCACCGTCGCCGGCATCTACGCGCGCGGCGTCGAGCGTTTCAAGGCGTCGCCGATCATCGGCGAACGTGACGTCCGTGTCCTCGCTCGGCCGATGCGGCTCCATCCAGGCGATCGCGTGTCGAAAGACGCGCTCGTCGATCATCTGCTGCGCATCGGCTATTACCAGGGCTGCACCGACCGCGGCTGCTTCACCACCGACAATGGATCGCTGACCGTCCGATCGCGCTTTGCGGAAATTCCCGACGTCATGATTGGCTGGTACGACGGCGCGGTCTCATGGCTGGCGTCCGCCGACGGCAACTCGGTCGGCGAAGCCGTGATCGAACCCGAAACGCTGCTGACGCTGACCAACGATCCAGGCGGATCGATCAGCCGCGCGCGGCACGAGCCGATCCCGTGCGCCGCGCTCGCGGGCTCGCCGCTTCTCGACGCGATCGTCGCCAGCGAAGATCGGTGGTTCCCCGCCCACCACGGCGTCGACTTCGGACGGTTGTCGCT
>JBKPRU010000046.1:0-6825 GCA_046734675.1 Acidobacteriota bacterium
GGTGATCGACGCGGTTGTCGTTGTTCCCGAAGAAGGGGAAGGTGCCTTCGACCTGATAGTCGGTGACGAGCCCGGTTTTGTCGCGCACCGGACGCACGGTCGCGTACTTGATCGCCGAGAGACTGTCGGCGACGACCGACAGGCCGGCCATCCCGAACGCCATGGTCCGGAGGGGCGCGTAATCGTGCAGCGCCATCTCGACGCGTTCGTACGCGTATTTGTCGTGCATGTAATGAATGATGTTCATGGCATTGACATACACGCCGGCCAGCCAGTCCATCACCCGGTCGAAGCGCACGAGCACGTCGTCGAAGTCGAGGACGTCCCCCTTCACGGCCTCGAAGGCCGGCGCCACCTGCTCGCCGCTGATCTCGTCGCGGCCGCCGTTGATGGCGTAGAGCAGGCATTTCGCGAGGTTGGCGCGCGCGCCGAAGAACTGCATCTGCTTGCCAAGCGCCATCGGCGACACGCAGCAGGCAATCGCCCCGTCGTCTCCCCACGCACGGCGCATGATCTCGTCGCTCTCGAACTGGATCGAGCTCGTCTCGATTGCCACGTTCGCGGCGAAGCGGCGGAACCCGTCCGGCAGCCGCGCCGAATACCAGATCGTCAGATTGGGTTCCGGCGCGGGACCGAGATTGAAGAGCGTCTGCAGCAGCCGGAAGCTGGTCTTCGTCACGAGCGACCGTCCGTCGTCGCCCATGCCGCCGATCGATTCGGTGACCCACGTCGGGTCGCCGGCGAAGAGGTCGTCGTACTCCGGCGTGCGGAGAAAGCGGATGATGCGCAGCTTGATGACGAAGTCGTCGATGATTTCCTGCGCCTGCGCCTCGGTGAGGGCGCCCGACGTGAGGTCGCGCTCGAAGTAGATGTCGAGGAACGTCGATACGCGTCCGAGCGACATGGCCGCGCCGTTCTGTTCCTTCACGCCGGCGAGGTAACCGAAGTAGAGCCACTGCACCGCTTCCTTCGCGGTCCGCGCCGGTCCCGAGATGTCGAACCCGTACGACTTCGCCATCTGCAGCAGCTCGCGGAGCGCGCGAATCTGTTCGGAGAGCTCTTCGCGATCGCGGATGATCGCGTCCACCGAGTGCGCCTCGTCCAGCGCGCGTTTTTCTGCCTGCTTCACTTCAATCAGGCGATTGACGCCGTAGAGCGCGACCCGGCGGTAGTCACCGATGATCCGGCCGCGCCCGTAGGCGTCGGGGAGACCGGTCAGCACGTGGGAGCTGCGGCATCGCCGGACATCGGCGGTGTAGGCGTCGAACACCGCCTCGTTGTGCGTCTTGCGGTATTTCGTGAAGGTCTCGACGACCTGAGGATCCGGCTCGTAGCCGTACGCCTTCAAAGCGTTCACGACCAGCCGCAGGCCGCCGTTCGGCATGATCGCGCGCTTGAGCGGCGCCTCGGTCTGCAGGCCGACGATGACCTCGTGTTCGCGATCGATGTAGCCGGGCGCGTGGGCGGTGATCGAGCTCGGGATCTGCGACACGTCGAGCACGCCCTTGCGCCGTTCCTCGACGAAGAGATCCGTCAGCTTCTTCCAGATCTTCTGCGTCCGCGGCGTGGCCGGCGCGAGGAAGCGCTCATCACCGTCATACGGCTCATAGTTCTGCTGGATGAAATCGCGAACGTTGATCTCTTTCTGCCAGAGACCGGTCCGGAATCCCTCCCACGGTGGCGGGACTGCCGGATCGGTGCGGGTGGCGGCAGGCACAGTCATGAATGACTCCTTCTCTTGCCGGGGGCTTCGCGTCAGGTGCGGGCCTCGAGGAGGCCCAGCACGACGCCGGTGTGCCGGGCGATCATCAGTTCTTCGTTGGTCGGGATCACCCACGCCGACACGCGCGAGCCGGGGCGCGAGATTCGCGTCTCCTTGCGCCCGTTCGCCTCCTCGTCGAGCTCGATGCCCAGCCACGACGACGCGGCGCAGATGCGGCGGCGCACCTCCGGCGCGTTCTCGCCGATTCCGGCGGTGAACACCAGCGCGTCGATGCCGCCGAGGGCCGCCGCGAGCGCACCGATCTCTTTGGCGGCGCGGTAGACGAAGTAGTCGATCGCAAGCCGCGCACTGGGGTCGTCGCGTGCGAGCAGATCGCGCATGTCGTTGCTGATGCCGGAAATGCCCAGCAGGCCGGACTTCTTGTAGAGGATTGTTTCGACGGCCTGCGCGGTCAGGCCCAGGTTCTGGAAGAGATAGAGAATGACGCCGGGGTCTACCGATCCCGGCCGCGTACCCATGCACAGGCCGTCGAGGGCGGTGAAGCCGAGCGTGCTGTCGATGCTCTTGCGCGCCTTCAGCGCGCACAGGCTGGCGCCGCTGCCGAGATGCGCGACGATGACCCGGCCGTCCGCGATCTCGGGCGCGACCTTCGGCAGGATCGATGCGATGTACTCGTACGACAACCCGTGGAACCCATAGCGCTGTACGCCCCCCCGGCAGATCTCGCGCGGCAGCGGCACCAGTTCGGCGACGGCCGGCTGACCGCGGTGGAAGCTCGTGTCGAAGCACGCGACCTGCGGCACGCCGGGCAGCCGTTCGGTCACCGCATCGATCGCGGCGAGGTTGTGCGGCTGGTGCAGCGGCGCGAGCGGGACGAGCTCGCGCAGGTCCGCCAGTACATCGGGGGTGATCAACGTCGGCCCGGTGTAGTGCGCGCCGCCGTGGACGACCCGATGACCGACGCCGAGCACGCGCGCGCCGCCGTAGTGCGACCGCAGCCAGGTGGCGAGCACCTCCAGGCCGGCGCGCGGATCGCTCACTGAGGCGTCCAGTGCGCGGTCGTCGATGACCGCGCCATCGCCGTTCTTCGCCGTCAGCCTGGGCGACGTGCCGATGCCGTCGATCTGCCCCCGCACCTCCAGCCGCGAGGCATGCGGGTCGGGAGTGCGAAAGATGCTGAACTTGACGCTCGACGATCCGGCGTTGAGTACGACGACGCACGCGTCCATGTGCTCGCTCCTTTACGTCGTCGCGGTCTGAAGCGCGTGGCGGCGCGCGTGCGCGGCCAGCATGGCGACCGCGCAGCTCGCGATCCGCGAGCGCACGCTGTCGGCGCGGCTGGTCAGGATGATCGGCACGCGCGCGCCCAGCACGAGGCCGGCGCTGTCCGCATTGGCGAGGAACGTGAGCTGCTTGGCCAGGATGTTCCCGGCCTCGAGATCCGGCGCGAGCAGGATGTCCGGGTCGCCCGCGACCGCGGACGTGATGCCTTTCGTCCGCGCCGCGTCGGCGCTGATCGCGTTGTCGAACGCGAGCGGGCCGTCGAGGAGCCCGCCGGTAATCTGCCTGCGTTCCGACATCTTGCAGAGCGCCGCCGCATCGAGCGTCGAGGGCATCTTCGAGTTGACGGTCTCGACCGCCGCGAGGATCGCCACCTTCGGCGTCTCCACGCCGAGCGACCGGGCGAGGTCGATCGCGTTCTGCACGATGTCGACCTTGTCCTCGAGCGCGGGCGCGATGTTGATGGCCGCGTCGGTGACGACGAGCACCTTGTGGTAGGTCGGCACGTCCATGATGAAGACGTGGCTGATGCGGCGCCCCGTGCGGAGTCCCGTCTCGCGCGCGACGACCGCGCCGAGGAGCTCGTCGGTGTGGAGGCTGCCTTTCATCAGCAGGTGCGCGGTCCCCTTGCGTACGAGCGCGACCGCCTCGGCGGCCGCCGCATGACTGTGCGGCGCGTCGACGATCCGCGCGGCGGCGAGGTCGATGTGGTTCGTGTCCGCGATGGTGCGGATCTTCGCTTCGGGTCCGACGAGGATCGGCGCGATCAAACCCATCGTCGCGGCGTCCATTGCGCCGGCGAGCGCGGTCGTCTCGCACGGATGCGCGACCGCGGTCGGGATCGGTTCGAGGCTGCTGCAGCGGCCGAGCAGCTGTTCGTACTTGCCGGTTCCGGTGGCCTGCTTCATGGTGTCTCCGCAACGGCGGCCGCGATCGGCCGTCTGGCCACCGGTCCCGTCTCTTTCAGAATCAGTGTGAGGACAATCGCGAGCCCGACGCCGTAAAGGAGCGGCTCGAATGCGGTCTGGTAGTGCTCCAGCGTCATCGAGGCGGTGCCGCCGCTGACCGACACGAGGGCCGCGCCGAAGACGGGGCCGAGGAGCGCACTGAACGTGAAGTTGATGAAGTTGACCACGCCGGTGGCCGTGCCACTGAACTCCCGCGGGTTCGCTTCCTTGATGACCGTGTAGGGCAGCATCGCGGCACCCGACGCGACGCCGGCGACGAGGCCGAGAACGTAGGGCGGGAACACATCTGCCGGTCCGTGAAGGATCCACACGAGCGCGAGCAGCAGCACCGCGGCGCCGCCGACGATCACGGGCTTCCGCCGGCCGATACGGTCGGAGATCGCTCCAAGCAGCGGGCAGCCGATGATCCAGCCGAACGGCACGGCTGCCGAGCGCAGCACCGCGGTTGCGTAGTCGAACCCGCGCGCCTCCTGCAAATAACGGACACCCCACACCATGTCGAAGATGGTCGTTGGAATGAAGATGAGGCCGGCGATCACGCCACAGAGGATCGACTGCGGGTTGCTGAAGACGATGCGGAACGCGCGGAAGACCGCCGACATCGACTCCTCGCTCCGGCGGGATGGGGCGGGTGCAGGGAGCAATAAATAAAGGAGTACGCTCATCGCCAGACCGGCCAGGCCCATCCCGGTCCAGAACGCGGTCCACGACAGACCTGCTGCGATGAGTGGTCCGACGACGAACTGACCGGCGGAGCCGCCGGCCATGCCGAACATCTGCGTGGCGCCGATGAGCGTGGCGGCGCGCGACGCTGGGAAATGCGTCATCGCGATGTAGGCGGCGCCCACCAGCGCGAAGACGCCGCCCGCCCCTTGCAGGAAGCGGCCGACGTTGGCCAGCGCCAGGTTCCCGGAGGCAAACAGCAGCGCGCCGATCCCCATCGTCGCGGCGCCGATTGGCACGACGCGGCGCGGTCCGAGCCGATCCATCGTCACGCCGGCGACGAGGCTGAATGGGGAATAGCCGTAGTAGAAGAGGCCGACCATTGCCGCGACGCCCGCGGCCGTCAGGCCGAAGGCGTCGGACAATTGCGGCATCATGACTGCCGGCGCCGATCGCAGCGTGTACTGATAGAAGTAGTACACGGCAGTGATCAGCCACGCGATCGTCGCCGTCCTGGTGCGCGTATCCATGGCCCGCCGGTTCGAAAGCGGGCGCCGTCAGCAGAGCACGACGGAAACGGCCAGCCCCCCTTCCGAGGTCTCCTTGTATTTGCTGTTCATCTCCTTGGCGGTGAGCGCCATCGCCGCGACGGTCGTGTCGAAGTCGACGCGGCGGTCCGCCGGGATCTCGTTGCTCGCGATCATGAATCCCGTGTAGGCCTTCACCGCGCCAAACGCGCAGCGCTCGACGCACGGCACCTGCACGAAGCCGGCGACCGGATCGCACGTCATGCCGAGGTGATGCTGCAGCGCCGATTCCGCCGCGTTGGCGACGACCTGGGGCTCGAAGTCGTGCGCCTGCGCGATGAACGCCGCGCCCATCGCGGATGCGACCCCAATCTCCGCCTGGCAGCCGCCTTCCGCGCCCGAGAGCGTCGCGTTGTGTTTGCACAGGTAGCCGATTGCCGCCGCCGCCAGGAAGCCGTTTCGAATCTTGTCCTGCGGCAGCTCGCGGCCCCCCTGCCCGAGTGAGTACGCGATCGCCGGGATCACGCCCGCGGATCCGCCGGTCGGCGCGGTGACGACGAGATGGCCGCGCGCGTTCTCTTCGGAGCCGGCCAGCGCATACGCAGACACGACGCCGAGCCCGCGCTGCTTCTCGTACTTGTCGTCCATCGCCCGCTTGTAGACTTCGCCGGCTTTCGTCTTCAACTTGATCGGCCCGGGCAGCGTGCTCGGCGGCGCCTCGAGCCCGGACTTCACGATGTTCACCATCGCGGTGTTGATCTTGTCGACGAACGCCAGCACGTCCTGCTCGCTCTTGCCCGACACCGCGACTTCGTTCGCGAGCACCACCTGCGCAAACGACAGGTTGTTCTTGGTCGCGTGCGCGAGCAGCTCCTTCATCGTCGAGTACGGATATTTCGGCTGTCCCTTTTTGGGCGGCTCGTATCCCTTCCACTCGATGAACCCGCCGCCGACCGAGTAGTACTCGAGCTCCTTGATGACCGTGTCGCCCGCGAGCAGCTTGCAGGTCATCGTGTTGGGATGCGGGAAGTCCCCCTTCGCCGAGTCGTAGATGATGTCCTTCAGCGAGGCCTTGATGGTCGTCGGCCCGAGCTTCACGTCGAACACCTGGTCGGGGTTGCTGGCCAGGCTATCGAGAAACGCCGGTTCGACGGTCGCGGGTTCTTTGCCGACGATGCCGGCGAGGGCGGCGCGTTCGGTGCCGTGGCCCTTGCCGGTCGCGCTCAGGCTGCCGAACAGATGCACCTTGAGCGCGGTCGCCTTGGCGAGCTGGTCTTCCGGCAGCTTCGTGCAGCGCTGGTAGAAGTCATAGGTGATGCGCATCGGCCCGATCGTGTGCGAGCTCGATGGTCCAGGGCCGACCTTGTAGAACTCCTCGAGCGTCGTCATGACCGGCCCCTTCGACTTCTTCACGACGTCGAGCGCGGGGGAGAGCGGCGGCGCTTTCGCGGGCATGGGCTGCGTGGCGATCGCCTTGGCCGTCGATTGGGCGTCGAGCGGCTCGACGCCGGTCATCACCGCGGCCGCGCCGATGACGGCGCTTCGCATCATGAAACCCCGCCGATCGACACCCGCCGGTACGTCGGTGCCGTCGTTTGCCGGAAGCAGAGAGGAATCGTTGTCGTCGCGGGTCTTACGTGTCATGTAGTCCGCCTCGTTCTGA
>JBKPRU010000047.1:0-13789 GCA_046734675.1 Acidobacteriota bacterium
CGGTCATGCCGGTGCGTGCGATCGTGAAGTCACCTCGCGTGTTGCGTGCGACGCGGAAGCGCTCCGAGGCGTCGCGGCCGAACGCGTAGTCGCCGCCGATCGCTGCCTGCTCGGCGTCGGTGAGCGGCGCGTTCGTATAGCGCGGGTCGGCGTCGCCGAGCGATTCGAGATACCGCACCACGTCCGCCGCCTGGGGTCCGCCCGCGCGCGCGTGCATCAGCAGCGTCAGGCCATGCGGACCGCGGTTGCGCTGGACGCCCGGAAGCGCGTCGATGAGGCCTCTGACGACCGACAGCTGCCCGAACATTGCCGCCGTGTAGATCGTCGGTCGCGCCCCGTTTGCGAGCAGGAACTCGGCGATCGGCCGATTGCCGACGTGCGATGCCGCGTCGATGGCCGTCTCCCAGTCACCGAAGCCCCAGTCCCACGCGGCGCGCGCCAGCGCCGGACGTGCGGTCACGAGCTCCTTGACGCGCGCGAGGTTGCCATGCGAGACCGCCACCATCTCGCGCACGACGTCCGGTTCATGCGCCGGGAACGTCGCGGAGATGAGCGACGGTGTGTCCTGCGAGAGCGCGAACGATGGGACGAATGCGGTAGCGGATGCGGTACTCAGAAAAGAACGTCTCGTCATATGTCTCCTTCCACCTGCAGGCGGAAGAAATCATCCTTGCGGGCTTTGAGGCAACACAGATCGAGGTGAGGCGGCAAGCGCCGCTGCGCGCAGAAGTTATCGCGGCGCGTGAGGCGCTTATGCGCCGCCGACGCGCGTGGTCACCGCAAGCGCAATGGCTTCGGCGATGTCGAGCTGGGCGTCCAGATCCAGCGCGGTGCGATCGAACGCCTGTGCCCAGACGTGCGTCTGGTCGCCGACGCGGATCAAATGGGCGACCACGCGCACGCCGCGCGTGTCGCGTTTCAGCTGGCCGAGCACGATGTATTGCGCGCCGAGCGCCTGCCCCATCGCCTGGAGATCGCGGGGCACGAACGTGAACCGCAGCACGGCCGCGTTCCCGATCACACCAAACCGCGGCAGCCGCTCTGGCGTCGACAGCCTGACGACGGTGGCGTCGGACACCCCCTTCGCGGCGCGATCAAGCTCCGGCGCGCCGGTCTCGTTGTCGAACGGGACGACGGCGATGCGGACGGATGGAACGCTGGGTCGCGACGGACGCGCGATCCAGGCCACCGCCGCAACGATGGCGGCAAGCAAGATCGCGGCGGCCCAGAACCTTCCCGGTAAAGGCGGAAGCCACGATCGGACTCCGTACCGCGATCGAGTCTCGTGCCTTCCACCTTCAGCGGGAAGCCCGGATCGGCTCTCGTAGCTTCCGCCTTCAGGCGGAAGCTCCACCTGCACGGGTGCGATGAAGCGATAGCCCTGACGCGGGACGGTCTCGATGAAGCGCGGTGACGCCGCCGAATCGCCGAGCGCGCTGCGGATCTGCGCGGCGCAGAAGTTCAGGCCGCGCTCGAAATCGACGTGCGTGTCGCGGCCCCAGATCGCTTCCTGCAGCGCCTCGCGCGTGACGATGACGCCCGGCTGCGCCACGAGCGCCGCCAGCATCCGAGCCGGCTGCCGCTGCAGGCGCAGCGGCCGCCCGTCGCGGCGCAGGTCGCCGGTGTCGGGATCGAAGGCGAAAATGCCGAAGCGAGTAAGCAATGGCGTGTGCGATGCCAGTGAAAATCGCAGAATTGAGCCCGAGTCTCCTGAATGATCTCCGGCCCTCGTAGAAGGCCAGGACTCAGGTCGTCCTCCGACAACCGACAACCTTATTCAATGCGCATGGGGCCCCACCCCCACGCGCTCTCGCTCGGCGGCGCGGAACACCGCGCTGCACTCCGTCGCCTCGCTCGGGCCGCAGGCGCTGCCTCCTCCCGCGGCGCACACTTATACGGGCGCCGCCGCTGGCTCGCGCCCCCTCAGCAACAATGCGCCGCACGCCGTAAGCGCCGTCGCCAGCACCGCGCAGAGGAAGAACACCGCGCGCACGCCGACGAGCTGCGCGAACACGCCCGACAGCACCAGTCCGACGAGCTGCGCGAACAGCACCACCGACATCACCGTGCCCGAGATGCGCGCCATCATCGCCGGCGGCGTTTCCTGCTGCATCAGCGTCTGCGCCGGCACGATGATGCCGGCGAACGTGAAGCCGATGGTGAACATCGCGAGAATCGCGCACGCGACGTAGGGGAACGCGCCGAGTATCAGCGCGCCGAGCCCGACGCCCGCCAGCCCCGCGAGCACCAGCGTGCTGTTCGAGAGCTGACCCGAGAGCCGGCGCACGACCGGCATTCCGAACAGCATGCCGACGCCGACCATCGCGCTCACGATCCCGAACGTGCCGGCGCTGGCGTGCAGCCACTCGCGGACGTAGACGGCGATGAGCGGGCCGAAGCAGCCGATCGTGAACATCCCGGCCGCCATCGCGAGCACCACGAAGGACAGCGCCGCGTGGTGCAGGATGAAGCGGCCGCCCTCGCCCATGTCGTGGACGATCGCCTCGACCCGCCCCTTCGCCGCCGTCCCGCGATCGACGACGTCGGAGACCGGACGCACGATCGCGACGGTCCCAATGAACGCCGCCGACACGAGGAAGCTGCCGACGTCGAGCGTGTAACAGATCTTGGGACCGAACGACGCGACCAGCGCACCCGCCGCCGCGGGACCGACCACGCGCACCCCCATCATCGCCATCTGCATCAGGCCGTTCGCGGAGATGAGCCCATGCCTCGGCACGTAGGTGCGGATCGTCACCGACTGCGCCGGCGCGAAGAAGCTCGACACGCAGCTGAGCGCGGCCAGCACGATGTAGATCTGCCAGAGCGATGTCGACACGAACAGCAGCGCGACGAGCCCGGCGCGCACCAGGACGCTCCCGACCAGGGTCGGCTTCAACGGCCAGCGGTCGACGAACACGCCCGCAAGCGGCCCGAGGACGGCGAGCGGCAGCATGTAGGCAATCTGCACGCCGGTGACCTGCGCCGGCGTTCCGTGCAGACGGAACGAGACGACGCTGATCACCGCGAACAGGGCGAGAAAATCGCCGAGCAGGCTGACGATCTGCGCGTACCAGACGCGACGCATCTGATCGACGCGCAGCACCTCCCGGAAGGTCAGGGGCGCCGGCGCGGAGGCCGTGGTTGTCATGGGAGGGGGCATCTTACCGCATACGCGGAAGGCTTCCGGTACGTGATCGCGAACGGACCGATCGTGTGCGAGGCTGGGGAAGTGACGAAGGCGAGACCGGGGCGCGTGCTGGACGGCCCGGAGAAGGGATCGGCGCCGGTTGCCGACCGATGACATCCGGCGCCGGAGACGTGAGCGGAGGACGAGAGGCTAGGCCTTGAGGTGCTTGTTCACCAGCTTGGTCATCTCGAACATGTTGACCTGCGCCTTGCCGCCGAACACCGGCTTCAACGCGTCGTCCGCCTTGATCATCCGCTTGTTCTTTTTGTCCTGCAGGCCGTTCTTCTTGATGTAGGCCCACAGCTTCTTGGTGACCTCGGTCCGCGGAATCGGCTTCGTTCCGACGACCTCGGCGAGCGACGAGCTCGGCGTCATCGGCTTCATGAATGCGGCGTTCGGCTTCCGGGCGGATTTCTTCGCGGTCGACTTCTTCGCCATCTCGTCTCCTTGAGAGTTGCGCGCGCGGCACCAGGCTCACCGTTGGATGCCGCGTGCGCTCGGTCGCAGCAGATCGCGTCTGCATGCGACGCGCGATCTGCCGTGAAGGGTAGCACAGAATCTCAGCGTTGCATCAGGCGATTGCGCGGAAATCCTCCTCTGAAAGCGTGAGTGTGGCGGCTGCGACGTTCTCCTCGAGATGCGCGACGCGCGAGGTGCCGGGAATCGGCAGCATCACCGGCGAGCGCTTCAGCAGCCACGCGAGCGCGACCTGCGACGGCGTTGCACCGAGCCTGGTCGCGATGCGGGTGATCGCCGCGTTCGACTCGCCGATTCGTCCGACGAGCAGCGGATACCACGGAATGAACCCGATTCCCTCCCGCGTGCAGTAGTCGAGCACGGGCTCCCACTGCCGATCGACGAGGTTGTAGCGGTTCTGCACCGAGACGACGTCGACGTAGCGGCGCGCGCGCGCGATCTCCTCCACTGTTGCTTCTGACAGACCGATCAAGCGGACTTTCCCCTCCTGTTGCACGCGCTGCAGGAAGCCGAACTGATCGTCCTCGGGGACGTTCGGATCGATGCGATGCAGTTGATAGAGGTCGATGCAGTCGACACGCAGCCGGCGCAGACTGCCTTCGAGCTGTTCGGCGAGGTGCTCGGGACGGCCGTTCGGCTCCCACGCGTCGGGCCCGGGGCGCTCGAGTCCGCCCTTCGTCGCGATCACGAGTCCCTTCGGATACGGATAGAGCGCCTCGGCGATCAGTTCCTCGCTGACGTAGGGCCCATAAGAGTTCGCCGTGTCGATCAAGTTGATGTTCAGCTCGATCGCCCGGCGCAGCACGGCGATCGCTTCGCGCCGATCCGCCGGCGGTCCCCAGATGCCCTTGCCGGTTATGCGCATCGCACCGAAGCCGAGGCGATGCACGGTGAACTGTTTGCCGAGCTCGAAGGTTCCGCTGAGCGCGGCATTCAACGTATGTGTGGCCATGCCGGTACCTCTGCACCGTCGATGCCACCGCATGCCTTCCGCAAGAGGCGCGGGTGCGCGGTAAGGCGTACCTTCAGGTGCGCCTCCACGACGGCGCCTCCAAAGGGGCGCCCTACCGTCCGTCAGCCGCGAGGCTTTTCAAGAACCTGGTAGAGGCGGAAGCACACGGGCACAGCGGTTGCTGGCGATCGTGTCGCAGGAGGATTTATGCGTATTCGTGCCTTGCTTGGCGCGTTGTTGATCGCGGCGTTGGCGGCTGCATGCAACCGCGCCTCGAACACCACCGACGCGTCACAGCCCTCGTCCTCGCCCACGCCGCCGCGCTCGCAGGGGTGCAATGACCTGCCGAACGCATCCGATCTGAAGAAGCTGTTGCAGGCGGCGCCCGCGCAAAACGGCGATGCCGGCGGCCTCAATCACGGAAAGTTCATGTGGGCCGCGCTGGTCAATCGAAACGGCGAGCTGTGCGCGCTGGCCGTGTCGACCGATGACGCGGCGGCGACGTGGCCCGGCAGCAGAGGCATTGCGATCGCGAAAGCCTCGACCGCGAACGCGTTCAGTTCCGATACGTCGGCGTTGTCGACCGCGCGCCTTTACACGTTGAGCCTGCCGGGACATTCGCTGTGGAGTATCGCGAACGGCAACCCGCTGAACCCGGAATGCCTCGCGCCCGCGAACGATCTGAAGACCGGCGTTGGCAAGGTGTGCGGCGGCACGATCGCGTTCGGCGGCGGGGTCGCACTTTACAAAGGGCAGACGCGCGTCGGCGGGCTGGGCGTCAGCGGCGATACCTCGTGCACCGATCACGAGATCGCCAAGCGCGTGCGTCAGGGCGGCGGGCTCGCGCCACCGTCGGGCATGCCGTCCGACGACATCACGTTCACCTCGGCGGACGGCGCAACGCCGTTCTCGCACCCGCTCTGCCCGAACACGTACCGCGACGGCAAGAAGATCGGCGACGAGCCCTCGGCGAGCGGCTACTGACGCGGACACGAGGCCGGCGGCGCGGGAGACTCCGCCGGCGCTTCCGTCACGGACAAATACTGCAGCTTCGGCGGCAGCGTCGGCGCGAGCGTGATCGAGACCTGCACGCGGCCGCGCTCGCACGCCATCGACCAGTCGCCACGGAGCGCATTTTCGACGGTATCGAATCGCGCCGACGACGGGGTGCACGCCCCCACTTTTGCGTGCAGCCGATCGAGCGCGGCGCGCCGTCGCTCGGCGCTCTCGTCGAGAAACAGGTTGTCGGCCGCGATGCTCTTCGCCACCGCGTCGTCCCAGCCGGCGACCAGACGCGACACGGCGTCGCGCGCGGACACGAGCGCCGGCGACGGCTCGACCACACGCGGCTGCAGCGCGCCGGTTTTCGCCAGCGCCTCCAGCGCGTCATCGACGGAACCGCCCCATCCCGTGTAACGCCGGTTTCCGAACGCGATGATCCCGACGCCGTATTCGGGGAGCCACCGCATGTGCGATCCGTAGCCGGGGAGCCCGCCGCCGTGCGCAACGACGTGGCGGAAGGCGCAGGTCTGCGAGACGCGCAGCCCAAAGCCGTAGCCGCCCACGCTCATCTGCACGCGCCCGGCGTCGTCGCGCGTGACCGTGCCTGGCGAGGGACGCCAGACCTGCTGCATCTCGCGCAGCGACGCGCGTCGGAGCGGCGGCGTCTCGGGACCGTCATGCGGCGGCCACGCGGCGAGAAAGGCGGCCACGTATTTCGCGAGGTCCGGGATCGTCGTCAGCACCCCGCCCATCGATCCGAAGGAGCCGTGTGCGAGGATTGGTTCCTCCTTCCACATACCGTCTTCCCAGCGATACCCGATCGCCAGCTTGCCGCGCGGCACTTCGCGCGGCTCGAACGTCGTCGACGACATGCCGAGGGGCAGCAGGATCGCCGAACGGATGTACTCGGCGTATGGCGCGCGCGACACGGTGGAGACGATGCGCCCGAGAATCGCGAAGCCGTAGTTCGAGTACTCGTAGGCGACGCCAGGCGCGTTCGAGAACGGGATGCCGCGGCGCATCATCTCCGTCAGCTGCGCGTCGCTGTCAGCGAGCTGGCGATCGCCCCACGGGTTGTCCTCGGGGAACCCTTCCGCGTGCGAGAGCAAGTGGCGGATGGTGATGCGCGGAGAGTCGGACGTCGGGTAGACGAGCGACTTGAGCTCGGGAACGTAGCGCTCGACCGGATCGTCGAGCGACAACTTCCCTTCGTCGCGCAGCTTGAGGATCGCGATCGCGGTGAAGCTCTTGGTCATCGACGCAATGCGGAACACGGTGGTCGCGTCGACCGGGGACTTCGACGCGACGTCGCGCACGCCGGCCGAGCCGCTGTGCGCGAGGTCGCCGTCGATCACGATGCCCCAGCTCGCGCCGGGCACGTGGGCCGTCTCGACGAAGCTGGTGAAGATGCGATCGACTTCCGGGAATGCCGCGGCCAGCTTCGCGCGCCGTTGCGGATCCACGAAGTGCGCCGGCGGAGCTTTGAAGGCCACAGGCGCCTGCTCCCCCCCGCGCTGACTGTCCGCGACAGCCACAGAAAGAAAGGCCACAGAACAACACAAAAGAACACAACGAATTACCTTGCGCATCCGTCCTTCCTCGCGCCCCGGCGGGTCTGAAGACCCGCCCTACGTGCTGATCATATTTGTGTCCCACGCAGGCCGGGTCTTCAGACCCGGCGTCCGTCAGATCACGTGCGTCGCGATCTGATCAGAATTCCACCTTGGGCGTCGACTGCTCGAGACCGACGCGGCCGGCGGCGATGTCGGCCGCGAAATAGTTCTCGCCGCGGATCGGCGCGCCGGCCATGCGACGGAGCATCGCGATCTGCCCCAGGTGCGTGAGCGCGTCGGCGACGGGTCCCTGAAAGAGACGTTCGGCAGGGTGCCCGAGCGGCGCCGGCGCGGCGAGACGGGCGTCGAACGTCGCGAGCAACGTGTAGAACCGCGCCACGTCATCGTCCCAGGCGCGCGGCTTCGTGTTGTGCCACACCTGCTGGCCATCGGCGAGCGCGATGGCCCAGTCGAACAGGTCGCAGACGTGCGCGAGGATCTCTCCCGCACTGCGTCCGGAGTCGCATCCGCGAAAGGACGAGAACCCGGATGGCGCGTTCGTCAGGATCTTCCGCGATCGATATGCGAGGGTCGCCACCGTGTGCCGCAGCAATTCGCGCGCGTCATCGCTCATTACCCATTCCCTCCAACGCCTTGACCCCGCTCCTCATCCCGACGTGCCACACCGAGAGGCTCAGGACGGCGGCGAGTGTGAAAGAGACGCCAATCATCGCCCGATCGCGCACCGCGAGCGGAATCCCGGTCGTGCGGTGCCACAGGTACACGGACGAGGGCCATCCAAGCAGCACGATCGTCGTGAGCACGAGCAGGACGGCGGCAATCATGAACGCAACCCCGCCGTACGATCCAGCCACCTGGCTGGCGTTCTCCGCGTTGAAGCGCGGGTAGCGCGCGCCGAGGCCGGTGGCCAGACCGACCAGCGCAACGCTCATGAACGCAATCGCGATGGCTGCCACCACTTTCAGGAACGGATCGACGGCGAGGAAGTGGTTTGCGGCAATCGTCAGCCCCTCGGTCAGCACGAACACCGGCACGATCGCCGTCCAGAACTTCGACCAGAGGAAATCGCGCAGCGACACCGGCGCGGTGCGGATAATCCAGAACGCCGCCCCTTCCGCCGAGACGGCGGGAAACACGAACCGCGCGCACAGCGTCGCCATCACGAGACCGGCCATCGCGAGGTTGACGAACGCATAGACGTTCTTGATGACGCCGCTCATGTAAGGCATCCGATCGAGGTCGAGCACGCGGAAGTTGTACACGTAGACGAGCACGAGTGCGAGCAGCAGGAGCAGTTGCGACCATTGGCTCACGTCGCGCAGGAACACCTTCGCGTCCTTCACGAGTAACTGCCGCCGCACCGGCGAGAGCGGCAGCACGTCGGCGAGGCGCTCGAGGATCTCCAGCCGCGTGAAGCGTACCTTGCGGGCCTCCTGCGCCTTGCTGAAGCCCGCGAAGTACCACCGTTGGTTTGCCCGGCCGACGAGCACCGTGAAGGCCAGCGCCGTCGACCACAAGGTCGCCAGGTGAATCAGATCGATCCGTCCCTGGAGCGCGGCGAACAGCGCTTCCGCAGCCCAGAAGGACGGCAGGAGCGGCGTCACGGGAGACTGCAGCGTCGCGAAAAAATCGGTGATGTCGGGCAGCGACTCGACGCGGAGCAGCTGCTCGGGCTGGATCACGCGGAGCAACACGACGAGGCTGCCGGCGAAGAGCAGGCCCATCAGCATGAGGATGTCGCGGGCGCGACGCGCGGGAAAGATGTTGACGAGCAGCAGCGTCACGGCGGTGCCCACCGCGACCGGAATGACGACGAACGGCGCGACGGTGACGAGCGCGAGCGGATAGAAGCGCCACGACGCGCAGTGCCCGAGCCCGATGCCGAGGAGGACGGGCGCGAGGAACACGACCACCATCCACGACGAGAGCGCAATCGTCTTCACGAAACGCGCGTGGCACAGGCGCGGGAGGGCCACCGGCGCGGCGAGCAGCAGCCGCAGATCCTCGGAGAGAAAAAAGGTCGAGAGCGCCGTGACCACGCCGCTGAACGCGAGGAACGAGAGGAACGCCATGAACAGCCACGACAGGCCGAGCCGCAGCAGGTAATCGCCGAATTCCGCGTAGCTGCCAAGCTGCCACGTCAGCCAGAACGCCACCGCGAACAACGCACCGAAGACGACGAGCGCGATGCCACCGAAGAGGATCGCGCGCGGGAGATCGCCGCGCTCGCGGCGCCGGGCGCGGTTGCGCGACGCCCACCACGACGGCAGCAGCAGGTACGGGAACGCCGGCGAGGCCGAGATGCGCGTCCCCTCCATCACACCATCTCGTCGATTTCCTGCAGGCCGCTGCCGCCCGTCAGCTTCAGGAAGACCTCCGTGAGCTGATCGTCGTGGCTGCCGGCCAGCGCGCGCAGCTCGGCGACGGTGCCGCTCGCGATGATGCGTCCCTTGAGGATGATGCTGATCCGGTCGCACATCTCCTCGGCGACTTCGAGCGTGTGCGTGCTCATGAGGATCGCGACGCCGCGCGCGCTCATGCGGCGGAACACGTCCTTGATGAGACGTGCGCCGCGCGGGTCGAGGCCGACCATCGGTTCGTCGACGAGCACGGCCTGCGGCCGGTGCAGGAACGCCGCGCTCATCACCAGCCGCTGCTTCATCCCGTGCGAGAAGCTCTCGACCAGCTCGTGCTCCCATCGACCGAGCTCGAACAGTTCCAGCATCTCTTGCACGCGGCCGCCGATCCCGCCGTTGTTCAATCCGTACAGCCCGCCGTGGAAGCGCAGGAACTCGCCGGCCGTGAGCTTCTCGTAGATGAACGGGCGATCGGGAAT
Organism: Acidobacteriota bacterium; assembly: GCA_046734675.1. Lineage (GTDB taxonomy): Bacteria > Acidobacteriota > Vicinamibacteria > Vicinamibacterales > 2-12-FULL-66-21 > QHWT01. The sequence continues at coordinate 10,032 of JBKPRU010000047.1, forward strand.
GAACCCGAGCGATGCCTTCGCGCCTTCCGGCGCCGTCGCCATGTCGTGGCCGTTGACGACGATGCGGCCGGAGGTGGGCTTCAGCAGCCCGGCAATCATCCGGATCGTCGTCGTCTTGCCGGCGCCGTTCGGGCCGAGGAAGCCGTGGATCTGCCCGGGCTGGACGTCGAGGCTGACCCCGTCGACCGCCGTGAACGTGCCGTAGCGTTTGACCAGATCGTAGGTGCCAATCATCGGTTGAAGGGGGCGGCGGTCCAGCAGGAGCAGCAGCTCGAGGCGCTGCGCTGCGGAATCGGAATCGAGAGCGGCGCCGGGTCCGAGGGCTGCCGCCCCACGACAATCGTCCGCGCGGTCGGCGCGAGCTCGACGTCGACGACCGTCATCTTCAGGCGGCCGATGAGCGGCAGGATCGTCGCCTGCCGATCGAGGCCGCCGCGTGCGAGGCGCACATGCGTCGCGTCCGCGGGGAACTGGTTGAAGGTCGGATCGACGGGCAGCCACACGCCGCGCCCTCGTGATGCATCGACGAACACCTCGGGCCACGCGTGGTAGTAGAACGCGCCGCGCGTGTAGGCGAGGCCGACCGCGATGCGCGACGGGATGCCCGCCGCCCGCGCCATCGCGACATAGAGCGCCGTGTGCTCGTTGCAATCGCCCACCTTGGTGCGCAGCACTTCGCGCGCGGACGGAAGACTCACGGTGGGTTTCTTGTCGAGCATCGCGTTGACGCGGCGCGTCAGCCGCTCCGCCTGCGCGCGGGTGCCGGTCACGCCGGCGATGGCCGCGCGCGCTTCCGCGACGATCGCGGGATCGTCGCTCTCGATCAAGGGTTCAGGTTTCAGGTAGCGCGCCAGGTCGGGATCCGCGGCGACCGGCTGCAGCGATCGCGCGTCGACGATGTCGAGCACGTCGCCCGCGGCGGACTGTCCCGCGCCCTGGAGATCGTCGCCGGACAGATCGAGGCCCTCGAGCTGCAGCTTGATGCGGCGGACGTCGCGGGGATCGTCGAGCTTGCGCGAGGTCGACGTCCCCGGTGGGACGACGGCGGCGGCCTCGAGCAGATCGCCTTGAACAGCACCGCCGATGGCCATGCGACGCGCCGTCTCGGGCGATTCGCGCATCGACAGCAGTCCCATCGGGCTTTCCTCGCGCACGACTTCTCCGGTGTCGGTGACCCACGACGTCGTGCGCAGCCCTGCGAAGGTCATGTCGACGCGGAAGGCGGGCACGCCGCCGCCGATCGGCCGCAGCACGTCGCGCCGGCCGACGCGCACCGGTGAGTTCGCGTAGACGTTGACGATCTCGCGCTTGCCGACTTCGAGGAGGACCGGCTCGTTGCGAAGCGTGGCCGGATCGAACACGAGCCACCGCTGCTTCAGGCCCGGCTTCAACCCCTCGCTCGCGAGACGCCGCGGCAGGTTGACGCTCAGCGCCGGCGCCTCCGCGAGCTCGCGCGTCTCGGTCTGCGTGCCCGAGGGCGTGGTGATGGTCAGATGGAGGCGGCGGCCGTCCACGCGTCCGCCGATCCGGACCGGCCCGGTCCCCGGGTCGAGCGAGAAGTCGAACGACTGCAGCGCGAATTCGCGGTCCACGCGCGCGCTCGTCCGGATCGCCGCGGCGGTCGTCGCGCCGAGCAGCGACATCTGCAACCGCGCGTCTTCCTGCACGTCGAAGCCGTCGCTGGTCGGGATGGTCTGGCTGACCGTGAAGCCGACCTTCTCGCCGCGGTAGTAGACGCCGCGCCATTCCGCGGCCGAGCCGTACCGCGCCAGATCGATTGCGAGGTTCGAGGACGCCTGGAGGTAATCGCGGTGGACGAGCGCCGCCATCGACACGATCCACGCGCCCAGCGTCGCGATCGAGAGCAGGCGGGCCACCCGCGGGGACAACGGACGAATCAAGGGCACCGGCAAAAATTGTCTCACGGCTCACGGCTCACGGCTCACGGCTCACGGCTCACGGCTTAGGACGGACAACCGGACGCAGCGGTCGGCTGGTGTACCATGCGGGCCGGTTTTACGAGTGCGGGGTCTAAAGACCCGGCCTACACCCGCAGCAACGACAGCACGTAGGGCGGGTCTTTAGACCCGCCGTTGCAGTGCGGGACGTCGCGTCCGCTTATCCGTGTGCATCCGTGTGCATCCGTGGTGGGTCTCCAGGAGGAGGGTTCGCGCATGTTTCGACGGCTCGTGCTTTTTACGGCCGTAACGCTGGCCGTCGCGGTCACGGTATCCGCGGCCCCGATCAAGCTGCCGCGCCATCCCGACTACCACGCCGGCACGGTCGCCTTCAGTTACCTCGGCGACATCTGGCTCGCGAGCGAAGACGGCTCGAACGTGCGCCGGCTGACCGACAACCGTGCGCGGGAGGTCTATCCTCGGTTCTCGCCGGACGGCCGCTGGATCGCGTTTTCCTCCAATCGCTACGGCAACTACGACGTGTTCGTGATCCCGGCGGGCGGCGGCGCGGCGCGGCGGCTCACGTTCCACAGCGGCAACGACGACATGGTCGGCTGGACGCGCGACTCGCAGAAGGTGATCTTCCGGGCGGCGCGGGGCAACGGCGCGTTTCCCACCGTCGCGACGCTGTATGCGGTCGCGATCGACGGCGGCAAACAAGAAGAGCCCCTACCCGTCGACTGGGGCTACTCGGGCAGCTACTCGCCTGACGGCACGTCACTCGTGTTCAATCGTCATCCCGCCGTGTGGTCGCGTCAGCACTACCGCGGCAGCTACTCCGCCGATCTCTGGGTCGCGGACCTGTCGCATCGCACCTACACGAAGCTGCTCGGCGACGAACGCTACAACCGCTACTGGCCGATGTGGGGGGCCGACGGCGCGATCTACTTCGTCGGGGATCCGCTGCCCGACGAAAAGAACGTGAAGCCGGGGAGCGCCGAGGTCCGGAAGAGCGTCAACAACATCTACAGGATCCCGGCGAAGGGCGGACCGCCGGTGCAGGTGACGAAGCACACGACCGGCAGCCTGTTCTGGCCGTCGCTGTCGAGCGACGGCAAGACGATCGTCTACGAAGAGAACTTCGGGTTGTGGAAGCTCGACGTCGCCACCGGGCGGACGAGCGAGATCCGGATCGACATCACCAGCGACGACAAGGACAACGAGGTCGACGTCGAGACCGTGACCGACGAGGTCGATGCGTTCGACATCTCGCCGTCGGGGCGCCGCGCCGTGATCTCGGCGCGCGGCCAGCTGCTGACGATCGCCACCGAGCGCGGCGACATCACGCGCGTCGTGCCCGACAAAATGGCCTCGCGCAGCGACTCGCCCAAGTGGTCCCCCGACGGCAAATACATCGCGTTCGTGTCGGATCGATCCGGCCGCGACGAAGTGTGGGTGAGCGATCCGGAAGGCACGTCGCCGAAAAAGATCACCAACCTCGATAACGAGAAAGGCGCGCTGGTCTGGTCGCCCGACTCGCGGCTGCTGCTCTACACGGCCGCCGACAAGAAGCTGTATGGCTACAGCGTCGCGGACGCGCAGACGTCCGTGATCTCCTCGAGCGAGCTGTCGCGCATCGGCTCGGTCTCGGTCTCTCCCGACAGCCAGTGGGTCGCGTTCTCGAAGCAGGACCGGACGCTGCGATCGCACGTCTACATCGCGCCGATCGGCGGCGGCGAAGAGCGGCACATCTCCGACGACCGCGTGCAGTACTCCGAAACGAGCGCGGTGTGGAGCGCCGACGGGCGCTATCTGGTCTTCACCTCGTCGGAAACGGTGAGCAACGGCATCGCGACGCAG
>JBKPRU010000048.1:0-27881 GCA_046734675.1 Acidobacteriota bacterium
GTATCGATTCACGCGCCATCCTCTTTATATGGGATCGACAATCATGGGCGTCGGCCTCGTGATCGCCGCGCGATCGGTGATCGTCGCGGTGCTCGTGCTCGCGTATCTCGGTGTGACGCTCGCGGCCGCGATCAGAAGTGAAGAGGCGCACCTGACCGAGAAGTTCGGGGCCGCGTATCCCGAGTATCGCGACGGCCGCGTCCAACGCGCGCCGCGGCGGTTCAGCGCGGCGCGGGCGATTCGGAACCGCGAGTATCGCGCGCTCGTCGGCCTGCTCCTGGCGTTTGCATTGCTGGCCTTGCGCTGGCGATGATATACTCTGAGTTTCGGGCCGCTGGTGGCAGCCGCGCCGAGGGCGGTTAGCTCAGTGGTAGAGCACCGGCTTTACACGCCGGCTGTCACAGGTTCGAATCCTGTACCGCCCACCAGAGTGTTACAGGAGAAAGGCGAAAGGCGGAGGAAGGAAGACGGAAGTACTTCCGCCTTCTGTCTTCCGGCTTCCGTCTTTCAGCAATCGACCTAGCGGGGTCGTAGTTCAGTTGGTTAGAACGCCGGCCTGTCACGCCGGAGGTCGCGAGTTCGAGTCTCGTCGGCCCCGCCAATATCTCGCTTAGATCTAAAACGCGTTGGCGCTCGCCAACATTTCCTGATGCATGCCTGCCGCGCACGTGCCGGTAGGTGTGCCAGTTTCTTCCTCGCTCGCTTCGCGCGAAACACTTCGGTCGCAATCAGGTTCACCCTCAGCGGGCGGACCTCCGGCGTGAGCTGCTGATACCGCTCCAGCTCGCGTGAGCGAGGGCTTCCGACGACATCCGCGTGGTCGACGAGAGCGGTGAGGACTACCTGTTTTTGGCCGATCGCTTCGTCTCCGTCGACGTTCCGCTGGCCGTCAAGAAGTCGCTTCTTCGGGCGTTCGAGTCTGCTCACAGAGGCAAAAGACGCTAGCCACCCGTGAGCTCGTCGGGAGATGCGCTCTTCCGGGCGCCGCGGCGGATGTGCACGACGGCCACGAGTTTGGCGCGTTCATCGATGACGAAGAACACTCGATAATCGTGAGGACTGCGGCCGTAGTTTAAGACCCGAATCGGTTGGGCGGAATCAAAGCTCTCCGATGCGATCCGGCAGCGCTTCGGCACGTGCTCGAGTGACAAAATTGCGCGTTCCAAACCATTGAACCATGCCGCTCCCTGGCTTGGCTCACGCTCGACGACCCAACGATAGATCTCTTCGAGATCGGATTCGGCTTTCCTGGCGAGCTCAACCCGGTATGCCATGCTTACGGCGAAGCCGGTTGAACACCTCTCGCGCCGGTTTCGTGCGACCCGCTTTCACGTCGGCGAGCCCCGGTTGAATGCGCTCGACGGTCTGCACGCGCTCGAGAAGCTCTTGATAGGCTTCTGCGTCCTGCACGACCACTTCCGCCTTGCCGTTAATCGTCAGCACCAGCGGATTGCCCGTCTTCTTGAGCCGTTCGAGCAGTTCCGAAGTATTGCGCTTGAAGTCGCTCAACGATCGGATGTCGTTCGCTATGTCCAGCATGCGTCGCCTCACCAAATTTGCATCGAATTTGATGATCGCATCGGGCTGCGATTCCGTCAACCAGGAGGCGGAACGCCCTCCAGAGACGCCTGTGCCGGTACGTGTGCCAGTTCGTCCTTCCCGAACCCTCACCCCGCCAAATTGACCACTTCAGACGTTGTCCATCACGCACTATCTTCGTTCAGGTTTTGTTTGTAGAGCCCCCAATGAAGGTGACGTCAATACGTATGACACGACGCTTCACCAGTTCGTCGAAGTCCCCCAGGAAGCTGGTATCGACAATCCGGCGGTAAGCAGGCAGCTCTCGAGTGAGGTGCTGGTATGACTCGAGCTCGCGAGGACGGCGTCCTGCGACTTGACGACGAATCGTCTCCACGTTCGATGCGCTCCTGGTAGCTTCCGCCTCCCGAAGACGACTTCGTCCTGCACACATAAGGATGGTCGCACTAACCAAATGGATAGATCGGTGCTGTCCGTACCGCGGATTTGTTCGCATGTTGAAGCGGATGGATTGTGCTTCTGCGGCCCGCGTATTGCTGCGTGTGCAGCGGCCCGGCGTGTACTGTGATGCCGGCGGCGCCACTGCACAAACCCATTCGCGTATTGAAACCCGATTTGCTATTGAGGCGGAGTCGGGTGGACATGCGTTCGGCGCTCAGTCGAGGACGAAGCGGGAGGGAGTCATGCGGAACCAGGAACGCGCAGGTGACACACACTCGATGAGAACGATTGCTGGAACAGCGATCGCAGTTTTGATGTGCCTGCTTGGCGCGTCTGTCGCGCGCGCAGGGCAGGGGGACACTTACGTCGCGATCGATCTCACCCCCGCGGGCTTCGTGCAATCGCAGGCGGTCGGCGCCTCCAACGGCGCCCAGGTCGGGTTTGGCATCGGAGCGTCCACGTTTGGGGCCGAACATGCGCTGCTCTGGACTGGAACTGCCGCGAGCGCGGTCGATCTGCATCCGCCGGGTTATCAGATGTCCAACGCGCTTGCGATATCTGGCATCAGGCAGGTGGGATGGGCGACACACCCCGCTACGGCAACTGCGCACGCGTTTCTATGGAGTGGCAGCGCCGCAAGCGGTGTCGACCTCAATCCCGCGGAGATGGTGTTCTCACGCGCGCACGGCGTGTTCGGCGACGTGCAGGTGGGTTCGGGCGGGGGCGCCGCCACCGGCTTCATCGAACACGCGTTGCTGTGGAGGGGCAATGCCGCGAGCGTGCTGGATCTCAATCCGCCTGGTTTCTTTACTTCATCTGCGAGAGCTGCGTCAGCGGACCAGCAGGTCGGCGTCGGCAACAACACTCGGGCGCTGCTGTGGACCGGAACCGCCGAGAGTGCAGTCGACCTCACGCCCTTCTGGTGTCTCGATGCGGAAGCGGTCGGTGTTTCTGGGGGCCAGCAGGTCGGCCGCTGTCGAGCGGCCCCGGATTTCAGCCAGCATGCACTGATGTGGACGGGCAGCGCGGCCGGCGCGGTCGATCTGCACCCGTTGGGATATCTGGTTTCCGAGGCTCATGGTGTCTCGAACGGGCGGCAGGTCGGTTTTGGCGTGCCACCCGGTGGCCCGGCACACGCGCTCGTCTGGTCGGGCAATGCGGATAGCGTCATCGATCTGAACCAGTTTCTTCCTTCGGGCTTCGGCGACGCTGTAGCCCTCGGCATCGACGACCGCGGCCAGATCGTCGGGTGGGCGCGCGAAACATCGGCAGGCCAGTTTCTGCACGCATTCGTCTGGAAGCCGGTGGCGCGCGAGACGGCCGTTACGATCGACATCAAGCCTGGCAGCGCTACGAACAGCATCAATCCACAGAGCAAAGGTCGTATCGCCGTCGCCATTCTGTCCTCCCCAGATTTCGATGCCGCCGCGCAGACCGATGCCTCCTCGTTGACGTTCGGACGGACCGGCGACGAGGCGAGCCTGACATCCTGCTCGCCGGTCCCGGTGGACGTGAATTTCGATGGACGGAATGACCTCCTCTGCCATTTTGCGACGCAGCTCACCGGCTTCGTACGAGGTGTGGCGCAAGGGATACTTCGCGGCATCACGGTAGACGGCGCAGCGATTGCGGGAGCAGATTCAATTCAGCTCGTCCCGCGGAACTGACCGGAGCATCATCGCGAACGCAAAAGGATCTCCCGGCAAAACGTGGTGTCGCTAGAGTCTTAGCAGGAATGGACTAATGGCTGTCACGCCGGAGGTCGCGAGTTCGAGTCTCGTCGGCCCCGCCACTAATCCAATCAGTCACAGTGTGCTCGCGTTCCTGGCGGCAGCCTGCTTGCCGACCGGCCGCCGGCTCGCAAGAAACTTGCAGGCGCGAGATGATCGAGCGTCCGCATGGACTCGCCAAAGACCGCCAGCTCTCACCTGGCCGATATGCTGCCGCCATTGACGCGATGGAACGCCAACGGGGAGCCGACGGCCTGCGTTCAAATCGTGCACGGCATGATGGAGCATCACGGCCGGTACGCGCGATTCGCAACGCAACTTGCGGCGGCTGGTTACGAGGTGTGGGCTCACGACCACCGCGGCCACGGCGCGAACGCGTCGATGGGGATGGGACATTTCGGCGATCGCGATGGCTGGCGGACACTGGTCACCGATACCGCCGCCGTGACTCAGCGGATTAGGACTGAACGACCAGCAACACCGGTGATTCTGTTCGGGCATTCGATGGGCTCGTTCATCGCGCAAACGTTGATGACCGAACGCGCACAGGACTATGCGGGCATCGTGCTTGCGGGGTCGAATGGTCCCGATATCGGATCTCACTGTGTCGCATTGGTTGTGGCCCTGATCGAGCGCCGCCTGAGAGGTGCTCGCGAGCAGAGCCGATGGATGACGGCGTGGCTGCGAACGAGCTTCAACCGTCAGTTTCGACCGACACGAACCGTTGCTGACTGGATCTCGCGGGACGAACGTGAGGTCGACGCTGCTCTGAGGGACACGCTCTGCGGAGCTGGCTTGACCACCCAATCCTGGATTGACTTCGCCAAGGGTCTTTTGGCTCTCGATGCGCCACAACGGTTCCGGTACCTGCCGGAATCGATGCCGATCTTAGTCATGAGCGGCACGCGTGACCCAGTCGGCCGTAATGGCCGGGGGCCCGTGCGATTGGCCCGGGCACTCGAGAGCGGCGGTCTTCGCGACGTGACCGTAATGCTCTATCCAGAGGCCCGGCATGAGTTGCTGAACGAAACCAACCGCGACCGGGTCACGCAGGACGTCATCGCATGGCTCAACGCACGTCTACTGCGCCAGGCGGTGGACGAAGCGGAACGTTCGAACACTCATTCAACCGTGGAGTAAGTCCGCACCCTAGCCGTGCGCGTCGTGACGCCCGACGTCAGTGTGGCGGTGAAGCGCGCGCTCCAGTCCGCGCTCGATGACCTCATCACTCATGGCAGGAGGCTGGCGGGCCGCAAACGCCTCGCGCGGCCTCGCGCAGCGCCGCCTCGATTTGCGAGCGCAGCGTGCCATGCCCGCGGGCCAGCGAGACCAGCACCTCGGGCGTCGGTCTGGTCCTGTTTTTCGCGGGGCTACTGGGCCTTGTCATAGGACCACTGTAGCAGTATCAAGGAGCAGCCGCGGTGATCACGATCAGGCCCTGTTCCGCAGACGACTTCGACGCCGTGTCCGCGTGTGCAACGTGGCGTCGGCGGCGCGCTCCTCGAATATCTCCGCACCCAGACGGCCCGTCCGATCCTCATCGGCACGTGGAGAGCGGCGACCTGGGCGATCCACTTCTACGAGCGCCACGGTTTCCGGCTGGTCCCGGACGACCAACGGGCCGTGCTGCTGCGGCACTACTGGGGCATCTCCGAGAGACAGATCGAAGAATCGGTCGTGATGGCCGACGCGCGCTGGTTCGCACGCGATGGGGCGATCGCGTTGCAGTGAGGCTCCACGACGTCCGATAGTGAAAGAAGCCTGTCCAGCCGAAAGGATCGCATCGTGAAACCGGCCGTTCTGTTGCCCGTCGCTGCTCTGCTCTCGATCCTGTTGCTGACGCTTCACGTCACCGACGATATCGTCCGCGGCATTTCGAAGCCCGAGCCCGCGAACACGGCGCTCGTCGTCCTTGCGGTGCTGCTATACGGGACGCTCGTGCTCGCCGAGCGGCGATCGGGGCACATCATCATGCTGCTCGTTGGCGTGTTTGCGGCAGCTATGCCCGTCCTTCACATGAGAGGGGTTCATTACCCCGAGATCGCCAGGTCTCCCGGCGGATTCTTCTTCGTGTGGACGCTCTGGGCGCTCGGGGGGCTCGGCGGCTTGACCATCATCCTGGCGGCGCGCGGATTATGGAGCCTACCCTGGCGCAGGCGGGTGCCATGACACAATGTCGCGGTCGGGGAGACGCATGAGTGTCATGACGCGTCGTGATTTCGGCAGGCTGGCGATCGCGGGCGCTCCGCTGCTCGGAATGGCGACGGCCCGCATTGACGGCGACTTCCACGCGCAGGCCGAACCCGCCGTCCATTCCAATAACCGGTCACTCATCGGCGGCGTGCAATTCGGATTGCAGCCGTTCTGCTATCACGATCTCGCGATGACGCCGGATAACCGGCCGACGCTTATCAGGCGCCTCGTGCAGAACGGTTTCGGCACGGTCGAACTGCACGCCACCTGGGTCGAGCCGCGTTTCACGGAGCCCGGGGTCAGCCCGGAAGCCGTGCGCGACAAGCAGCGTGCGTGGCGACTGAGTCAGCCGGTCGATCATTACCGCCGCGTGAAGCAGGAATTCGACGACGCAGGCATCACGATCTTCACTTACTACGTCAACATCAACGACAGCTACACGGATGCGGAGATCGATGCCGTGTTCGCAGGCGCGAAGATGCTTGGGGCAAGAGGCTGTGTGGGTTCGCAGGGCCTCGCCGTCTCGAAGCGGCTTGCCGCGTTTCCGGGCAAGCATGGCATGTTCCTGGGGATTCACAATCACGCCAACTTGTCGGATCCTGACGCCTTCGCGTCAGAGGAAAGCTTTGTGAAGGGGCTGGCATTCTCTCCCAACGTGAAGGCCACCCTCGATACGCGGCACTTCACCGCGGCGAACGGGGACTGCCTCGGCTTCCTGGAACGGCATCACGACCGCATGTCGAGCGTCCACCTCGGCGATCGACGCCGGAACAACGGCCGGAGCGCGCCCTTCGGTGAAGGGGATGCCCCCATCATCGAAGTGCTGCGCATGATTCGCGACAACAAGTGGCCGATCGTCGCGCTGCTCGAGTTCGAGCACGGGACCTTGCGCCCGCAGGTCGAAGAGGTTCAGCAGATGTTCGACTACTGCAAGCGGGCGGTCCTGTCCTAGATGCCGCGAACGCTGAAGAGGGCGAGCGCGTCATCTCGCATCGGCGTGTGCGTGCTCGTGTGCGCCGCGGCGCTCGCCCGCGGCTCGCTCGCCGCTCAATTGCCGTCGACGCCAGAGACCGGCGCGCGACCCGGATACGACGTCGAGTACATCGGCGCGCCGCTGCCCGACGCCGCTCTGCAGGCGGCGAAGGAAACCTATGTCGTGTTCGGGTGCGCGTATTGTCACGGCATCACGCTCACGCCTCGGGGCGAAGCCGCGGATCTCATGCACTCCCTGCTGGTCGGCGCCGATACGAATGGAGACGCGATCGCCGCGATTCTGCGCGCCGGGATTCCGCGGACCGCGAAGCTGTCGCCGATGCCGCAGTTCTCCGACCTCAGCGATCGGCAGCTGCACGACATCGCGCGCTATATCCACTACGCGCGGCAGCAGGGGCGCTACAAGGAGATCGTCGAGGCGAAGGCTGCGCCGGGCGATGCGGCTGCCGGCGGTTCGTACTTCGCACAGCACTGCGGCTCGTGCCACGCCGCCGATCTCGATGGGATTGGAAAAAAGTACGATGCGACGGCCATACGGGATCGGATGCTCAAGCCCGCGAGCCTCGAGTCACCGCAAGTCTTCACGATCGACGCGCTGAAGGACACGCGGCGGACGACCGGCACTCAGCGTCATCGGTTCCTGCTGGAAAACATCTCGCCGGCCGACGTTGCCAACCTGATCGCATATCTTCAGACCAAGTAGCGCACGCGTTCACGGTCACTTCAGAACCAGCCGGCCCTTGTAGATCCTGACTCGACCCTCGACAGAGCCGTCACCATTATCCAGGCCGTCAGTTCCCGTTGCGATGTAGAGCTCGCCGTCCGGCCCGAGAGCCATCCGACGTATCCGCCGCGTGGCCAATCCGCGATTCGCGGGGCTCCATGTCCGTCCTTGATCGCTCGAGATGAGCGCGCCGGCCGCACTGGTCGCGGCCACCAGATAGCCGTTGGCATCGAGAATCAACGACGAGACCCGCGGCTTCTCTTCGCGCGACAGCGCGAGTTCTTCCCACCGATCGTCGCCTCGCTTCCATCGCGACAGAGCGAATGTCGTGCCCGCCAATACGTCGCCGTTCGCAAGGACCGCAAGGCCGGCCACTGGCGACCCGTCATGCAGTGAGGGGAGTTGATGCCAGGGCTCCTTCACTCCCGTGAGCCGATACACGTCGCCACCTGTGGTCCCGACGAATAGGTCGCCGTTCCTGCCGTCGGCAAAGCTCTCCGGAAAAACGTCTTCCGCACCTGGGGCGTGTTCCGCCCATGTCTCACCATCGTCATCCGATCGAAATACCGAGTTCATCGTTCCTGCCACGATTCCTCCGGTAGAAGGCACAGTGAAGATCGTCCGGACGTCCTCATCGATATCTAGTTGCTGCCAGGTGTCGCCCCGATCGCGAGATCGGACGACGCCGTGCTCCGAAGCCAGGAGCAGATCACCCCGCTTCGTGACCGTCATGGAATTGGCCAGTTCGTGCGGCAGCAGCAGCGGACGCCAGCTGGCGCCGCGATCCTGGGATCGGTATGCGCCTGCGTAGTTGAGTCCGAGATAGAGATCACCCCACGGCGCCGCACACAGGAACGTGGGAAACGACCTTGGCAATCCGATGTGCCGCCAGCGGCCGGAGTTCTCCAGCCGGTACACGCCCGCATCACTCGCGGCATAGACGCTTCCCGATTCGTCACGTCTAAGGTCGTGGATGTAGTGGCCACTCAGCCCTTCGTCTGCAGGGAGCCACGTCCCGCCGCCGTCGCTCGATCGCATTACGGTCGTGCGCACGCGGGCCGACTCCCCACCATCGAGTGCCGCGTAGATTACGCCGTCCCGCGTGACGGTGGTCCTGGTCCACCGTCCGGGGAAGCCGACTTGCGACCACGACAGACCGCGATCGGTCGAGCGGAACACGCCCTTTGTTGTCCCGACGACGAGATCGGTGCCGAAGATGATGGCGGACCGTCCGTTCGACGCAGCAGACAGTGGCTGCGCGGCGGGACCATTGACGCTATTCCATGAATACCCCTCGTCCGACGTTCGAAACCAGCCTTGCGCTGTGTGGATGAAGACCAGGCCTACTTCCGGCGCGAGAACGAATCCAACGGACCCTTCGTCGGCGGTCCACGCTATTCGCACTGACGTCCACGTCGCGCAGCGATCCTGAGAACGGAAGAGCCCAACCGTTGGCAGCCAATAGAGAAGCGAACGGCCTGCTGCAATTAGCCGCACGTCGCCCCGATTCGCGCGTGGTAATGCGCCGCATGACGTCCAGGACCGCCCGCGATCAGGCGTCCGGTAGATCCCACCTGAGTCCACAACGAACAGATCGTCCCCGAGCGGCTCGATCCACCACGTGTTTCTGAACTGTCCTGACGGTGATTGCCACGACGCGCCGCGGTCGGCAGACAACCACCACGCGGAGTCCGCGCGGACGAATAACAGATCTTTATGTGACACCACCGCTTCCGCATGGCCGCCGAACGGAGCGGTGACCGGTTCCCAGTCGATCGTCGCGCGAGGACGAGGGATTGGGGGCGTGGCGGGTAGCAGTGCGGCGAGCGTCGCGAGTACGAGGAGGCGACTCACCACGGTGTTGGCCTTGTCACCGGACGCTGAACATCAGGAGACATTCCCTCGCAGGCCGAACGCCAGCGGATCTGAATGCGATCGTCCGTGAATGCGTGGTGCTTGAACAGCCTGGTCTGACTTGCCCGTGGATCATTGCGGCCTGACGCGCCGTCGATCAGGGCTGCCGCTCCGTCGTCTCATTGCTTGCTGCTCACTGCGCGTGATGGGCCACTCAGCGTGGCAGGCACGGCAGCACCAGGTCATCCGAACCGACCCGTGCGCGATCGTCGTCTCAGGTGTCACTGTCCCGACCGCGCCGCATCGCTTGCAACGCGGCGGAGCTCCGAGGTGTAACGGTATAGGCCGCACGAATATACCTGTAGCATTCTGCGTTCCGGAACGGAGGTTGCTGATCGATCAGCAGGATGCGCGTGCGGCTTATCAAAAAGTTCGCCGAAATGATCGATGACATCGATCTGAGCACGAATCGGCCGGGTGACGTGCTCGATCTGAACCGATCGGAAGCGCGACTCCTGATAGCAGAGGGTTGGGCCGAGGCCCCGGGTCGCACCGAGCAGCGGCACTACGCGTCCTCTCGTTCCCATTCCGGTAGGTCGACGGCTATTGCGGCGGATCGCAAACGCCGAGTTTTGAAACGCACCAAGCCTGAGTAAAAATTCCGCGTCGCGCGGGCGCGCCGATCGCACGACCTCCGCTGCTGGTCGAGCCCAGCAGGACTCGCGCGCATTGTCGCACCGATGAATCGCCGAACATTCCTCACCGCATCCGTGACCGCGGCAGCTGGCCTCAGCGGCGGCGCAGCCTTTGACGATCGCCGCGTGTCGGTGCACGACCGCACGCAGGATAGACCGGCCATCACGATCGATCCGGCCCCGCTCTTCGAGCTGTCCCCTTACCTCTTCATGCAGTTCATGGAGCCGCTGGGCGCAACGGATGGTTCGGTGGAAGCGGCATGGGATCACCTGCGCGACGACTGGCGCGAGGATGTCGTCGCGGTCACACGCGATCTCGGTCCGACGATGATGCGGTGGGGCGGGATCTTTGCGGACTATTACCGCTGGCGCGAAGGCGTCGGACCGCGAGACCGACGGCCGCCCATGTTGAACCTGCTCTGGGGTGGAATCGAGTCGAACCAGGTCGGGACCGTCGAGTTCGTCGACTTCTGCCGGCGGGTTGGCGCGGAGCCGCTCATCTGCGTCAACTTCGAATCTGATGGCCGCCGGCAATACATGAACGTCCGCGGTCAGGAGCGGACCGCCGGCGCGACCGAGGCCGCCGCCTGGGTGGCCTACTGCAACGAGCCGGACGAGCGCGAGCGGAAGGGTCACGGGCGTGATGCTCCGCTCGACGTGCGGCACTGGCAGATCGGCAACGAGACGTCTTACGACAAGAACGGCTTCGATGTCGAAACCGCCGCGCAAAAGACCGTCACGTTCGCGAAAGCGATGCGGACGGCGGATCCGTCGATCCAGTTAATCGCGTGGGGGGACAGCGGATGGGCAGCCCGCATGGCGGAGATCGCGGGCGAGCACGTGCAGTACCTCGCGTTCCACCACATGTTCGACCCGGACGAACCGCGCCAGCCGGTGCTGCGCGGCGAGGCCTATCGACGCGATCCGGATGCGGCATGGGCGCAGCTGATGACGGCGTGGCAGGTGGCGGACGCCAAAATCCGTTCGGTACGCGAGGCGCTCGGCGATCGTCGAGTGCCGCTCGCGTTGACCGAATGCCACTTCGTGCTGCCCGGCCGCGATCGTGGCGACGTGCTCGCATCGTGGGCGGCCGGCGTTTCCTACGCGCGCATCCTCAATACCCACCAGCGCCACGGCGACGTGCTCAAGATCGCGACCGCGGCGGATTTCTGCGGAACACGCTGGCAGAACAACGCCGTGATCATTCCGACGCCAAAGGGCAACAACCGCGCGTATCTGCAGCCGGTGGCTCGCGTGATGCAGCTCTATCGTCACCACATCGGCAGTCACGCGATTCGAGTGACCGGCGCGCCCGACGGACTCGATGTCGTCGCGAGCCGCCGCGATCAGAGGGTGTTCGTGCACGTCGCCAACACACAACGCACGAAATCGATCGTGGCCTCGATCCGGATCGCAGGCGCTGTTCCCGGGAATGGACGCGTGTTCGAGATCGCGGCGGACCCGGCCGTGGAGGTGTCGTACCTGAATGCGGCTGGTGTCATGAACACGGTGGAGAAACCGTTTTCCGCTGACGGCAGCTGGGACTTCCCGGCAGGGTCGGTGTCGGCGCTGGAGCTGGCGATCGCGCCGGCATGACGCGCCGCGGCATTCGGCATTGACACCCGTCGGGCGGCATTCGGCACTGACACCGTCAAGCGGCATTCGGCATTCGTCAGAAACGTCCTGCCGGCACCTGGATGCGATGGTCGGTGAACGCGTGGTGCATCTCGGGCACGTCGTACTTCGGCATGTGACATGTGACGCAGTTGTCAGCGGCCACCGGACACGCGCGGACGCTGCGTTCGGGTGACGCGGGAGCATCCTTGGTCAAGTGACAGGCGAGGCACCGGTCGTCATAGCCGCGTGCCTCGGTCACGAGCGGGCGATGAGGGTTGTGGCAGGCGGTGCACGTGAGCCGCGCGTCGGGTGTCTTCCAGCATCGGCTCAACTGCAGCCGGTACGGTTGCGCGCGCATCGCCGCGACGCCCTTGTCGTCCGCCAGCTTGATGTCCCAGAACGTCGAGTGACACGCGCCGCAGAAATCGACCGATTCCTGCGGCCTCAGATGCGCCGGGTTCAACAGCGGCGCGTCGCCCCCCTGGCGATGCGACAGCTTCATCGCCTCGGCATGACGACGGCCGGGTCCGTGGCACGCTTCGCAGGTGATGCCGGGGATTGCGCTCGACGCATCGAACCTTTCTCGCGTCGTCGAGGCCGTGGTGTGGCAGCCGAAGCAGCGTCGCAGCTCGGTCTCATCGACGCGGCGCGCCATCGCTTCGTCGATGCTGCGGGGCGCGACGATCGCCCGCCCCGGCGTGACCCCGAGCGCGTCGATGGACGCGAAGTAGCTGACGCGCGCCTCGTGGAACCCGTCCCCGCGGTTGAAGAGGAACGACTCGCCGACCGTCCCCGCGCCGAAGCCCCACGTCAGCGTCGCCGACGACGACTCGTCGCCGCTCGACACGCGATAGGTCGAGTGACGATCGTCCGACGCGATTTCGTACGTGTAGCCGCCGCCCGCGAACGTGAGGGCGGGGCGCGCACGCGACAGCGGCGCCGCGTCGATGCGCGCGGCGGTGCGCGCCATGGACGTGGAGAGCTGGCTGCTCCACTGCGCCCGGTGGCAGTCAGCGCATGCGGCGGATCCCACGTACTCCGATCGCGCGGGCGTTCCCTTCGTCGGCCACCATCCCGGCTCCTGAAGCCGGTCCGCGGTCGCCAGCTGCCCGCGCGCGATCCCCGCGGTCTGCAGCGCGATCGCCGCGGCCGCAATCGTCGCGATCCAGCCCGGCGATGCTCTCCGGCGGCGAGCCATGCGGAAACGGAGTCTATCAGGGCGCGCCGACGAGGACGCGTTCGCCCGTGGGCGCGGGCACGCCGCCGGCCGGTTCAATCGTGACCGCCACGGCAACGGGTGCGGGAATGTTGGGCGGGGTCTGGAACACGCCGCCTGCGCCGCCGGACGCGTCCGGCTCGATCAGGCCGGCGCTGATCGGTCCACTCGGCACGACCACCCAGACCTGATACACGCGCCCGCGCGGCAGCGCCGGCAAGTTCGACGCGCTGAACACCATGCCGCGCTGCCGGCTCCAGAGCGCGCGTCCCGACGCCGCGGGTGCGGCAGGCTGCCCGGCGAGATCGATTCGCGCCAGATCCGGCGCGGCGAGCACGGCGATCGCCGACTGCGCCAGGTCGGCGGCGCGGCGCGCGTCACTGGTGGCGCGCTCGGCTTCGCGCGCGCGCGCCGTGGCTTCCGCCAGTCGCGCATCCAGCGCGTTGCACAACCCCGCCGCGATTCGGGCGATCGGACAGATGACCAGCCGCTGGCACGCCCGGCGCGTGACCGGCGTCGTCGGACTGCCCGGCGATCGCGCCGACGAAGTCGTCGTCGAAGCGGCGGATGCGGCGGCGGCGTGCTTCGATCGCGTAATCGTCCGTGAAGACGACGACCGGCGCGGGCGGCGGCCCGGCGAAATGGCCGATCTGATCGTCGCGGCGGTTCGCCGCCGCAATGCCGAACGCGCGTGCACTGTCGTTCTCGATGAACGCGAAGCGCTGCGGCACGCGCTCGAGTCGATGCAGCCGGCGGAACTCGTCGTCATGTTCTACGATCATCTCGAGCCACTGCTCGAAGTCCTGCGGGCGCATCATGCGACGGCCGTCGACGGCGGCCTGAGCGCGATGCCGCTGCGCGTTCAGTTCCCGGCGGCGCCACAGCCTGCCGTCGCCGCCGATCGCGGAGGCGACCCGGCGCCGCGGGAGCACCGCGAGCGGGCCAGGCGACGACCGGCATGATGGCGCGTAAGTCGTCAGCTGCGGGCAGACGGCCGCGGCGCCGTCGGTCACCGTCGGACACGAAGGATCCGAAGTTCACCGCGTTTCAGTTCCCGATGCTGCCGAGCGAATCCGGACGGAAGGGCGGCTCGCTCGTGATCATCGGCGGACGCGAAGACAAGCTGGGCGACAAGGAAATCCTGCGCGCGGTCGCGGAGCGCTGCAATGGCACGAAGCTGGTCGTCGCGACGATCGCGACGAGCCACGTCGAAGAGGTCTGGACGGAGTACCGCGCGCTCTTCCACGAACTCGGTGTCGGCGGCGTCGAACACCTGCACATCGAGGACCGCAGCGACGCATTCTCGCCGGAGCGGCTTCAGGTGCTGCACGGCGCCGGCGCGGTGTTCTTCACCGGCGGCGACCAGCTGCGGATCACGAGCCGCATCGGCGGCGCGCCGATCTGCGAGCGCATCCGCGAGCTGGTCAATCGCGGCGGCATCATCGCGGGCACGTCCGCCGGCGCATCCGCGATGAGCGAAACGATGCTGGTCGCGGGCCCCAGCGACGAATCGAACAAGATGGACTCGGCGCAGATGGCGCCTGGACTCGGGTTCATCAACGGCGTGATCATCGATCAGCATTTTGCCGAACGCGGGCGGCTCGGACGGCTGGTCGGGGCGGTGGCGCAGAACCCGCGCCTGCTCGGCGTCGGTCTCGACGAGAACACGGCGGTGATCGGCGAAGCCAACAAGCTGACCGTGATCAGGGCGGGCGCGGTCTACATCGTCGACGGTGTCCGCGAGTCGTACACGAACCTGTCCGAGCAAAAAGAAGACAAGGTGATGTCGGTGTTCGATCTCCGCCTCCACATTCTGAGCGCGGGCGACTCCTTCGATCTGGCGACGCGACGCCCCTCGGGTCCGCACTGATCGGCGCGTCGACCCGGGCGTATCCGCTTTCCGCCTTCAGAAACCTCCTCACATGCCGCGCTGCCGCTGTCGATTTCGTGCCTGTTCGTTCGATTAGGATCCGAGAGGCGCTGAGAATCGGTTCAGCACGAGGTCGACCTAATGAATATGAATACCTATGTGAATTTCGCGGGCACGTGTGCAGAGGCCTTCCGTTTCTATGAGCAACACCTCGGCGGCACGATCGAGATGATGATGACGCACGGACGGGCGCCTGTACAGAGCCGCGTCCCACCAGAGTGGAAGGATGCGGTCCTGCATGCGCGACTGAAGATTGGCGGGACGTCGTTGATGGGCGCGGACATCCCGCAGGCCGAGCCGATGCGGAGCGCGTATCTGTCACTCAGCGTCGACAGCGATGCGGAAGCGGAGCGGATCTTTGCGGCCTTGAAAGACGGCGGCGAGGTGTTCATGCCGCTGGAGGACACGTTCTTCGCCAGCCGATTCGGGCAGCTGCGCGATCGGTTCGGGATCAACTGGATGATCCTTCACGAGCGGCCGATGCCCGGTCGCGGGTGACCAGACGGGCGCGCTCCGGCACGCTCGATGCGTGAAGCTACGAGGCGAGCACGATACCGCCCGATTGGCCGCGTTTCGGGCCGAGCGGACGGCTCGCCATCACGAGCCCTTCGGCAGACGTCATCGAGAGCGGGCGCGAGAACAGGAAGCCCTGTGCGTGCGTGCAGCCGAGGCGCTCGAGCTCCCGCGCCTGCACTTCGCTCTCGATCCCTTCGGCGACGACGCTGGTGTTGAGCGTACGCGCGAGGGCGAGAATGCTCTCGACGATCGCCGGACGTCCGGGCAGCAGCAAGCTGTTGACGAACGAGCGGTCGATCTTCAGCGCGTCCACGGGCAGCTTGTGCAGGTGGCTGAGCGACGAGTACCCGGTGCCGAAGTCATCGAGGTAGACCTTGACCCCGAAGTCGCGGAGCTCGCGAAGCACGACCGCGACCTCGCCGGGATTGTCGAGGAGGGCGGTCTCGGTGATTTCCACGCGCAGATCGGCGGGGCGCAGACCGGTCTCGCGCACCGCCCGCTCGATGACGCGCGGAAAGTTCTGCTGCACGAGCTGCCGGCTCGACACGTTCACGGTGATGCAGTCGAGACCGGCGTCGGGGAAGCGACGCTGCCAATCCGCGAACGTGCGGCACGCTTCCTGGAGCACCCATGTGCCCAGCGGCTCGATGAGGCCGAGCTCCTCGGCGATCGGGATGAAGGTGACGGGCGAGACCTGC
Organism: Acidobacteriota bacterium; assembly: GCA_046734675.1. Lineage (GTDB taxonomy): Bacteria > Acidobacteriota > Vicinamibacteria > Vicinamibacterales > 2-12-FULL-66-21 > QHWT01. Next base: position 16,147 of record JBKPRU010000048.1, read on the forward strand.
TCGCCGTTGCGCCGCCACCGCACCAGCGACTCGAACCCGACGCACATGCCCGAGGTCAGCGACACGATCGGCTGGTAGTGCACCTCGAAATCGTTGCTCGCAATCGCCCGTCGCAGATCGTTCTCGAGGCTCAAACGGTCGCGCACGCGCGCGTGCATCGCCTCGTCGAACACCTCGTGCCGTGACTTGCCGCGTGACTTCGCGTGATACATCGCGGTGTCCGCGTCGCGCATGATCTCGTCCGGGTTGTTGTAATGCGCGGGGCCGAACGCAATCCCGATGCTGGCCGACGTGAACACCTCGCGTCCGGCAATCGAGAACGGCGAGCTCAACGCGTCTTGAATCCGGCACGCGATCGCGTTCGCCTGCCCGTCGTCGTTCAGGCCGTTCAGGAAGATGGCGAATTCGTCTCCGCCCATGCGTGCGAGGGCGTCGCCTGGCCGCAGGCACGACTCCAGGCGGCGCGACGCGGCGATGAGCAGCTCGTCGCCGACCATGTGGCCGAGACTGTCGTTGACGATCTTGAACCGGTCCAGATCCAGGTACAGGACCGCAAAGCCGCTCTTGAGACCGCGGCGCTTGCACTCGTCGAGCCATCGCCCGATCCCCTCGACGAACACCGCGCGATTGAAGAGGCCGGTCAGCGAGTCGAGAAATCCGACGCTCCGCAGCCGCTCCTGCGCGATCGCCTGCTCGGTCGTGTCGGTCAGCGAACCCGCGATGCGCGCCGGCTTCCGTCCCGCTCCTCGCACCGCCACACCGCGGCAGAGGAAGCGCCGATAGGTGCCGTCCTCGTGGCGGATCCGGTGTTCGTGCTGGAAGACCTGGGTCGACCCGGCGAGGTGCTCGTCGAGGGCCGCCTTCAGGTTGGCAAGGTCGTCGGCGTGCACGCGGTCCAGCCATTCGCCGGGTGCGCCAATCGCGGCATACGCGGGCAGACCGATCATCGCGCGCCACCGTCCCGAGACGTAGAACTCCTGCGTCTGCAGGTTCCACTGCCACAGGCCGTCGTTGGCTCCCTCCGCCGCCAGCGCGAGACGTTCCCCGTTTCGACGAAGCTCGTGCTCCGCGCGCGCATGCTCGGTGACGTCGTGCCACAGCAGCGTGACGCCGCCGGTGACCGGCAGCACCTTCACCTGGACGATGCGCGTGTCGGTTCCGGCCGGTAGCCGCAGATGATTGAGGATCCGCGCGGTGCGATCGCTGACCGTGTCGCGCAGCGCTCGCGGCAGCTCGCTGTGGGCGAGCGCCGGCACCGCCTCCATCAGCGGACGGCCGAGCGCGCGATCGCTCGGACAGCGCAGCATGCGTTCGAGCGCGTCGTTCCACAGCGTCACGCGGCCTTCGCCATCGAGGACCGACATGCCCTGGTCGATATGGTCGATCACTTCGCGGCGGCGGTGCTTCTCTTCGAGCCGCTGCACGTAGTCGGCATACGTCCGGTAGGCCAGGAACAGGACTGCCGCGACGATGGGCGCGATGTTCCACATCCGCCGATCGATCACTTCAACGAGCGCCGCGGCGACGCCCGCTCCCAGCAGATACGTGGCATATCCATCGAGCGCGCGTCCCGGCCACGATCGATCGATGGGCCGTCGCAGCACGAGCGGCATGACGACGTGTGCGAACGTGCCCTGGACGACGTGGTAGGCGAGCACCGCGACAGCGATGGGCCCGGCGAGTCCCGGCCAGAGCGACAAACCAGGGATGGCGACAGCTGACGCGTAGGTCAGGCTGGCGGCTTCCGTCGCCAGCACGGCGATCGCCGTGTCGACGAGCAGTTCGCGACCGGCAGTGCGCACCCCGACCAGACCCGTGGCAACGGTGGCCGTCACCGCGGCGAGCATCGCCACGTGCGGGCCGAGCAGCATCAACGCGCCGAAGGCGACGACAAACGCGGGCGGCATGATCACCCGGTCCGCCGCGGCACGGTGCTGCACTCTGAGGAACGACACGATCAGGGCCGCGAGCAGGCACGCGGACAACTCGAGGCTGCGGTCGGGCGGCGCCCAGCCCGTCACGCGGGCGAGCAGCAGCGCGCCGATGAAGACGGCTCCGAGAGCGGCGGCGGTCGATCGTGAGGGAAGGGCTGCCATTGAGATCGGCGCCTGGATGTCGACGCGCCGATGCATCGAATCGAGCGTAACGAGCAAACGCGGCGCCAACCGGTTGACCCGCACAAGTCGTCGCCGCTGAATGAATTAGAAGAAAGGGCCACGACCCCTTGAAGGCGACGCTGTGCGAGGATGGCACACGCGTCGCACAGGATTGTCGTTTGACATTCGGCATTTGGCATTCAGCATTGACAGGCCGGCCCGTTGCACCGGCCTGCTAGAATTGCCGCCCGTCCATGTCCGTCTCCTACGAGAACTCGAAGGTCGTCTTCCAGGGGATCAAGGCGGCGGGGATCACCTCGTTGTCGGCGATGCCGGAGACGTGGCTGGGCCTGCTGCTGCAGCAGGCCGAAAAGGATCCCGACGTTCGCTTGATCCAGGTCGCAAAAGAGGAAGAGGCCATCGGCATCGCCGCGGGCGCATACTTCGCGGGCGAGCGGCACATCCTGCTGATGCAGAACCACGGATTCCTGGCCGCCATCAATGGCGTCGTGTCACTCGCGCTGCTCTACAGCATCCCGCTCTGCATGTTGATCGCGCTGCGCGGACACTGGGGGGAGCCGTATCCCTGGCACACGCGCGGCGGTATCGTGACGGAAGGCGTGCTGCGCGCGTTGAACATCCCGTTCGAGTACGCGCGCGATCCGAAGGAAGTCGGGCGGCAAATCCGCGAGGCGTATACGTTTTCGCAGAGCGCATTGTCGCCGGTCGCGCTGCTCCTCACGCGCGATTTGATGGAAGAGCCGCTGTGAAGCGCGCCGAGTGCATCGGGATGCTTTATCCGGAGCTGGACGACAAGGTCGTCGTCACGATCATGGGCGCCTGTGCGCAGGAGCTCTACGACCTTGGACACAAGGACAACTTCTTCTATCTGCAGCACGCGATGGGGCTGGCGTCCTCGATCGGCCTTGGACTGGCGCTGCACCTGCCGCACGAGAAGATCGTCGCGCTCGACGGCGACGGATCGGTGCTGATGAACCTCGGGACGCTCGCCACCCTCGCGCGCTACCGTCCCGCCAATCTCGTCCACATCATCTTCGACAACGGCAGCCTGCTGTCGACGGGCGGGTTCGCCTCGCACACGACGTCGGGCATCACGGATCTCGCGGCGATGGCGCGCGGCGCGGGCATCGCGCACGTCGCCGCTGTGGATTCGGTGATGGCGTTCGGCGAAGCAGCCATCGAGGCGTTCGCGCGCAACGATCTCGGCGTCATCGTCGCCAAGGTCGCGGCCGTCGGCCCCAACCACTACGGGATGGATTTGCAGCTGCCGGAGAACGCGTTTCGGTTCAAGCGGTGGATCACCGGCAGGAAAGCGAGCGCGGCGCCGTCGCCCGCGCCCGACATCCGGGTGTGAGGACCCGCGGCGATGAGCGCTGTGCTGACGCAACTGATCGATGAACTGACTCGCGGCACGCTGAAGCTCGTCGACCTCACGCAGCCGCTCGGCCCGTCGACGCCGGTGATTGGATTGCCGCCGATGTTCGCCGCGTCGCCCGGGGTGACGATCGACGCCATCTCGCGCTACGACGACAAGGGGCCGGCGTGGTACTGGAACGCGATCCGCATGGGCGAACACACCGGCACCCACTTCGACGCGCCCGTGCACTGGATCACCGGCAGGGATCTTCCGAAGAACACCTGCGACACGATCCCGGTGTCCCGCTTCATCGGACCGGCGTCGGTAATCGACGTCACCGCCGACGTCTCACGCGATCCCGATTTTCTGCTGACGCCCGAGCGGCTGGAGCAATGGGAGGCGGAGCATCAGCGGATTCCGCGTGGCGCGTGGGTGCTGCTGCGGACAGGATGGAGCCGGCGGGGAGACGCCGAGTCCTTCATCAACGCGCGGGCCGACGGGCCGCACAGCCCGGGGTTCGATCCGCGCACGTCGATGCTGCTCGCGCAAGACCGTGACGTGCTGGGCGTCGGCGTCGAAACCATCGGCACCGACGCCGGGCAGGCGGGCACGTTCTCTCCGCCCTTTCCCAATCACGCGATCATGCACGGCGCGGGCAAGTTCGGCCTGGCGAGCCTGTGCAACCTCGATCAGCTGCCGCCGACCGGCGCGATCGTGATCGCGGCGCCGCTCAAGATCGTCAACGGCAGCGGCAGCCCTCTGCGCGTGATCGCCATCACGCCGGCGTAGGGCCGCTCACTTCGCGGAGCGTCGCTCAGCCGCCACTCTGCAGCTGCTTCAGCAGCTGCAGACCCTGCGGGTGCGCGGGATTGCGCTGCAGCAGACGCTCGAGCACCTGCACGGCCTGTTCACGCTGGTTGGACGCGACATAGAGCCGGCAGAGCGTCACGTATGCCGGTTCGAACGCGGGGTTCTGCTTCAGCAGCTGCTCGAGCCGCGCGATCGCGCCCGCTTGATCGCCGCGCGCGTTGAGCACCAGCGCGAGGTTGTTGGCGGCCTCGCCGTAGTCCGGCCGCTTCTCGACGGCCTGGCGGAAGTAGGTCTCGGCGCGCGCGAGATCGCGCTGCTGGCCGAAGAAGATGCCGAGGTTGTTGAGCGCCTCGGGAAAGTCCGGCCGCAGCTGCAAGGCGCGCTGATACATCTCGTACGCGTCACGCGGTTGGCCGGTTTGAAAGAGCGTGTAACCAAGGTTGTTGAGCGCATCCGCATGGTCTGGCTTCGTCTCCAGCGCCTTGCGGAAGTGCGCGAGCGCGCCGTTGACGTCACCCTCCTGCGCGAGCAGCGCGCCGAGCGTGTTGTGCACGTCCGCATAGTTCGCATCCAGTGCGAGCGCTCGCTCGAACGTGGTCCTGGCGCGAGACGGCTGCCCGAGTTTCATGTAGAGCGTACCGAGGTTGTAGAACGCGATGGCACTCGGATCCGCTTGCGCGACGCGTTCGAAGGCGGTCAGCGCCGGCCGGTCGAACCCCTGCTCGGAGAGCTCGAGCCCGTACTGGAAGTAGCCACGCGGCGGCGGAGGCGACGAAAACCAGCCCGCAAACGGCACCGCGCGGCGCAGCCGGTCGTCTGGCGGCGCCGTCGCCCGCCTGATGTCCTCGACCAGGCCTGCTGCCTCGAGCGCACCGGCCGCCTGCGATGACGTCCAGTCGCTATAGACCTTGACGATCTCTCCCTGGCCATCGAGGAGAAACGCGGTCGGCAGACGCAGGTCCTCACGGCGATCGAACAGATAGCGATGAAGGATGTTGTAGGTGCCCGCGACTTCGTCACTCACAATCATCACCGGCACGCGCACGCGCTCGGCGAACGCGCGGACCTTCGGCGCGGCTTCCGGCGGATCGACGGCGAGCGCGAGGATCGACGCACCCGCATTCGCGATCGCGTCGCGCTGCTCGGCGAGGCGCTCGAGCGCGGTGCACGACGGCGGTGCGGAGAGCGACCAGAAGTAGATGAGCGCGGGATGACCGGCGAGACCAGCGAGCGAGTGTTCCTTTCCGTTGAGACCCTGAATCGTGAACTCGGGCGCCGGGACGGGCTCGTACAACCAGGTGCCCGTCGATGCCGTCCCGGCGTCGCGCGCCCCTGACGTAGCCGTGTTCGTTCGCATCGTCTCGCCGGTCCGGAGCGGCTCGCTTCGCACCGTGCCCTTGCCCTCCTGAATCCAGACGGTCTGATTCAGCGCGACGTCAGGCACGTGCTGCACGTCGCCGCTCGGCCACGCGATCGTCACGTTGGCAGTGCGCTGGCTCTTCCCAAGTCCCACGAGCAGTTGCTTCGAGTGCTGCGAGAGGAAGCCGGAGCCGGCCATGAGGACGCGCGTCACGTGCACCTGGTCGGTCTCGACCGTGACACGCGCGCCGATCGCGTCACGGTTGCTCTTCGTGCCGATCAGATTCAGCGCGACGACGGCGTTCCCCGCGCCCAACTCGTTCTTGAAGATTCGCAGCTGCGGTGACGAGCGGGGCGCCATGACGACGACGTCCGGCCGGCCGTCGGCGTCGTAGTCCAGAATCGCAAACGATCGCCCGTCCTGATCGAGATCGAGCCCGGTCGAGCCCGATACGTCGTCGAATCCGCCGCGCCCGTTGTTGCGCAGCAGCACGTTGCGCTCGTGCTGCGCCTGCGCGCCGTTGCTGACGAGGAGACGATTGGTCGCGCGCCAGCCGTCGTCGTAGGTGGTGCCCGGCTTTCTCGTCAGCGGCGACTGCGCGACGACCTGGCGCCAGAAGAAGCTGTCGACGTCAATCGCCGGCTCGTCATCGTCGCGCGTGAACATGCCGTTGGCGATGTAGAGATCGTCCCAGCCGTCGCTGTCGAAGTCGAACGCATCGGACGACCACGCCCAGCGGCCGAATTCGGCGCCCGCCTCGAGCGTCACGTCCGTGAACTTTCCTCGACCCTGGTTGTGGAAGAGCGAGTTGCCGCGCGCGTGGCGGCGATAGATGTCGCGAATCTCCGGCGTCGCATCGCGTTTGAAGCCCGGCTCCGCGGTGACGCGCTGGCCGGCCACCGTCCACATGTTGCCGGCGTAGATGTCGAGATGTCCGTCGTTGTCGTAGTCGAGGAACGTGGCGCTCATGCCGGCGCCGTAATCCTCGACGCCGGCGGCCGCCGCTACATCGGTGAAATGCGGACGGCCGTTCACCAGGCCGTCGTGGTGGTACAGGTTCTTGCGGCCGAAGTCGTTGGCGACGACGAGATCCGGCCAGCCGTCTTCGTCGTAGTCGGCCCAGGCCGGCGCGAAGCTGAATCGATCGTTGTTCTGATCGAGGCCGACCTCGCTCGTCACGTCCACGAACCGCCCGTGGCCGTCGTTGCGCAGCAGCACGTTGGGGGAGCCGTTCAACGCGTCGTGATACGGCGACGGCGGACCGGCCTTGTCCTCGCTGACGCCAATGAAGTACCCGTACGCGCACAGATACAGATCGAGAAAGCCGTCGCGGTCGTAATCGGCTGCGGCGGCGGAGGTCAGGGATCCTTGCAGCGGCTGTTTGAACTGAAAGGCGTCGGCGCTGCGGGTGAAGCGACCCTTGCCATCGTTGAGGAACAGCATCGGGCCGGTGCGGGTGAGCAGGATGAGATCCTCGTCGCCGTCGTTCTCCACGTCGATGAAGAGCGCCTGCGACGTGCGGTCGAGCAGCGCAAGTCCTGCCTGTTCGGTCACGTCCGCAAACGTGCCGTCGCCCTTGTTGCGGAACAGGCGATTGGGAAGACCCTCGGGCTGCGACACATACACATCGTCGCGCCCGTCGCCGTCGATGTCGCCCACTGACACGCCGTGGTGACCCATGCCGCGCGGCATGAACACGGCATCCAGATGCGACGCCCAGTAATCGAGGCCGGGCACGAGCTGGCGGCGAAACGATTCGTTCCCGCCAAGGACCGGGTTGGTGACCTCGGTGAAGACCGGCGCCGTCGCGCGGCTGCGCAGGTGATCGACGGTCGACCACTCGGTGACGCGCCAGCTCCCGTCCGTGGTGCGGTGCCAGCGCATGTCCCAGTGTCCAAGCCGCTCGGCGCGCCAGCCGGATTTCGCGTCACCCGCGAGATCGAACCGGACGATGGTGCGGACGCGCGGGTCGCTGTCCCCCTCGACGTCGATGCGCATAATCAGGAATTCGGCGGTCCTGAGCGACGTGAAGTCGCCGAGCAGCGTGCCGAGCTCCGCGACGAATGCCCGCGGATCGAGGACGAGGTCCGACGGCATCGCGCGCGCGCGCGCGACCTCCAGCGTCGGGCTGCCGGGGGTAGCGCTCTCGTCTCGCGGCAGCAGATGCCCGCCCTTGAAGTCCGGCGCGAGCAGCCATGCGGTGACGTCTGCGGCACGTTCCGGGTGCTCGCGCAATCGCGCGCCCAGGTCGGCAAGCCGCTCCGCCAGCTCCGCGGCGTGCTTCTCCTCGGGAAAGTCGTCGCGCCCCGGCGCGAGCTGCGCGAGGACGGATTCGAGCGACGAGGGAATGCGGTTCTTCGGGTGGTAGCGATAGGTTCGCGCGGGCGGCGTGTCCGCCGGCCCGCGCGCGATCAGGGCGTCGCCCGCGAGGACGACGCCCACGACGAGGAGCGCTGACAGCGCGCTGATGCCGGGTCTAAAGACCCGGCCTACGCGACATCTCGATCCCACGTTTATCACCCGTGCCACGTAGCGGGGGTCTTTCCCCCTCGACAATGCTCGGGGTGACCCTGAGCCTGTCGAAGGGCCAGACCCGCCGTTCAGTATCCGTGTGCATCCGTGTACATCCGTGGTGGGTGGATCAGTATGTGAACTTCAACACCAGCTCCACGATGCGCGGTGCGGAGAACGTGTTCTGGATTCGTCCGAACGTCGCCGGATTCGACATGTCGGCGGAGCCCGCCTGGATCGCGAAGTTCGGATGGTTGAGCACGTTGAACGCCTCGATCCGGAAGGTCAGATACTTCTGGTCGTTGGTAACGTAGAAGTTCTTGCCCAAACCAAGATCGAGGTTCCAGTAGCCGGGCCCGCTGATGATGCCGACGCCCGAGTCGCCGAATTCTCCTCTCGGCGCGTGCTGGAAGCAGTTGATGTCGATCCACGGGTCGTTCACACCGGCTCCCTGAATCGCGCCGTTACAGACACGATTCGGTCGTTCGAGCGAGCGCGTCGCCTGCAGTGACTGGCCGGCGCCGTCATAGACAGTGATCGGCAGGCCCGTGTGTGTCTGGAAGATGCTGTTCAGCGTCCACCCGCCGAGGACCGCATTCTTCACGCTGGTGACAGCGGCGCCGCTCGCCCGGCCGTAAGGCAACTCGTAGATCGTTGCCAGGCTGAAGTTGTGGCGCATGTCGTAGGGCGAGGGCCCGTAGTCTTTCCGCGGATTCGAGCTATCGAGGTAGTAGTAGCCCTGACCCGCCGTCTGCCCCCAGCCGACGCCGTAGTAGCCGACGTTGTCGCTGAGCGCCTTGCTGTAGGTATACGAGGCGAGGAACTCCAGGCCGTCGCTCGGACGCTGGCGCAGGCTCGCCTGCAGCGCGTCGTAGGCGCCGATGCCGATCGAGTTGGTGCCGCTCGTCACGCCGATGTTGGGATTCAGATCGTGGAGCGGACGGCGTTCGTCGAGCGGCCGCCACGTCTCCACCGGCCCGGGATCCGGTTCGGGCTGATTGAAGTCGAAGGGCACGACCATGTGGGTCGAGCGGCTGCCGACATACCCGACCTGCGCGGAGAGCGCGTTGCTCACCTTGCGCTCGACGAAGACGTTCCACTGCTTCGTCATCTGCGGCCGCAGATTGGGGGCGAAGATTCGATAGAGCGTGCCGGGTCCGCCGTTGACGTTCGGCACGATGTCGTTGAAGCCGGTGGAGGCCGTGCCCGCACCGGTGGTCGCGTCGAACACGCGGCGGCCTTCGAAGTTGAAGGGCGGATTCTGCGTCAGTCGAAGATTCTTTCCCGTGCCCTCCATGTACTGCACGATCCCGAAGGCGCCGCGCACGACCCACTCGGGCCTCGGTGTCCAGGCGAACCCGACGCGCGGCTCGAATCCCCCGTAGTAGGGATCGAAGAGCGCGCGGCTGGCGCCGTTCTGTCCCGCCAGCACCAGCTGCCCGGTCGTCAGATCGATGTTCGACTGCCGGTTGTCCTTCTCGACCCACGGCGACGTGTACTCCCACGTCATCCCGAGGTTGAGCGTGAGATCGTTCCGCACCCGGAAGTCGTCCTGTGCATACACCGCAGCGCGGTGACCGAGCTGCATGAACGGATCGACGAGACCGCCGCGTCCTTTCGCAGCGACCTGATCGAGCAGGAAGTCCGCGAAGTTGAAGCCGGTGAACGCGCCGGAGTACTCGAAATGGCCGAGGATGCCCTCGTTGCCCGAATACGAGAACCCCTGCCGCTGATACAGCCAGCGGCCGCCGAACTTCATCTGGTGGCGTCCCTTGAACCACGAATACTTTTCCGTGAGCTGGAAGGACTTGATGTTGTTGAACTCGGAGCCGCCCGCATCACCGAAGCCGTAGTCGCCGATCCCGAACCCACTCAGTCCGTCGATCGCCTGGTCGCCAGGGATGCCGATGCTCGCGTTCGCCGCGCCGATGCCCGCCCAGTCGACCGGAATGGTCTGGAACTTCACGTGCGTGAACCCGACCAGCAGCTCGTTCAGGGCGGTTGGGGAGAGCGTGCGGTTCCAGTTGAACGCCAGTCCGAGGAACGGAGAGTCGTTGGTTGCAATCAGGTTGCTCTCGAGCGGCGCGCGCTCCGGTTCGGACTTGTAGTTCTGGTACGACAGGCGCGCGAACATGCGGTCGTTGTTCGACATGTTCCAATCGACCTTGGCGTCGCCCTGGTGCACGCGCTGCTTGTCGGAGGAGCCGGCCACCAGGTTCTGCGTGTCGCCGGAGCGGTTCGGCAAGGGATACAGCCGCTGATTGGCGAGCACGGCGCGGGCAATCGGGCTGAAGCGCGCGACCGGAATCTGGTTGCCGGGAAATGGCTGTCCGGTCAACGGATCGCGAATCGCCACCGCGACGCTTGACAAGTCTCCGACGCGCCACGACTCGGGTGCGACCGTTCTGACCAGCTCGCCCGGGCGATCGCGAAGGAATGCCTGGTAGTCGCCGAAGAAGAAGATCTGGTTCCTCGCAATCGGGCCACCAATGGTCGCGCCGAAAATATGCTGCGACAGCTCCGGCTTCTTCGCCGCCGGGGTCACGCGATTGTTGTCCCAGCTGTTGGCCGCCATGCTGCTGTCGCGCCAGTACTCGAACCCGTTTCCGTGAAACTCATTGGTGCCGGATTTGATCGTGCTGCCAATCAGCGCGCCGGCCACGTTGCCGTACTCCGCGGAGTAGTTGTTGGTCTCGACCCGCACTTCCGCCAGCGCATCGGGACTGGGTTGATAGGGAAGCAGGTTGTCGATCGGCTCGTTCATGTCGACGCCGTCGAGCGTGTAGTTGTTCTCCTGTTCCCGCTGCCCGTTGACGAACGGCCGGCCGGAGCCGAAGTTCTTCGGCTGCGTGAAGCTATCCGGCTCCGGCGTCGTGACGCCGGGCATCAGCAGCGCCAGCTGCGAGAAGTTGCGCCCGTTCAGCGGCATGCCGCGGATGGTCGTCTCCGAGACCACTTCACCCACCACTGCGTTCTGCGTTTGCAGGATCGGCGTGATGCCGGTGACCTCGACGGTCTGCTCGAAGCCAGGTTGCATGGTGATGTCGACGCGAGCGTTCTGGCCCGACTCGAGCGGAATGGCGTTCGTTTCGTTGATCTGGAATCCTTGCGCTGCCGCGCGCAGCCGGTAGGAGCCGATCGGCAGCGCCGAGATCGTGTAGAGGCCCTGGGCGTTGCTGCGGGCCGTGTAGGTCACCTGCGTCGCGATGTTGGTCGCGACGACTTCGACGTCCGCGAGGGGTTTTCCGTCCGTGCCACTGACGGTGCCGGTAAAGCTCGCGAAGTGCGTCTGCGCGCCAGGCGAGACGCCGCTCGCGACCATGATCAGCACCACTGCCGCTCCGAGCCGCAACTTGTTCATCGAGCCCTCCCGAGCAATGGCGTTTACGGGACAGCCGTTGGCGATTGGAGACGACGCCGCGTTACTTGGGCCCTAGTAGCTCCACATTTGCGCGAAAGTCAAGGGGATTTCCTGCCTGACAGGCGATCTGAGCTCGGCCGCGCTGCCTGCCCCCGCACTCGTCACACCTGCTCGCTTGCCACGCGCCGTTCCCCCCGATATCCTCACGCCGCAACGCGC
>JBKPRU010000049.1:0-22699 GCA_046734675.1 Acidobacteriota bacterium
TTCAGGAACTCGGGGCAGGGCGGTCTGCTCTTCAACTCGGGCAACGGCATCACGCTCAGCTCTGTGAATGGCGCGATGGTCGAGCGCTCCGTCGCGCACGACAACGGCTGGCTGAGCGACGCCGGCAATGGCCCGATTGGCATCTGGGCCTTCAACTCGACGCGCGTCATCCTGCAGTTCAACGAGTCGTACCACAACCTCACCGGCGGCGAGAAGGACGGCGGCGGCTTCTGCTTCGATCTGAACACGTCGTTGTCGGTGATGCAGTACAACTACTCGCACGACAACACCGGCGCCGGCTATCAGCTCGCGCACAAGCCGGACACCTTCACGCACACCGGCACCGTCATCCGCTACAACATCAGCGAGAACGACGGGCGCAACCACGACTACGCGGCCATCCAGACCTGGGGCCGCATCCTGAACGCCGAGATCTACAACAACACGATCTACGTGACGCCGCAGCCGGCCGGCGCGAGCGGCGTGCCGCGCGGCATCTTCATCAAGAACTCGAGCATCACGCTGCAGGATCCGCAGCACCTGCACTTCCGCAACAACATCATCCAGACCACCGGCAGCATCCGGCTGATCGAGGCGCAGGCCTCCGCGCTCGACGGCGCGGTCGACCTGCGGTTCGAGGGAAACGACTACTTCACGTCCGGCAGCAGCTTCAAGATCGTGTGGGGCGCCACCACCTACACGAGCCTTGCGGCGTGGCGCGCCGCCGGGCAGGAGCGCGTGAACGGCGCCGACGTCGGACTCAGCGTCGATCCGCAGTTTCTGAAAGCGAACGCGCATCTCGCGTTCAACAACGCGACGATGATCGAAGGGCTGTATGGATACCGCCTGAACGCCACGTCGCCGTTGATCGACGCCGGACTCGATCTGCGCGCGGGCGGGATCGATCCGGGTCCGCGCGACTATTTCGGCGGTGTGCTGCCCGTGAACGGCGCGTTCGACATCGGCGCGCACGAATTCCGCCTCACCTGCAACTGGGCGATCTCGCCGGCGTCCGCGTCGGCAAGCGCAACCGAGACGTCGTTCGGCGCCATCACCGTGACCGCGGCCGACACCGACTGCAGGTGGGCGGCCCAGAGCACGGTCAACTGGATCAGCGTCTCGGACGGCGAGACCGGCGGCGGCAATGGCACCGCGAGCTACTGGGTCCTTGCGAATCCCACGGCGTCCCCGCGCACCGGCACGATCAGGATCGCCGACCAGACGTTCACGCTCACGCAGCCGGCCGGCGTGGTGACGGATCCGGGTGGCGGCGGTGGCGGAGGGGGCGGGACCGCCGGTGAAGTCGTGCTCTACGCGGCCGCGGCGACGGTCGTCGCCGGGCGATGGACGGTCGTCGCGGATGCGACTGCCGCCGGCGGCGCGCGGCTGCAGAACCCGAACGCAAGCGCCGCGAAAATCGCGACCGCGCTGGCCGCACCCGCGGATTACTTCGAGATGACGTTCACGGCCGTCGCCGGCACCCCGTATCACCTCTGGATCCGCGGCAAGGCCGAAGGCAACACCTACGCGAACGACTCGGTGCACGTGCAATTCGACGCCACCGTCGACGGGTCCGGCGCCGCCGTCTATCGCATCGGCACGAGCCAGAGCACCGAGGTCAACCTCGAAGACTGCAGTGGCTGCGGCGTCTCGGGCTGGGGCTGGCAGGACAACGGCTACGGCGCCGGCGTCATGGGCGCGAATCTCTTGTTCGCGGCCAGCGGTCCGCAGCGCATCCGCGTGCAGGTGCGCGAAGACGGGCTCGGCATCGACCAGATCGTCCTCTCTCCGGCGAAGTACGTCACATCGGCGCCGGGTGCGGCGAAGAACGACGCGGTGATTCTCCCCGCGTCGGACGGGAGCGGCACGTCCATACCTCTGCCTCCGCCGCCGCCGCCCACGGGCGACGTTGTCCTTTACGCGTCTGAAGCGCCAACTGTCGCGGGCGCGTGGTCGGCTGTCGCCGACGCGAGCGCAGCCGGGGGCGCGCGGCTGCAGAACGCGAATGCAGGCGCGGCGAAGATCGTGACCGCGCTGGCGTCACCGGCCGACTACTTCGAGCTGACGTTCGACGCCGACGCGGGGAAGCCGTATCACCTCTGGATCCGCGGCAAGGCCACGAGCAACACGTACGCGAACGACTCCGTGCACGTGCAGTTCAGCGACAGCGTCACGGCTGCCGGCGCGCCGTTCGCGCGCATTGCCACGACGGAGAGCACGGAGGTGAATATCGAAGACTGCAGCGGCTGCGGGCTCTCGGGATGGGGATGGCAGGACAATGGGTACGGCGCAGGGGTGATGGGACCGGACATCTACTTCGCGGCCACCGGTCGCCATACGATTCGCGTGCAAGTGCGCGAAGACGGGCTGGGGATCGATCAGCTTGTGCTGTCGCCGGGGACCTACTTGGCAAAGCCGCCCGGCGCGCTCAAGAACGACGCGACCATCGTGCCGCGGTGAAAGCCGAGACACGACAAGACGGGAGAGTCGAAAATTGTCGAGCCGCCGGTCGCCGTCACGTGGCGTTCGCGCGCGGCAACTCCCGTCTGCGGGGCTGGCTGTCGACTTGCAGTGGGGATCGCGCCGTGGTGCCGGCCGCGTGCCTTCCTGGTGGAGACAAGCATGCCCGTGCGCTTCCGCTCTTCTCGAGTCGTCACACGCGCGCTTCTTCCAGCCTGGATCGTGTTCGCCGTCGCGTTTGCGATCGCCGCCGGCATTCCGCGTCCTGCATCCACAGCGAAGCCGCAGGACGGACGCACGATCTTCCGCTTCGATACCTTTGGCGACGAACAGCTCTGGACCGACACGCTCCGGATGCACGAGGTGATTGCCTCGTCGGTCAGCCCGGCGACCGCGCTCAGCGTCGGCCTGAAAGTCGACGCCGCCGCCCTCCCGCCGGGATTTCTTGCCAGCCACGATCTCAACGACCCGGCGACGACCGTGGAACTCATTAGGCTGAACGCGGTGATCGGCATCGTCGGCAAGGTGGCCGGCACACAACTCCAGTCGGTCGGCATCACGTGCGCGATCTGCCATTCCGCGGTCGACAATTCCGTCGCCGCCGGCGTCGGCAACCGTCTCGACGGCTGGCCCAACCGCGACCTGAATCCGGGCGCCATCATCGCGCTGTCGCCGGCCCTGACCGCGGCGCAGAAGGCGGTGTACAACTCGTGGGGGCCGGGCTTTTACGATCCGCGGTTCAACATCGATGGCATCAACGGTCCTGCTTTGATCCCGCCCGCGTTCGGCCTCGCCGGCGTCGGGTTCGAGATTTACACGGGAGATGGACCGATCTCGTACTGGAACAATTACGTGGCCGTCACGCAGATGGGCGGCCATGGCAGCTTCTCCGATCCGCGCCTCGGGATCAGCATCACGCAGACCCCCGATCTCGTGACGCCGAAGCTGCCCGCGCTCCTGCAGTACCAATTGTCATTGAAGACGCCACCGCCGCCGCCGGGCAGCTTCGATCCACAGGCAGCCAAGCGCGGCGAAGTGCTGTTCAGGACGCGCGCGGCCTGCGCGACGTGCCACATTCCGCCGACGTTCACCGACGTGCTGAACGGTCCGGATCCCTCGACGCCGCTGCTGCACGATCCCGCAGAGGTCGGACAGGATCAGGCGTATGCGGATCGCAGCGCCACGCATCAGTACCGCACCACGCCGCTGCGCGCGCTCTGGCAGCACGCGCCGTATTTCCACGACGGTAGCGCGCCGACCCTGCGCGCGGTCGTCGATCATTACGACCAGCTGATGGCGCTGGGGCTCACCGATAAACAGAAGGCGGACTTGATCGAGTACCTGAAGACGTTGTAACGCGCGGGCGACACCACGGACGGAAGATCGGAACGGCGGACGAAGTATGATGTGCTTCGCTTCCGTCTTCCGTCTTCCGTCTTTTGTCTTCTGACCTTGTCGCCATGCCGCAATTCATCTACACCATGAAAGGGCTCGGGAAGGTCCATCCTCCCGACCACGTCGTCCTCAAAGACATCTGGCTCTCGTTTCTTCCCGGCGCGAAGATCGGCGTGCTCGGCTTGAACGGCGCGGGCAAGAGCACGCTGCTGCGCATCATGGCCGGCGAAGACCAGCAGTTCCTCGGCGAGGCGTGGCCTGCCGAAGGGACGACCGTCGGCTTCCTCCCGCAGGAGCCGCGGCTCGATGCGTCGAAAACGGTGCTCGGGAACGTCGAAGAGGGAGTCGCCGAGATCAAGGCGCTGCTGCAGCGCTACGACGAGATCAACGCGAAGTTCGCCGAGGAGCTCTCGCCGGAAGCAATGGACAAGGTGCTCGACGAGCAGGGCAAGGTCCAGGACCGCATCGAAGCCGCCAACGGCTGGGACCTCGACTCGCGGCTCGACCTGGCGATGGACGCGCTGCGGCTGCCGCCTCCCGACGCGGACGTCACGACGTTGTCGGGCGGCGAGCGCCGCCGCGTCGCGCTCTGCCGGCTGCTCCTCAAGTCGCCTGACCTGCTGCTCCTCGACGAGCCGACGAACCATCTCGACGCCGAGTCGGTGGCCTGGCTCGAACGCTTCCTGAAGGACTATCCCGGCACGGTGGTCGCCGTCACGCACGACCGCTACTTCCTCGACAACGTCGCCGGCTGGATCCTCGAGCTCGATCGCGGCACCGGGATCCCGTGGGAGGGCAACTACTCGTCGTGGCTCGAACAGAAGCAGAACCGACTCGCGCAGGAGGAGAAGGCGGAGACCAAGCGTCAGCGGACGCTCGCGCGCGAGCTCGATTGGATCCGCATGTCGCCGCGGGCGCGGCAGGCCAAGGGCAAGGCGCGCCTCAACGCGTACGAGGAGCTGCTGAAGGAAGAGACCGCGCAGAAGATCGAGCAGGTGGAGATCTACATTCCGCCCGGTCCTCGCCTCGGCGACATCGTCGTCGAGGCGCGCGGCCTGCGCAAAGGCTACGGCGACGTCCTGCTCATGGACGATGTGAATTTCACGCTGCCGCGCGGCGGCATCGTCGGCGTGATCGGTCCGAACGGCGCGGGTAAGACGACGCTGTTCCGGATGATCACGGGACAGGAGAAGCCGGACGGCGGCGCGCTGCGGCTCGGCGAGACGGTACAAATCGGCTACGTCGATCAATCGCGCGACGCGCTCGCGCCGAACAAGACCGTGTGGGAGGAGATCACCGACGCGCGCGACACGGTGGAGCTCGGCAAGCGCGAGGTCGCCTCGCGCGCCTACGTGTCGTGGTTCAACTTCAAGGGACGCGATCAACAGCGCAAGGTCGGCGAGCTGTCGGGCGGCGAACGCAACCGCGTGCATCTCGCGAAGCTATTGAAGCGCGGCGCGAACCTGCTGCTGCTCGACGAGCCGACCAACGACCTCGACGTCGATACGCTGCGCGCGCTCGAAGAGGCGCTGCTGTCGTTTGCCGGCTGCGCGGTGGTGATCAGCCACGACCGATGGTTCCTGGACCGCATCGCGACGCACATGCTGGCGTTCGAGGGGGAGAGCAAGGTGGTGTGGTTCGAGGGGAATTACCAGGATTACGAGGCGGATCGGAAGCGTCGGTTGGGCGCGGAGGCAGACCAGCCGCATCGGATCAAATATCGGAAGCTGACACGGTAGCTCGCGCGCGCACGCGCGCACATTCCCTCTCACAGATTTGTCCGTACAAGCGGCAAACCGCTTGCAGTCTTACAGAGCAACGCGCAGCGGCAGCAAACCTAAGTTGTTGGGGAGCACCAACTTGGGGATGCGATGGCCCGGGGGGCCTGCCGCTGCGCCGGTTGATTGACATTTTTTGACCTGTCGGAAAATGGCAAGGCCGCCGAAAAATGTCGGGGGAAACCGATGGCTATCAATAAAGTGGCGTCGCTCAAAAGTGAGTCGGGATTCACGCTCATCGATCTGTTGTTCGTCTGTTCGCTGATCGGTCTTCTCTCAACGCTGGCGATCCCGGGTCTGATGCGCGCGCGCGGCGTCGCGCAATCCGCATCGGCCGTCGGTACGCTGCGCGTGATCAACAGCGCGCAATTGAGCTTCGCGGTGACGTGCGGCTCCGGCTTCTACTCGCCGGACCTGCCGACGCTCGGCGTGGCGCCGCCGGCCGCGTTCCAGGCGTTTCTGCCGCCGGAGCTGACCACCGGCGCGACGTTCAACAAGAGTGGCTACACGTTCAGCCTGACGGGCACGGGCCTGACGGGCGCGCCGGGGAGCTGCAACGGGCTCGCGCCAGGCGGGGGCGCGCCGGGCTACGTCGCGATTGCCGATCCGATCGATCCGGTCGGCAACCCGCACTTCTTCGGCACTAACGCGGACGGGATGATCTACGAACACACGTCGACGCTGGCCGGCATCATGCCGGAATCCGGTCCGTCGCCGGCCGGCACGACCATCAAATAGAGTCGGTGGAGGCAGGGGAGCAGCAAGCGGTAGGCAGTCGGCAGTCGGGCAGCACGCAGTAACCCAGGGCAGCAGTAGGGAAACGGGCTCGCGTCAGCGAGCCCGTTTCTCTGTACCCCGATCGAGTCAGTAGAATTGGCCGATCGGGAGGTCCCATGTCCGCACCCAGACGCCGCGCGGTCGCGGTGGCGCTGACGATGATCGCGGTGGTGGCCGCGGTACCGTCGGCCCAGCAGGCTCTGAACGTCTCCACGCCGAAGCAGTTCTTCGGCTTCAACATCGGCGACGATTACCAGCTCGCCACCTACACCCAGCTCACCGCGTTCTGGCAGAAGCTCGATAAGGAATCCGACCGCATGCGCGTGGTCGAGATCGGCAAGACCGCCGAAGGGCGGCCGCAGCTGATGTCGATCATCACGTCGCCGGAGAACTTCAAGAAGCTCGATCGCTACAAGGAGATCGCGCGCCGGCTGGCGCTCGCCGAAGGAGTGACCGAGGAGCAGGCGCGCGCGCTGGCGCGCGAAGGGAAAGCCGTCGTGTGGATCGACGGCGGCCTGCATGCGACCGAAGTCCTCGGCGCGCACCAGTTGATCGAGACCGTGTATCAGCTGGTCAGCCGCACCGATCCGGAGACGATGCGGATCCTGAACGACTGCATCATCCTCGCCGTCCACGCGAACCCTGACGGCATGGAGCTCGTTTCGAGCTGGTACATGCGCAACCCCGTGGCCGAGCAGCGCGGGCAGGGACCGGGAATCCCGCGGCTCTACGAGAAGTACGCAGGACACGACAACAACCGTGACTTCTACATGTCGAACCTGCCCGAGAGCACGAACATGAACCGCGTGCTGTATCTCGAGTGGTTCCCGCAGATCATGTACAACCATCATCAGACCGGCCCGGCCGGCACGGTGATGTTCGCGCCCCCCTTCCGCGATCCGTTCAACTACAACTTCGATCCGATCGTGCCGGCGGAACTCGACCT
Organism: Acidobacteriota bacterium; assembly: GCA_046734675.1. GTDB lineage: Bacteria > Acidobacteriota > Vicinamibacteria > Vicinamibacterales > 2-12-FULL-66-21 > QHWT01. Next base: position 7,357 of record JBKPRU010000049.1, read on the forward strand.
GGTGGGCGCGGCGATGGCGACGCGCTTCAATGCCGAAGGCAAGCCCGGCGTCACCAGCCGCAAGGGCTCGAGCTACTCGACGTGGTGGAACGGCGGCCTGCGCACGACCGTGTATTTCCACAACATGATCGGCCTGCTGACCGAGACGATTGGCAATCCGACGCCGGTCAGGATTCCATTCCTCCCGTCCAAGCAGCTGCCGGACTCGAGTCTTCACTATCCGATCGAGCCGCAGGTGTGGCACTTCAGGCAATCGATCGACTACTCGCTGACCGCGAACTGGGCGGTGCTCGACCTCGCCTCGCGCAACCGCGAGAACTTCCTCTTCAACATCTGGCGGATGGGGATGAACTCGATCGAGCGCGGCAGCCGCGATCACTGGACGCCGACGCCGAGGCGCGTCATCGCGGCGCAGAAGGCGATCGCGGGGAGCCGCGGCGAACGGGGCGACACGCCGTCGAGCGAGGAAGCGGGCGGCCGCGGCGCGGGTCCCCTCACGGGCACGCCGGAGCAGTTCAAGACGATGCTGCGCAACCCGGAGCTGCGCGATCCGCGCGGGTTCATCCTGCCGTCGGACCAACCTGACTTCCCGACCGTGGCGAAGTTCGTCAACGCGCTCTTGAAGGTCGGGGTCATCGTCGATCGAGCGACCGCGCCGTTCACCGTCACGGGCAAGCGCTATCCCGCCGGTTCCTACGTCGTCAAGGCGGCGCAGGCGTTCCGGCCGCACGTGCTCGACATGTTCGAGCCGCAGGACCACCCCGATGACATCCCGTATCCCGGCGGACCGCCGACGCGCCCGTACGACAACGCGGGATGGACGCTCGCGTATCAGATGGGCGTGAAGTTCGACCGGGTGCTCGAAGGGTTCGACGGGCCGTTCGAGCGGGTGAGCGGCTTGCAGAAACCGGCACCCGGCACCGTGGAGGTCACCGACCCGGCCCCGGCGGTCTTCAGCCACGCCAACAACAACTCGTTCATCGCTGTGAATCGCTTGATCAAGGCGGGGCGCGTGGTCGCCTGGCTGCCCACGGGCCAGGGGGACTTCGTGGTGAGCGGCGCGTCGGGCGCGGAACTCCAGGCGCTGGCCACCGAGCTCGGCGTGAGCTTCCGACGCGCGCCGGCGGGGAGCGCGCCCGATGGCGCGATCAAGCTGAAGACGCCGCGTATCGCGCTGGCGGATCAGTACGGCGGATCGATGCCGTCGGGGTGGACGCGGTTCATCCTCGAGCAGTTCGAGTTCCCGTACGAGGTCGTGTTCCCGAAGGCGCTCGACGCGGGGGACCTCGCGAGCAAGTACGACGTCATCGTGTTTCCGTCCGGCGTCGGGCCGGCGCCGGAGATGTCAGGCGGACGCCCTTCGACAGGCTCAGGGCAGGCCCCTTCGACAGGCTCAGGGCAGGCCCCTTCGACAGGCTCAGGGCAAGCCGGTGGGCGGGGGACCGCGGGTTCCGGGGCGGAGGTTCCGGCGGAATACCAGCCGATGGTCGGCGCCTACACCGTGACGCAGTCGCTACCGGCGCTGAAGAAGTTCCTCGAGGATGGCGGGACGATCGTCGCGGTCGGCCGATCGGCCGCGAACCTCGGGGAGCTGCTCGGTCTGCCGATCGGCAATCACTTGGTCGAGCGTGCGCCCGACGGCACCAGCCGTCCCGTGCCGAGTGAACGGTTCTACGTGCCGGGGTCGGTGCTGTCGGCCGCCGTGGATACGTCAGTGCCGGTCGCGCAGGGCGTCACCAATCCGGTCGACGTGTTCTACGACAACAGCCCGGTGTTCCGGCTCGAGCCAGAGGCCGCAGCCCGCGGCGTGCGGCCGATCGCGTGGTTCAGCAGCGCCCAGCCGCTCCGGAGCGGCTGGGCGTTCGGCCAGAGTTATCTCGAGAACGGGATCGTGGGGGTCGAAGCGCCCGTCGGCAAGGGGCAGGTCTTCCTCTTCACGCCGGAGATCACCTTCCGCGCGCAGCCGCACGGGACCTTCAAGTTCCTGTTCAATGCGCTGTTTCTTGCGGGACACGTGGACGCGAACCGCGCGATGACCAGCGCGGCGCGATAGCGCCTGCGGCCCGAGCGAGGCGACGGAGTGAACCGCAAGGGGACCCCGACGCGACGCGTGGGGCTTGACGCGGCGGCGCCGAGCGAGAGCGCGTGGGGGTGGGGCCCCACGCGCACTGAGGAAGCAGGCTTTTACTTCTTCTTGCCCCGCGCGGTCGTCTTCACAGCCTTGGCGCGGCCGGCTTTGCGGGCGCCGGCTTTGGCCGTGGCGCCCTTGCGTCCTGCGGCGGCGCGTGTGGGAGTCTTCGCGGCGGCCTTCCGGCCGCCAGCGGCTTTCGTCACGCGGCGCGCCGTGACCTTGACCTGGCGCGTGGCGCGCTTGACCGCGCGCCGGGTGGTCCGGCGCACCGCCCGGCGGGCCGGGGCGGTCCGTTCGACCGCGTCTGCCGTGACCTCGGCCACCGAGGCCGCACTGGAGGCGGCCGCGTCGGCTGCCTGCGAGCCCAGACGCGTGGCGGCGGTGGCCGCTTGCTGTGCCGTGTTGACCGCCGCGCCCATCGCATTGCCGACCATCTCTGCCGACCGCGTCAGGAGATCGCCGGACTGATCCCGTTCATCTGCCATACAAGTCCTCCGGAGCCGAGGCGTTGTCGCCCCTCAAGTCGTGCTGCATAGTAGCAGAGCTTCATACGATTGCAGCGGCGTGAAACACGCGAAGCGTTGAAAATTCACGCGTGCCGATCGCGCGAACGGATTTGTGAGTGCCTGTCTCGTACGTTTATCCGCCGGAGATCCTCGAGACGCTCGCCGGACACGGCCTGCAGCCGACGAGGGAGACGCCGCCGTCGTTCGTGCGGGAGGCGCTGAGCGATCTGTACCGATATGAGATCCGTTGTCTGCGCCGTTCGCTGCTGGACGGCCGCATCGAGCGCGCCAACTATGCCGATCACGTGATCGCGCTTCGAAAACGCTATTGGTTGCTGTCGCTGCCCGTGCAACATTGGGCGGCAATGGCTGCCGGTTGACGGTTGCCGGTTGCCGGACGGTCGCACTTGCGCTCGCGATCACCCCGAACGGCCGCAGGCGCTCCTCAATGCGCGCGGGGCCCCACCGCCGCGCGCTGCCGCTCGACTCGCTTCGCTCCCTCGCGGCGGCCGCAGGCGCTCCTCCTCACGCGGCGCGCAGCGCGCCGCTCGCGATAACATCGCCCCATGACGGATTTCGAGAAGCTCGGTGTCTTCTATCTCGGTCGCGAGACCGACCCCACCGGCAACCACCCCGGCGACCTCGTCCTCTACGACTCCCGCGACCTCCTGACTCACGCCGTCTGCGTCGGCATGACCGGCAGCGGGAAGACCGGCCTGTGCCTCTCGATCGTCGAAGAAGCCGCCATCGACGGCGTCCCGGTCATCGCCATCGATCCCAAAGGAGACCTCTCGAATCTGCTCCTGACGTTCCCGCGGCTGGCGCCGGACGACTTCCGTCCGTGGATCGACGAGGACGAGGCGCGGCGGGCGGGTACGACCGTCGAGGCGTTTGCCGCGCAACAGGCAGAGCTCTGGCGGAAGGGCCTCGCCGAGTGGGGGGAAGACGGCGCGCGCATCGAGCGGCTCCGTGCGGCCGCAGACTTTGCCGTCTACACGCCGGGCAGCCGCGCCGGCCTGCCGCTGTCGATTCTCTCGTCGTTTGCCGCGCCGCCCGACGCGACACAGGTCGATGCCGAAGCGATTGCGGAGCGTGCGTCCGCGACGGCGACCGGTGTCCTGACCCTGGCGGGTGCGAACGCGGAGCCGCGCGGACGCGAACACACGTTCCTCTCCGCGTTGTTCTCGGCGTCGTGGCGCGGCGGACGCGATCTCGACCTCGCGTCGCTGATTCAGCAGATCCAGTCGCCGCCCTTCCAGAAGATTGGCGTGCTCGATCTCGAGTCGTTCTATCCGGGCAAGGAGCGCTTCGAGCTGGCGACCCAGTTGAACGCGGTCCTTGCGTCCCCGAGCTTCGAGCAGTGGCTCGAAGGGGAGCCGCTCGACGCCGGCACGCTGCTCTATGGGCCGACGGGCCGTCCGCGCGTGTCGATCCTCTCGATCGCGCACTTGAGCGACGCCGAGCGGATGTTCTTCGTGTCGCTGCTGCTGAACGAGGTCGTCTCGTGGATGCGCGCGCAGAGTGGCACGACCAGCCTGCGCGCGCTGATCTACATGGACGAGATCGCCGGCTACTTCCCACCGGTCGCCAACCCGCCGTCGAAGCCGCCGCTGCTCACGCTGCTGAAGCAGGCGCGCGCCTTCGGCGTTGGCGTGCTGCTCGCGTCGCAAAACACCGTGGACCTCGATTACAAAGGGCTCGCGAACTGCGGGACGTGGTTCCTGGGACGGCTGCAGACCGAGCGCGACAAGGCGCGCGTGCTCGATGGCCTCGAAGGGGTGGCGGCGGGCGCGCTCGACCGCGCGTCGGCGGACAGCATCCTCTCGTCGCTCGCCAAGCGCGTGTTCCTCCTGCACAACGTCCACGACAAGGCGCCGCGCACCTTCCAGACGCGATGGACGCTCTCGTATCTGCGTGGTCCGCTCTCGCGGGATCAGATTCGCAAGCTGACGCAAGCGCGAGCGCCTGCGGCCGCGGCGAGCGAGCGAAGCGAGTCGAGCCGCATTGAGAAAAGCAGACTGGACGCCTCAAGTACGCCGGCCGCCGCAAACACCGCCACGGGAGACACAGGCGCCCGGAATAAATCGCAGCATCCTGTCCTTGCGCCGGAGATCCAGCAGTTTTTCCTGCCGGCATCCGGAACGGCGACGCATTACGAGCCGGTCGCGCTCGGTGTCGCGCGCGTGACCTTCAGCGACGCGAGGCTGGGCGTCAACGAATCGCGCGACGTCGTGGCCGCCGCGCCAATCGGCGACGGCGCGGTCCCCGTGGACTGGTCCTCCGCCGAAGTGCTCGACCTCGCCCCGGCCGACCTCGAGACGACGCCAGCCAACGGCGCGACGTTCGGGTCCGTGCCGAAGGCCGCCGCTACCGGGAAGAGTTATGCCGCGTGGCAGAAGTCCTTTGCGGCATGGCTCCTCGAGTCGCAACGCATCGATCTGCAGCGGCACGGGGATCTGAAGCTGACGTCGAAGGCGGGGGAAGCGGAGCGCGACTTCCGCATTCGCGTGCAGGACGCGCAGCGGGAGGCGCGCGACGAGGAAATCGACCGGGTCCGCCGCAAGTACGCGGAGAAGCGGGCCCGCCTCGAGGAGAAGGTGCGCCGCACCGAGCAGGGCGTCGCGCGCGAGCAGGAGCAGGCATCGCAGCAGAAGCTGCAGACGGCGGTGTCCTTTGGCGCCACCGTACTGGGCGCATTGCTCGGCCGCAAGGCGGTGAGCGCGAGCACGCTCGGCCGCGCGACTACCGCCGCGCGCGGGCTCGGCAGGAGCGCCAAGGAACAGGACGATGTGAAGCGCGCGCAGGAGAACGTGACCGTCGCGCGCGAGGCGCTCGCCGCGCTCGATGCAGAGATCGAGGAGGCCACGAAAGGAATCGCGGCGCGGTTCGACGCCGACGCGGGCCGGCTCGAAACCTTGTCGCTCGCGCCGAAACGCGGGCAGATCGCCGTGCAGTTCGTGGCCCTCGGATGGCGCCCCGCCTAGCCGTCGCCGCGGCGCTCGGCGCGGTACTCGTCCTCGCCGGGTGCGGGCGTGACGCTGCGCGGCAGACGGCGCTCGTCGTCCGCGAACTGCAGCCGGCGGCAGGCGCGCTGGCCCTGCCGCTTCGTGACGGCTCGGTCCGCTTCGCCGTGATCGGCGACTCGGGCCGCGGCGACGAGGCACAGCACGCCGTCGCCAAGCAGATGGTCGCATGGCATCAGCGGTTCCCGTTCACGTTCGTGCTGATGCTCGGCGACAACATCTATCCGCCGCACGCCCCGGACGACTACCAGAAAAAATTCGAGGAGCCCTATCGCGCGCTGCTCGACGCGCACGTCGAATTCCGCGCGGCGATCGGCAACCACGACGAGCCCGACGAGATCTACTACAAGGGCTTCAACATGAACGGGCGCCGCTACTACACGTTCCGGGAAGGGGAGGAGGGTTTGAAGGGGCTGACCGGCGCCGGCGCGCGCTTCTTCGCGCTCGACAGCCGATCGTTCGATCGTACGCAGCTCTCGTGGCTGTCGAAGGAGCTCGCTGCGTCCACCTCACGCTGGAAGATCGCCTACTTCCATCATCCGCTCTACACGTCGGGACGTTACCAGGTGGGCGCGCGCCTGCTCCGCGCCGAGCTCGAGCCGATCCTCGTCAACGGCGACGTGGACGTCGTCCTCTCCGGCCACGAGCATTTTTACGAGCGCATCGTTCCCGAGCGCGGCATCGCCTATTTCATCTCCGGCGGCGCGGGGTCGCTGCGCCGCGATGACATCCGTCGCCCCTCCGCGATCATGGCGCGCGGCTTCGATACCGATTACCACTTCCTGATGATGGAGATTGCCGGCGACGAGCTGTGGTTTCAGGCGATCAGCCGGACCGGCGCGACCGTCGATGCCGGCGTGATCACTCGCCGCGCGCCGTGAGCTCCGCGGCGGCGGCGCACGCCGGCCCTTCAGACAATACGTCGACCTTGGCCATGAACGCCGCGACCCAGGCGTTCGCGTCGTGCGCGTCGCCGACGAGATGGTCGAAGCGGGTGACGCCCGAGTGCTCGAAGAGCGCGGCCACCTGCGCCCAGGTCAGCTGCCGCAGCAGCGACAGCGCGAGCTGCCGCCCCTCTTCTGAAATGCGGTGCGTGGGAAAGGTGGCCCCTTCGAACGGGAGCGCCCTCATGCTGACGCGGCAGGCGGCGCGGTCTTCCCACATCCGCACGTTACGCCAGTTGTGCAAATCGATCTTGAGCGGCCCGAAGGTCGCGCCGAGGTCCTGCACCATCAGCAGCGGCGCGGCGCACGAGCCGCCGTCTCGATCCTGACCCTCGGGGCAGAGCAGACGCTGGTTCGCCCCCTTGTTGTCCCAGTGCGCGAGCAGCATCGCGACCAGCCGCAAGGCGTCGACCTCGGCGCGCGGTGATCCACCGTGCGAGGGATCCACGCGATCGAGCTCGAACCAGCTCCAGCCCTGATCGGCGCTCGCTTCAATGCGGCGTCCCGGCAGGCGCCGCTCGATCACCGCGCCGGGAAAGATGACGATGTGATCCGCGCTCGCGCCGGCGAGGCACGCGGATTTCATCCCGGTGCGCGCCAGACACTGGAGCGCGGTGAACGGAAACGGCGGACAGCCGCGGCATCGCACCGACGCCGTCACATACATGTGGTCGACGGGAAAGCCGAGCGCGTCGAGGAGCCGCGTCGCGGCCACCTCCGCGGCCAGCTCGGGGTTCGACCGGCCGTACTTGACCTTCACGACCTCGCCGGAGTCGAGCGCGCAGTAGAACTTCGGGGTCGTTCCGTTTGGCAGCTCCGTCGTGAACCGGCACGTGACCTCGGTCGTGATCGGAAACGACGTCGGACCCGCCGGGTTGTCCCTGAGATTGGCTTGCGCGATGGGTGTGGCAGGCCGGCGCCAGACGCGCGCGGATGCGAGCGCCTCATTGCGCACGGCTGCGGCGACGAGCGACGAGGATGACGGCGCGGCCGGCTCCGGCGAATGGCAGCCGGCGGCGAGCGCGAGGAGCGCAAGTGCCGCCCGGCGCCTCATCGAGATGAGGACGTCTTCTGCTGCGCGCCCAGCTTCGCTTCGAACGCGCGCTGCGATTCCACCACGTACCTGTGCATCGCGTCCGGGTCGATGAACGGATTCGGCTGCGCGCTCCGGCGCGCCGCAGCGGCCTTGTCGAGGAAGTTCTCGAACTGGCTGCCGTGCGCGGGCAGGAAGACGTCCGCGGGCAGTTTGTTCAACGTCGCGAACGTGCGTTTGAAGTCGTCGGCGATGCCGGGATACTTCTCGTTGCCCACCAGCTTCACGCCCTCGTTCACCGTGGTGCTGCCGGCAAAGACGACGTGCAGCGCCTTGCCGCCGTCCTGCACCTCCGTCGTCCAGGTCGTGCACCCCTTCGTGTGGCCGGGCGTGAGGTGCGCCGTCAATACCGTGCCGCCGAGACGCACGGTGTCGCCGTCCTGGATGCGGCGGTCGACGTGGACCGGCGCGAAGTAGTACTTGGAGCCGAAGTTGTAGTCGCCGCGGCCGCCGCCTTCGACGATCGGCGCGTCCGCTTCGCTGACGACCACCTGCGCGCCGGTCAGCTGCTTCATCTTCGCGTGGCCGCCGACGTGATCGAAGTGCGCCTGGGTCGTGAGGATGTATTTGACGTCGGTGATCTTGAAGCCGAGCGCCGCCACGTTATGCGCCACCGTGTCGACGTTTGGCTCGACCCCGGTCTCGATGAGGATGGACCCTGCGGGCGTGATGACGAGATATGACGCGAGGTCTTCCGTGCCGACGTAATAGATGTTGCCGACGATCTTGAACGGCGCGACCGGCGCCGTCCAGTTCGCCGGATACGTCATGCCCGATTGCGCGAAGGAGAGGGTGAGCGCCACGAGCGGCGCGAGCAAGCTCATGGCGGGATAGCGTAGCACGGCGGGCGCATGTCGCCGGGTCTAAAGACCCGGCCTACACCGGTCGCGAATGTGGTTTTCCGCTCCACATCGTGACGGTAGGGCGCCTCTTCAGAGGCGCCGTCACGACGGCGCACCTAAAGGTGCGCCCTACCGCACTGGCCTTCAGAGGGCTCTGAGGGCGATCATCGGGTCGACCGATGCCGCGCGGCGCGCGGGGAGCAGGCACGCGAGGACGGCGACCATCAGCAGCACGGTCGAGACCGCGAGGAAGGTCAGTGAATCGGTCGGCTGCACCTCGAAGAGCAGCGTCCGCAGCACGTGCGTGAGCGCGAGCGCGCCGGCCATGCCGATGACCAGCCCGATCGCGACGAGCGTCAGGCCCTCGCGGAGCACCATTCCCAGCACGCCGACTCGCGGCGCGCCGAGCGCCATGCGGATGCCGAACTCCTGGGTCCGCTGATTGACCGAGAACGCGATCACGCCGGCGATGCCGGCCGCGGTGATCACGAGCGCGAGCAGCGCGAAGATGCCGATGAGCGACGCCGTCACCCGCGGCTTCTCGATCGAGCTGGAGCGCACCTCGGCGAGCGTGCGGAAGTTCGCGACCGGCAGATCCGGATCGTGCGCGTGCGCCGCAGCCTTCACCTCACGGGCGATCTGATCGATCGGGCGATTCGAGTGCACGACCCAGTTCGTGCTGGAGAAGGGCAGCTGGCCGAGCGGCACGTAGACCTCGTCGTGCGGCTTCTGCTCGAGTTGCTGACGGATGTCGGCAACCACACCGACGATGGTGAGCCAGACCGGCTCGTTGCGAGCGTTGGTGCCGCCGGAGATGCGCGTGCCGATCGGGTTCTCGTTCGGCCAGAAATGACGCGCCGCCGACTCGTTGATGATCACCACGCCCGGCGCGTCCACCGTATCGCCGGTCGTGAACGCACGGCCGGCGACGATGGGTTGGCCGAGCGTCCTGAAATACGCCGCGCTTGCGACGCGGTAGTCGACCTGCGGCGGCTGAACCCCGGGCGGCAGCGGCTTCGACTCGCGCTGCAAACCGTTCGAGAACGGGCCGCGCTCGTTCAGCGGAAAGGTACTGCTGCCGGCAACGTCGAGCACGCCCGGAATCGCGCGCAAGCGGCCTTCGAATTCCGTCCAGTAATCGGCGGTCTTCTGGGTGCGGAGACGGCGCTCCATGTTCAGCGGAAACTTGCTGAAGCTCAAGTCCGCGCGCATCGTCAGCAGATTCTCGGTGCGGAATCCGGGGTCGACCGATTGCAGCTTCATCAGGCTGCGCAGCGTCAGGCCGGCGGCAATCAGCAGCATGAACGACGCCGCGACCTGTCCGACGATGAGCGCGCTGCGCAGGCTGCGGTTGCCGTGCGTCGCACGTCCACCGTCGCGGAGCGCCGGCGCGACGTCGAACCGCGCCGACCATGCCGGCACCGTCCCGAACACCAGGCCCGTCAGGATCGACACCACGAGCGTGAACAGCAGCACGTTCTGGTCGATCGAGATCTCGATCGCGCGACTGGTGTAGCGGTCCGCATACGCGACGAGCAGCGATCGCGTTGCTGCCGCAACGATCAGTCCGAGCAGTCCGCCTGACACCGCGAGCAGCAGGCTCTCGGTCAGGAGCTGACGCAGCAGACGCTGGCGGCTGGCGCCGAGCGCGGCCCGCACCGACAACTCACGTTCGCGCCGTACCATGCGCGCCAGCAGGAGGTTCGCCACGGACGCGCAGACGATCAGCAGCACGAATCCGGCCGTCCCGAGCAGAATCAGCAGCGTCGTCTTGAAGTCGCGCGTCAGGTCCTGTTTGAGCGGCGTTTCGGTCGCGCGGAAGTTCGTCTGCGGATAGTCGCCAGGAAAGTCCTTCGCCAGCCGCGCCGCGATGATGTCGAGGTCGGCCTGTGACTTGGTGAGACGGACTTCGGGGCTGACCAGCGCGAACGCGGTCTGCATCAACCGGAACTGGCGATTCTCGATGTTGCGCGGATTCGAGCGGAACGGGCACGCGGACGTCGGCATGTAGACGTCCACTTCGAGCGGATACTGCGGCACCGGCGGCAGCACCCCGACCACGGTGTGCGGCCGATCGTTCATGCGAAACACCTGACCGACGACCTTCGGGTCGGCGCCGAAGCTGCGCTGCCAGTACTTGTAACTGAGGACGAGGACGGCGGGCGCGCCGTGCGCCTCGTCGGCCGCGACGAAGCTGCGTCCGTACATCGGCGTGATGCCGAGCACATCGAAGAAGTTTGCGGACACCACGCCGCTCGACACGCGCTCCGGCTCCGCCCGTCCGAGCAGGATGAAGAACATGTTGTGGAACTCGACGACGTCGCTGAACGAGCGTGCCTGGCGATAGTCCTCGATGTCCTTCGGCGAGAAGCCCATGTTGTTGGCGACCGTGTCCCCCTGTCCCTGGCGAAGGACGACGATGCGATCGCCGTTCTTGAAGGGCAGCGGCCGCAGCAGCACGCCGTTGACGACGCTGAAGATGGCGCTGTTTGCGCCGATGCCGAGCGCCATGGTCAACATGACCACGAGTGCAAAACCGGGGTTGCGGCGCAGGTTGCGGAGCCCGTAGCGGACGTCCTGCGCAGCGGTCTCGACGAACCGCGACAGCCACGCATCCCGCACGTCGTCCTTGATCCCGTCGACCGGCCCGAAGACGCGCAGCGCGGCGCGGCGCGCCTCGAGGTCGGACATGCCGGAGCGGATGTTCTGCTCGATCAGCATGTCGAGGTGGTACTTCAGCTCGACGTCGAGCTCCCGTTCGAGATGGTTGCGACGGAAGAGGGACCGCAGGCGCGTAGCGAGGTGGCGGAACATATGCGTGCTCCCGTGGGCTGAAGGAACGTGCGTGGTCAGCCGGCCAGCACCCGGGCGACCGCGTCAGCGAGCCGCTCCCAGTTGCGCGTCTCCTCCGCGAGCTGCTTCTTGCCGTCTCGCGTGAGTTGATAGAACTTGGCCTGCCGGTTGTTTTCCGAGTTGCCCCATTCCGCTTCGATGAGACCCTGCTGCTCGAGCCGGTGCAGCGCGGGGTACAGCGAGCCCTGGTTGATCTGCAGCACGTCGCGCGAGAGCTGCTGGATGCGGAGCGAGATGCCCCATCCATGCATCGGTCCCGTCGAGAGCGTGCGCAGGATCAGCAGGTCGAGCGTGCCCTGCAGCAGGTCAGACTTCGGCGCCATCCATCCTCCTGTCGATTGTCGACAAGAGGATAGAGCCGCTCTTGTAGGATGTCAAGGGGAAGCTCGCCGGCGATTCGCCCCGCTCGCGTGAGGAACACGGAGAACGGAGGACGACCTGTGACGGTGGGCCGCCGCGAAGCCGCGGCAAGCCCGAAGGGCGTCGCGCGAAGCGCGTGAGCGCGTGGGGGTGGGGCCCCACGCGCACTAAGAAAGTTGAGACAGCACGTAGGCCGCGTCTTTAGACCCGGCGCCAGGCTACTCCGTCACGGGCTTCTTCATGCCTTCATCGGGATCCGGTCCCGGCGGGACGATGTGGTCGGGCGCGATCGGCTGTTCCACGCGATCGATGTCGCCGCGGTTCTGGGCTTCCGGATAGGTCGGGTCGGCGTAGCTTCCGCCTTCGCCGCCCACCTCACCCGTCACAGGCAAGCGTTCGTCTCGGAACTTCGGTGTGTCGCTCATGATGTCCTCTCGCCCCGGCGGGTCTGACCGCCTTCGCCAAGGCTACGGCGAGTCTCGCCGGAGCGCTTCGCGCGAAGGCGGAAGACCCGCCCTACTGGAATGGGGTCTGTCGCCCCTGGCCGTTCGCCTGTCGCCACGCAAGCACCGCGCCAGACGGGCGAAATCCGTGTGCTATCGTCCTCAACAATGTCCAGAGAGAGCCTTGCGCTCGTCATTGCGCTCGTCCTTGCGTCGGGCTGTTCGTTGCGTCAGGCCGGCATCAATCGCATGGCGTCCGCGCTCGCGGCCAGTAGTTCCGTCTACGAGTCGGACAACGACCCGGAGTTCGTGCGAGCCGCCGCTCCTTCGACGCTGAAGACGATCGAGATGCTGATGTCGCAGTCCCCGCGGCACGAGGGCCTGCTGCTGACGGCATGCAGCGGCTTCGCGCAATACTCTTACGGCTTTCTCCACGTCGAATCCGTGCTGCAGCGCGGGAACGCGACCGCGTCGCGCGAGCTGCGCGAGCGCGCGGGGCGCATGTATCAACGCGCGCGCGGCTATTGCCTGCGCGGGCTCGAGGTGCGTCATCCGCAGATCACCGTCGACGCGCTGCGCGGCGCCACGGACGTGCTCGACGGCACTGCCGCGCGGGACGTGCCGTTTCTCTACTGGACGGCCGTGTCGTGGGGTGCGGATCTCTCGCTGGCGCCGGACCAGTTGCGCCGCATCGGCGACCTCGTAGCCATCCGCGCGCTCCTCATGCGTGCGAAGTCGCTCGACGACGGGTGGGATCACGGCGCCATACACGAAGCGCTCATCGCGGTTGACGGGCTGCCGATGCTGCTGGGCGGGTCACGGGACGCGGCGCGGGCGGACTTCGATCGCGCGATCGCGCTGTCGGAGGGACGATCGGTCTTCGCGTATCTTGCGTTTGCGTTGACGCTGCCGGAAGGAGCGGAGCGGAAGGCGTTACTGGAGAAAGCCGCGGGGATTGACGTGCAGCAGAGTCCGTCGCGGCGGCTGACGAACCTTATCGCACAGCGTTACGTGAAGGCGCTGCTTGGCGCTGTGCGCTGAGCGCGATCGCACGTCCGTTGACCGTTTCGTATTCGTACTGCACTTCGAGCTGCGAATTGCCGGCGAACTTCACCTTCGCGACCGACTCGGTCGCGACCGGCACGCGCACGCCGCCAAGCCGCGCGTAGTGGCGGACGATGTTGACCAGGCTGGTCCAGAAGGACGGGTTTTTCGAGAGCTTGCCCTCGACGCGGAGCAGGTCCCGGCCATCCGGGCTGAGCACCATCTTGCCTTCGACGAGCAGCACGTCCTTCCGGCGCGGCGTGATCTGCACCACGTGCGTGCCATCGGTATCGCGTCCGCCCTCGGCAAACTCGTAGTTGTCGGACGTGAGATCGGCGCGGGCCGCGTCGCCGCCGTTCACCAGCTCCTGCTCGCGCTTCAGCATGGCGCGCAGCACGCGATTGCGAATCGTGTCGGAGCCGCGCTCGCTGACGATCTGGTAATCGAAGTGGCCGTCCTTCAGCTCCGTCCACGCCTCGAGCCACGCTTCCTGCTTCAACTTCTCGCTCCAGGCATGCATCCGGCGGAACGCCCGATACGCCTGGAGCGGCTCTTCCTGCCGCGACAGGAAGTGCGCGGCGACCAGGCCGGAGCCCTCGGTGTCCGCCTTCACCACCATGGCCGAGCCGGCCAGTGTGAATCCGAGCACACACGCCGCCGCCACGCGGACCCTGTGGGACCGGATATGTGGACGGCGGGTAGACGTAAGGGCTCGAGACTGCCTCATGGCTCCACTCGCCGCCCGCAAGTCGCAAGAAGCGTGCTAACCCGTCAAATCGAGCACAGCCGCAAAACTCATCGCATGAGGCGACGGAGCGTCTCCAGCGTGTCGGCTTCCGCGACGGGCTTGTCGCGCCGCCACCGCAGCATCCGCGGAAACCGCACCGCCACGCCGCTCTTGTGCCGCGTCGAAGGCGCGATGGCTTCGAACCCGAGCTCGAACACGTGCACCGGGTCGACGACGCGGACGGGGCCGTGGCGGGCGCGCGTGTGCCGCCGGATCCAGCGATCGAGCTCGTCTATCTCGTCGTTCGACAAGCCGGAATACGCTTTCGCAATCGGCACGAGCTCGCTGCTGTCCCAGACCCCGAAGGTGTAATCGGTCAGGAGGCTCGCGCGCCGGCCGCTGCCCGGCTGCGCGTAGATGAGGACTGCGTCAATCGTGAGCGGCGCGATCTTCCACTTCCACCAGTCGCCTCGCCGTCGGCCCACGCCGTACGCAGACGATCGGCGCTTGAGGATGAAGCCTTCGACGCCCCGGTCGCGCGACTCGCCGCGCAGCGCGGCGAGGGCTTCCCATGTCGGCTCCTCGACTTCACGCGAGATGCGGAGCACGCCTTCGTGCGGCAGCAAGGCGGCCAATTCCGCGCGACGCCTCTCGAGCGGCTCCGGACGAATGTCGCGTCCCTCGCGTTCGAGCACGTCGTACGCCATGAAGACGACGGGAACGGCGCGCATGACTTGCGCAAGCTGCCGCTGACGGCCGATCCGCTGCTGCAGCGCGGAGAAGGGCAGGGGACGGCCGTCACGAAAGGCGAGGACCTCGCCGTCGAGGACCGTGCCGTCGGGAAGATGCGTCGCGGCGGCGGCGACTTCAGGAAAGCGCAGCGTGATCAACTCCTCGCCCCGTGACCAGAGCCACGTCTGCCCGGCGCGGCGCACCAGCTGGGCACGGATCCCGTCCCACTTCCATTCGACGAGCCAGTCTTCCCGCGGTCCGAGAGTCTCCGGTGAATCCTCCAGCGGCGACGCCAGGAAGAACGGATACGGCTGCGACGGATCCGCCCCTTCACTTGCCGGCGCGACGACGCCTTCGAACCATTCCGCCGACGGCGTCCAGTCGCCCATCAATCGCGCCGCGACGGTCGTCGGCTCGGTCTCGGCCGCTTCGGCGAGGGCGCGGACGACCAGGGTCTGCGCCACACCGACCCGAAATTCCCCGGTGAGGAGCTTGTTGAGGAGGAAGCGTTCCGTGCGCGGCAGGACGCGCCACCAGCCGAGCACGTTCGCGCGCTGCACCGCAGGGTCGCTCTTCGAGAGCGGCAGGACGCGGTCCTCGACCCAGGTGGCCAGTGGAACGTCCGCCTCGGTCTCATCTCTGGGC
>JBKPRU010000050.1:0-4622 GCA_046734675.1 Acidobacteriota bacterium
CGTGCCGACGCCGGCGCCCGCCCTGGTCGCCGCGAACGTGCCGCCGGCGGTGAACATCAACTGGCCGCCGCCATCGGGCCGTCTCGAGTCGAACCTGGAAGCGCGCGTGGCGGCGCTGGAGCAGCGCGAAGAAATCGTCCGCCAGCGCGAGCGCGAGCTCGCCGAACAGCGCCGTGTGCTGGCCGAGGAGTATCGCCTCTTACGCAGTCAACGGCAGGCGGTCGCCTACGCCGCCGAACCGGTGGCAACCAGCGGCGGCCGCAACGCGAGCAACGCCTACGCGGGTGCGCCGGCGCGGCCGGAAGGATTCTGGGGACGCGTCAAACGCGCTATGCTGGGGGTTTCAGAACCCGTACAGAAAAACTATCGGACGAACGAATGAGGGAAAGGATCGATGGCAGTGACCGCGGACACGCTTCGTGAAAAGATTCGCAGCCGCCGGGCGCGCACCGGCGTTGTCGGCCTCGGGTACGTGGGGCTGCCGCTCGCGGTGGAACTCGGCAAAGCGGGCTTCCACGCGACCGGCATCGACCTGGATGCGCGCAAGGTCCAGGCGATCACCGAGGGTCGCTCCTACATCCCCGACGTCGCGACCGCGGATGTGCAGGCGCTGCGATCGGAAGGCCGTCTCGATGCGACCACCGATTTCGCGGTCGTGCGCGAGCTGGACACGATCAACATCTGCGTGCCGACGCCGCTGCGGAAGACCAAGGACCCGGACATGTCCTACATCGTCTCCGCGGTCGAGGGCATCGCGAAGCACCTGCACCCCGGCATGCTGATCGTGCTCGAGTCGACGACCTATCCGGGCACGACCGATGAAGTCGTGCAGCCGATGCTCGAGGCCACGGGGTTGAAGGCCGGCCGCGATTTCTTCCTCGCGTTCTCGCCCGAGCGCGTCGATCCCGGCAATCCGACGTTCCAGACGCACAACGTCCCGAAAGTCGTCGGCGGCTTCACGCCGACCTGCTCGGCGCTCGCCGCCGAACTGTATGGCAGCGCGATCGAGACCATCGTTCCGGTCAGCTCCACGCGCGTCGCCGAGATGGTGAAGCTGCTCGAGAACACGTTCCGCGCCGTGAACATCGGGCTCGTCAACGAGCTCGCGCTCATGTGCGACCGGATGAACATCGACGTGTGGGAAGTCGTCGACGCGGCGAAGACGAAGCCGTTCGGCTTCATGGCGTTCTATCCCGGTCCCGGCCTCGGCGGCCACTGCATTCCGATCGATCCGTTCTATCTCTCGTGGAAGGCGAAGCAGACCGGGTTCGATCCGCGTTTCATCGAGCTCGCCGGACACATCAACGGCGGCATGCCGCACTACGTGGTCGAGAAAGTGGCGGAAGCGCTGAACACGCGGCGCAAGGCGATCAACGGCTCGAAGATTCTGATTGCCGGCGTGGCCTACAAGCGCGATATCGACGACATGCGCGAGTCCCCGGCGCTCGACGTCATGGGCCTGCTCCTCGGGAAAGGTGCGCAGGTATCCTACGCCGATCCCTACGTGCCGGAAGTGCACGGCCGCGAGTGGGCGGGCGGCTACGACATTCGCGCCGTCGATCTCACGCGCGGCAGCATCGGCCAGTACGACTGCGTGGTGATCATCACGGATCACAAGACGTTCGACTACACCGCGCTCGTCAGCGAAGCGGACGTCATCGTCGACACGCGCAACGCGATCAAGGAGCCGCACCCGAACGTCTTCAAGCTCGGCGCGCCACGCGCGAGCGACGCTCCCGAGAAAGTCGGCGCCGCATAGTCGGTACTCACAGCTAGCTATGTGCCGCGCGAGATGCGCGCGGCACATAGCCGATCGGTTCTCCTCTCCTCCACTCCTCCTCTCCACATCGTCGGCCCTTTTCCGTGCGCTGCTCATCGTGCGCGCGGCACCTGGCACGCGGCGCGTGGCACCTCGCACCACACAAGGATCGCGACCTCCGTGGTTCTGATTTTGCAGAGCCAGACGTCGTGCTGCCCGTGCGTGAAATCATGGAGGTTGCGTTCTGGTTCTCGGTAACCGTCGTGCTTTATGTGTACGTCGGCTACCCTCTGCTGCTTGCGATCTGGGCGCGGGTCGCCGACCGACGCCCCCGGGTTACCCAGTTTGAGCACGGCCGTTGGCCATCGATCACGGTCGTGGTCGCCGCGCGGAACGAAGCCCAACGATTGCGCGCGCGCCTCGCCAATCTGATCGAGCAGGACTATCCGGGTCCGCGCCAGATCATCGTCGTGTCGGACGGCTCGACGGACGAGCCGCTTCGTGCGGTTGCGCCATTTGGCCGCGACGTGCAGCTCATCGAGCTGCCGCCGGGAGGTAAACCGGCCGCGCTGAACGCCGGCGCGATGGCCGCGCGCGGCGAGATCCTCGTCTTCGCGGATGCGCGTCAGCGTTTCGCGCCCGGCGCCCTGCGGGCGCTCGTCGCCAACTTTGCGGATCCGCAGGTCGGCGGCGTGACCGGCGAACTCGTGCTCGACTGCGAGGTGGGCGCCGCCGACTCGACCATCGGCGAGGGCATCGGACTCTACTGGAAATATGAGAAGTGGCTCCGGCGTAACGAGAGCCGCGTGTGGTCGACGCTCGGCGCGACCGGCGCGATCTACGCGATGCGGCGATCGTTGTGGCAGCCGCTCCCCGCCTCGTCGCTCCTGGACGACGTGCTCGCGCCGATGCGGGCGGTGCTGGCGGGCTCGCGCGTGATCTTCGAAGAAACGGCGGTCGCCTACGACCGCGCGTCGCGCGACGCGGCCGCGGAATCGCGGCGCAAGACGCGCACGCTCGCCGGCAATTATCAAATCCTCGCGCATGAGCCGCGTCTGCTGCTGCCGATCGCCAACCCAGTGTGGCTGCAGTACGTCTCGCACAAGGTAGGGCGGCTGATCGTCCCGTGGGCGCTGATTGCCGTCCTCGTCTCGAGCGCGATCCTCGCGCCATCCGCCTGGTTCTACGTTGCCGCGCTGGCCGCGCAGCTCGCGTTCTACGCACTCGCGGCCGCCGGCGCGTGGTTCAACGTGCGTGAGCGGCTCTCGCGCGTCGCGTTCACGTTCGTGATGATGAACTACTCCGCCGTCGCCGGGCTTGCCGCGCTGCGCCGCGGACGCGAGGTCTGGCGGTGAGCGAGCGCTTCACCTTCAACTCGGGCCGCGACCGGACGGAGGCGCCGTCGCTGCGGCGTAAAGCGGTCGCAGCGGCGCCCGTCGTTGAGGGGACGGCGCTGGACGCACACGTCACGCCTCCCGAGAAGACCGACTGGGCGTTCGTATTCCTGCTCGCCTTCACCGCGAACGTGTTCTTCCGCCCGCAGGATGCGATCCCCGGGCTGCACTTCCTGCATCTCGCAGAGTTGTGCGCGCTTGGCGGGCTCGCGGCGCTCTTCATGGGACGCCTTGCGCGGAACCTCCCGGTCAGCCGGGTCACACCGGAGCTGATCGGCGTTTGCGCGCTCGGCGTTCTGATCGCGCTGCTCGCGCCCTTCTCGATCTGGTTCGGCGGTGCGATTGGCGTGTTCAAGGACCTCTACATCAAGGTCATCCTGATCTTCCTGTTGATGGTCAACGTGCTGACGACGCCGAAACGGATCGAGCGGCTCACGTGGCTGCTGGTCATCGCCTCGGGATACATCGGGTTCCGCGCGGTCCTCGATTACGTGCGCGGCGCGAACCTCGTCGAGAACGGGCGCGTCCAGGGAGCGGTCGGCGGTATCTTTCAGAACCCGAACGATCTCGCGTTGAACATGGTCGCGATGCTGCCCTTTGCGCTGTACTTCGCAATGCAGCCCGGACGATCGCTGCGGCGCGCGTTTGCGGCGCTGTTCGCGCTGTTCATGCTCGGCGCGATCGTCGCGTCGCATTCGCGGAGTGGCACGCTGGGCTTCGTCGCGATGATTGCCGTGTTTGCGATATTCCTGGTGAGACAGCGTCCGGGCATGGTGGTCGGCGGCGCGATGGTGGTCGTGCTCGCGCTGCCGCTGCTCCCCGCGAGCTATTGGGAGCGCTTGTCGAGCATCACCGACGGCAGCCACGACGACACCGGCTCGCGCGAAGCGCGCGAAACGCTGCTGCGCGAATCGGCGCAGGCGTTTCTCGAGAACCCGATTACCGGCGTTGGCGCGGGCCAGTTCAAGAACTGGAATCCCGAGGGACGCGTCGAACCCTGGCGCGAGAGCCACGACGTATTCCTGCAGGTGGCGGCGGAACTGGGCATCGGCGGCCTGCTCGTGTTCCTGTTCCTGATCGCGCGCGGCGGCCTGTCCGTGATGCAGACACGCACGCTGCTGCGCCATGCCAGAGCCGCGGCAGTTGCGAAGCTGACCGGTCGCAAGCCACCAGCCGGAGCGCTGCCTCGCCTCGACCAGGAAGAACTTCGCACGATGGAAGGTCATTCGGCCGCGATGCTCGCGTCCCTGGCGGGATGGCTGGTCTGTGCGGTCTTCGCGTCGGTCGCCTACAACTGGACCTTCTACTACTTGCTCGCGCTCGCCGCCACGCCGCGCGACGTGCTGATCGATCGTCTGCCGCCCGGCCGTGCGTCGGCGCGGCGTCTTCGGCAGCCGCACTTCGAGGTTGCTCGCGCATGATCACCGGTTCGCTTCGCCGCGCCCTGAAGACGGCGCGCGATCTTGACA
>JBKPRU010000051.1:0-17771 GCA_046734675.1 Acidobacteriota bacterium
GCCCACCACCGCGGGAGGCACCGGCACGTTCAAGCTGTATGGGTTGAAAGACAACTCGCCCTCCAGCGGCGCGACCGCGAAGTTCAGCGTCAACCTGGCGACGGTCAGCCAGACCGGAGGTCTCGTGACGGGCGAACGTGCCTCGACGTCTCCGACCGTTGCCGGTGACATCGTCTTTTACACGACGACGACGGAGAGTGCGACGACGCCGTGCGTGGACTACACGGCGAACCTGTACGCGGTCACCTACACCGGCAGCGCCGCGTACGACGCGGACAACAACGGGCGTCTGGATACGACCGAGAGCAACAAGGTGAGGACGATGGTCGGCCGCGCGACGGCGCCGTTCGTCGTCGACCAGCACCTGTATGTCGCCACATCCGCGGGCAGCGGCGGTGCGGGCAGCGGCAACGGCAGCGGCTCCGGCACCGGCGCCAAGGTCGAGGCGTTTGGCGATCCGGAAGACTTCAATAACGGCGTCGGCCAGGTCGGCGTGCGCATCCTGTCATGGCGCGAAATCCGGTAACCGCCGAGCCAATCGTCTGCCACGCGTGCGGGGCGAAGTTCAGCCCCGACCGCGATCGCTGTCCGCGGTGCCGCGAGAAGGTCAAGGTCGTCGATCACACGGCGGCCGCGGCCCGCAGCCGCCGGCTGCAGACCGTCGGCGCGCTGATGCTTGGCGTCTCGTTGACCGGCTTTGCGGCGGTCTGGCTGATCGCGCCGGAGCCGGAGTCTTCGGCGGTCACGCCGGCGACGAGGGATCCGCTCGCAGCGCGGCGTGCGGTAGCGGCACCGCCGCCGGCCGATGCGCCAGCCAAAACCGACGAGCGCCGGTTCATGGATGCGACGGGCCGCGCGTCCGAGTCGTATCAAGCCGGTGACTTCGAGGCGGCGTTGAAGCATTACCAGGATGCCGTGGCGAAGAACCCGCACGACGCGGAGGCGCTCAGCAACCTCGGTCAGGTGCTCGTGAGGCTTGGGAAACCGGAAGAGGCGCTGCCGTTCTTCGAACGCGCGATCGCGTTGAACGGCGATCGCTGGGCGTACGTCTTCAACCGCGCCCGCGCGCTGGCGCTGCTCGAGCGCTGGCAGGACAGCGTCGAGAGCTACCGCCGCGCGCAGCACCTGTTCCCGAACGACTACGTGACGACCTTCAATCTCGCACTGACGCTGCACAAGGCGGGGAGCGACGAAGAGGCCGTCGCCGAGTATCAGAAGGCGATCGCGCTCTCGCCCGAAGACGGCGGGTTCCGGCGCGCGCTGGGGATCAGCCTCGAAAAGCTGAACCGCCCGGCCGATGCGGCCGCCGCCTACACGGAATATCTCAAATTGACACCGAATGCGCCGGACGCCGACCAGGTCCGGGCGCGCATCGCGTCACTGACGTCTGGTAAACTGAAATCCGAGAGCCCCTCATGAAGTGCATCTGCTCGGCGTGTCTCGTTCTCGCGCTCGCCGCGTCCGCCGCCCCGGCGCGCTCGCAGTCGCTCGCGGAGATCGCGAAGAAGGAAGCGGACCGCCGCAAGGACGCGGGAGAAAAGGGAAAGCCCGCGGCCAAGAAGGTCTACACCAACGACGACCTCAAGGCCGTGCCGCCGCCGTCGCCCGGCAGCATCCCGACACCATCCGCCGCCGACGCCGCGAAGCCGGCCGCCAAGGACGCGGCCGCGGACAAGAACGCCCAGAAGAAACCGGACGAGGAGAAGGGCGAGGAGTACTGGCGCAACCGCATGGCGCAGGCGCGTGAGGAGCTGCGGCGGAACGAGATGTTCCGCGACGCGCTCCAGACGCGCATCAATTCGCTCACCAACGACTTCTCGGCGCGCGACGATCCCTATCAGCGCGCGCAGCTCGCCGACGACCGCCAGAAGGCCGTCGCGGAGATGGCCCGCGTGACGCAGGAGATTGACACCCTGAAGAAGCGAATCGCCGATATCGAAGAAGAAGCGCGACAGGCCGGCATCCCGCCCGGCTGGATCCGCTGATCGCGGACCGTTTGTCGCGCGTGCCTGCTCCCGCACAGATTCTCATCGTCGAGGACAAGGACTCGCTGCGGACGATGCTGCGCCATGCGCTGGAGCGGCAGGGGCACGCCGTCCTCGAAGCGGCGGATCAACCGTCCGCCCAGCGTATTCTCCAGCAGTCGGATGCCGCGGTCGTCCTGTCGGACCTGCGCCTCCCCGAGGGCGACGGCTTCGGCGTGCTGCGCGCCGTCAAGGAAATCGACCCCGACATCCCGGTCATCGTGATGACCGCCTACGGCAGCATCGAGGACGCGGTGGCCGCGATGAAGGAAGGGGCGATGGACTTCCTCGCGAAGCCCGTCGATCCCGATCACCTCCTGCTGCTGGTCGCGCGCGCGCTCGACCGGCGCCGCATCTTCACCGAGAATCTGGCGCTCAAAGACGAACTGGCGGCGCGCCGCGGCGAGCCGAAGCTGGTCGGCGAAGACCCGGCGCTGCGTCGGGTGTCGTCGGCGCTGGACCGCGCCGCGACGACGGATACGACCGTGCTGCTCGAAGGGGAGAGCGGGACGGGCAAGGAGGTGTTCGCGCGGCGGCTGCACGCGCGCAGCGGGCGCGCGGATGCGCCGTTCGTGGCGATCAACTGCGCGGCGATCCCCGAGAACCTGCTCGAGACGGAGCTGTTCGGCTACGAGAAAGGGGCCTTCACCGGCGCAGCCGCGCGCAAGCTGGGGAAGTTCGAGGTGGCGCACCGCGGCACGCTGTTTCTCGACGAGATCGGCGATCTGCCGCTGTCGCTGCAGGCGAAGATTCTGCGCGCGCTCGAAGAGCGGCGTTTCGAGCGGGTCGGCGGGACCGCCTCGGTGCAGGTGGACGTCCGGCTCGTTGCGGCCACGAACCGCGGCCTGCGCGCCGCCGTTGCGGCGCGGCGGTTCCGCGAGGATCTCTACTTCCGCCTGTCCGTGTTTCCAATCGCCGTGCCGCCGCTGCGTGAGCGCGCCGGCGACATTCCCGAGCTGGCGCGGTTCTTCGTGGATCGTGTCTGCCGCGATTTGAAGAAGAAGCCGCTGATGCTCTCGCCGGCCGCGCTCGAGGAGCTGCAGAAATACCGCTGGCCCGGCAACGTGCGGGAGCTGCAGAACTGCATCGAGCGGGCGGTGATTCTCGCCGACGGCGACACGATTCTTCCGCGCCACCTGAACCTCTCGTTCGCACAGCCCCCGCCCGAAGAAGAAGTGTCGCCCTGGTCGCAGATCGATCTGTCGGGCAGCCTCGCGGAGGTCACGCGCCGTGTGACCGCCGAAGTCGAGAAGCGGAAGATCGAAGAGGTGCTGAAGGAGGCGGGGCACAACAAGGGGCGCGCCGCCGAACTGCTGCAGGTCAGCTACAAGACGCTGCTCGCGAAGCTGAAAGAGCACGGCATCGAGTAGCGAGGAGCGAGGGGCGTTTCGGGGTTGTTCGAGGCGGGCCGGCTCGAACGTTAGCGGACTACTACTTGTCACGAAGGGCGGGTCTTTAGACCCGCCGCTCACTCACCTGCGACGCCGAGATTGTCCAGCGCGCGCAGAATCTCGTCTTCCGTCACATCGCTGACGATCTGGCAGGTGCCGATCGAGGTCGGCAGCACGAAGTGCAGCGTGCCCGCGACCACCTTCTTGTCGCGGCCGACCGCTTCCATGATCTGCGACCGCGAGAGATCCGCGAGTGCAGGCAGCGGTCCCATCTGCGTGATGAGCGTCTCGAGCGCGTCGCGATCCGCTTCCGACATCGAGCCGCGCGCGGTCGCGATATCCGCGGCGGCGAGCATCCCGTAGGCCACCGCTTCGCCGTGCAGGAAACGGAGGTATTTGGTCACGGCCTCGAGCGCGTGGCCAGTCGTGTGGCCGAAGTTGAGCGTGCGCCGCAGACCCGTTTCCGTCTCGTCCTGCTCGACGACCGACGCCTTGATCGCGCACGACTCCGCGATCACCGGCAGGAGCGCCGCCGGCTCGCGCGCGAACAGCGACGGCAGCGACGCGGCAACGCGATCGAACAGCCCGCGGCTCGCGATCAGGCCGTACTTGATCACCTCATACAGGCCGGCGCGGAACTCGCGGCGCGGCAGCGTCGCGAGCAGCTCGGGATCGACCGACACCAGCGCCGGGGGATGGAACGCGCCAATGAGGTTCTTCCCGAGCGAGTGGTTCACGCCGACCTTGCCGCCGATGGCGCTGTCCACCTGCGCAAGCAGCGTCGTCGGCACCTGCACGACCGGGATGCCGCGCAAGTAGGTAGCCGCGGCGAACCCGGCGATGTCGCCGACCACGCCGCCGCCGACCGCCACGATCGCGCTGGCGCGGTCCGCGCGCGCGCGGATCAACCCGTCGTAGATGCGAGAGACGGTCTGCAGGTGTTTGAAGCGTTCGCCGTCCGGGATCAGGATCGGCTCCTCGCCGGTGAGGCCGGCGAACGCCGCCTCGTGAAAGCGCCAGACCGTCGGGTTCGAGACGATGAAGCGCCGGCGCGGCACTTTGCGTTCGTCGAGCAGCGCGCCGAGGCGCGCCGACAGAGCGGCGCCGATGTGCACCGGATAGGCGCCGCTGCGACTCCCGACGTCGATGCGAACGGGGGCGACGTCTGGCACGGATGGGGACATGCGCGGGTGAATGGTAGGATATCAGGATCGGCTCGTGGATCTTCACGGCGAGTACCTCATCATCGGGAGCGGCATCGCCGCGCTGCGCGCCGCCGCTTCGCTCGCCGACGCCGGCGACGTGCTGATCCTCACCAAGGGCGGCGCTCGCGAAGGGAACACCGGCTACGCGCAAGGGGGCATCGCCGCGGCGGTTGGTCCCGATGACTCGCCGTCGCGTCATCTCGCGGATACGCTCGCGGCCGGCGATGGTCTGTGCGACGAGCGTGCCGTTTCGGTCCTCGTCGAGGAAGGGCCGCGCTACGTGCGCGAGCTGATGGACTGGGGCGCCCGGTTCGATCGCGCACCGGACGGATCGCCCGCGCTCGCCATCGAAGGGGCGCACAGCGTGCGCCGCGTGCTGCACGCGCACGACGCCACCGGACGCGAGATCGGCCGCGTCCTGTGGGAGCGCGTCGCGCCCATGCCGAACGTCCACGTCGTCGATCACGCGCGGGCGGTGAGCATGCTCGTCGAGGACGGCCGCTGTGCGGGTGTCCGGTTCATCGACGATCGCGGCGGCATCGGGACCGCGCGTGCGCGCTGCACGCTGCTGGCGACGGGCGGGGCCGGGCAGGTCTACAGCGACACGACGAATCCGCAGGTCGCGACCGGCGACGGCGTGGCGATCGCGTATCGCGCCGGCGCGGCGGTGGCGGATCTCGAGTTCGTGCAGTTTCATCCGACCGCGCTCAAGATGGCGGGGCAGCCGCGGTTCCTGCTGTCGGAGGCGCTGCGCGGCGAAGGCGCGCGGCTGGTGAACGCGGACGGCGAGCCGTTCATGCTGCGCTACGATCCGGCCGGCGATCTCGCGCCGCGCGATCGCGTCGCGCGCGGCATCACGCGCGAGGAAGAGCGGACCGGCAAGCCGGTCTACTTGACGCTCGCGCATCTCGATCCGGCGTACGTGCACGAGCGGTTTCCGGAGATCTCGCAGGCGTGCCGCGGCGCGGGGCTCGACCTCGCCGTCGATCCGGTGCCCGTCGGGCCGGCCGCGCACTACGCGATGGGCGGGGTCGTCACGGATCTCGACGGCCGGACGACGATCCCGGGGCTGCTGGCGGCGGGTGAGGTGGCATGCACCGGCGTGCACGGCGCCAACCGTCTCGCCAGCAACTCGCTGCTCGAAGGGCTGGTGTTCGGCGCGCGCGCCGGCGACGCGATGCGAGCCTCGGCCGATCGCGCCATCGACGCGGAAACCGTCCGCGCCTTCGCGCGCCACGAAAAAAGGGGACAGCCCCCTTTTTTCGCAAAAAAAGGGGACAGCCTCGACGCGGCGTCGGTGCGCCACCTGATGTGGCGGCACGTCGGGCTCTTTCGTGACGCGGAGGGTCTGCGCACCGCCCTCGACGAGCTCGAGCGGGCGTGGGAGGGGCTGATCCCGATGCTCGACGACCCGGACGCGATGCCGCGGGTGGCGACGGAGCAGTGGCACGCGGCCAGCATCGTGACGGTGGGACGGCTCATCGCCCGCGCCGCGTGGCGGCGCGAAGAAAGCCGCGGCGGTCATTACCGGCTCGATTTTCCCGAGCGCGACGACCGCCACTGGCGTCGCCGGATCATGGAGACGCGGTAAGAGCGCTAAGACGCGAGTGACACGTACGTAGGGCGGGTCTTCAGACCCGCCGCGCTTGTAAGGGAACTATGGCTGACAAGGCGGCGACCAAAGGCGCGGTGACGGAGATCACCCCGCAATCCGAAAACTTCTCCCAGTGGTACCTCGACGTGGTGCGGCGCGCGGAGCTTGCCGACTACACCGAGGTCAAGGGCTGCATGGCCATTCGGCCGTACGGCTACGCGATCTGGGAGCTCATCCAGCAGGCGTTCGACCGCCGCTTCAAGGCGACCGGCCACGTCAACGCGTACTTCCCGCTCTTCATCCCGGCCAGCCTGCTGATGAAAGAGAAGGAGCACGTTGAGGGGTTTGCGCCGCAGGTCGCCTGGGTCACCAAGGGTGGCGACGAGGAGTTGACCGAGCCGCTCGTGGTGCGTCCGACCTCGGAAGCCATCATCGGCACGCTCTACGCGAAGTGGATCCAGTCGTGGCGCGATCTGCCGGTCCTCATCAACCAGTGGGCGAACGTCGTGCGCTGGGAGAAGGTCACGCGGCCGTTCCTGCGCACCACCGAGTTCCTCTGGCAGGAAGGGCACACCGCGCACGAGACCGCCGACGAGGCGCAGGAAGAAACGCTGAAGATCCTGCGGCTGTACAAGGAGTGCGCCGAGACCGAGCTCGCGATGCCCGTCGTCGACGGTCAGAAAAGCGAGAGTGAGAAGTTCGCGGGCGCCTCGCGCACCTACTCGATCGAAGCGCTGATGGGCGACGGCCGCGCGCTGCAGGCGGGCACGTCGCACAACCTCGGCCAGAACTTCGCGAAGGCGTTCGGGATCCAGTTCCAGGGCCGCGACAAGACGCTGCAGCACGCGTGGACGACGTCGTGGGGCGTGTCGACGCGGCTCATCGGCGGCGTGATCATGACGCACGGCGACGACAACGGCCTGATCCTGCCGCCGCGCATCGCGCCGTATCAGGTCGTGATCGTGCCGATTCCGCGCGGCAACTGGCAGGAGACGGTGCTGCCGAAAGCCCGCGAGATCCGCGACACCCTGCAGGCCGCGGGAATTCGCGTGATGCTCGACGATCGCGACGCCTACACGCCCGGCTGGAAGTTCGCCGAATGGGAGCTGCGCGGCGTGCCGCTCCGGATCGAGATCGGCCCGAAGGACATCGAGAAGTCGGCCGTGATGGTGGCGCGCCGCGACACCCGCGAGAAGGCGACGATGCCGATGGACGGCCTGGCGCCGGCGATCGGCGCGCGCCTCGAGGAGATCCAGCGCGCGCTCTACGAGCGGGCGCTGCAGTTCCGCGAGGATCACACGACGCGCGTCTCCAGCTACGACGAATTCAAGAGCATCATGGAAGGACGCCCGGGATTCGTCATCGCGGGTTGGTGCGGAAGCGCCGACTGCGAGGCGGAGATCAAAGCGGACACGCAGGCAACGCTGCGCAACATCCCGTTCGGGGGCGCGCACACGACCGGGACGTGCGTCAAGTGCGGCAAGCCGTCGCCCGCCGAAGCGTGGTTCGCGAAGGCCTACTGATCCGTCTGCGGCGAGCGGCCCTCGGGGTCGGGGCCGTCTCGCTCGCGTTGACCGCTTACGTCAACGCGGTCGACAACCCCTTCGTTCACGACGACGTCCTCAGGATCCTCAATAACCCGTCGTTGAACGATCCGCATCTCGGATCGATCCTCCGCTACGACTACTTTCATCCCCTGGTCACTCTGTCGTATGCCTTCGACGCGGCCGTCTGGGGGTTCACGTCCTTCGGCTTTCACGTTACCAGCATCGTCCTGCACGCCGTCGCGGTTGGACTGTTCTATGGCTGGTGCACACGCGCGTTTGCGGACGCCTTTCGAACGGAGGAGAGGCTGTCGCCTGACTGGCCGGCGTTCGTGGCCGCGGCACTGTTCGGCGTTCATCCGATCACGACGGAGGCGGTGGGTTACGTGTCAGCGCGATCCGAAGTGCTGGGCACGATCGGCTTCGTCGGCGCGCTGATTTTGGCGCGCCGCGCGATTCAATCGCGCCGCCGCATGGCCGGCGTCGGTGCCGTCGTCGCCTGGATCTTCGCGCTTGCGGCGAAGGAAACCGCGGTGATGCTGCCGGTCGTGCTGCTCGCGTACGACACGTGGGTGTTGTCGCCGTCCGAACAGGCACGAGGCGTGGGCCGCAGCGGATGGAAACGGCGCCTGTATCGCGTCTACGTGCCGGCGTTCGCCGCGGCCGCGCTCGTCGGCGCGATTCGCGTCCGCGCGCTGGCGCCGCTCGTGCAGACGACGGACCGCGGCGCCCTCGAGAACCTGCTGACGCAGACGATCGTGATCTGGCGGTACCTCGCACTGCTCTTCGTTCCCCGCGGGCAGACGATCATGCACGACGCACGCGTCGTCACATCGATCGTCGATCCGATCGCGCTCGCGGCGCTCGCCGGACTGGTCGCGCTGATCGGCGCGGCAATATGGATGCGCGGGCGCTACCCATTGTTCGCGGTCGGCGTGGTCTGGTCCGCCGCCGCGCTTGCGCCCTCGTCGAGCATCATTCCGCTCCGTGACGTGATGGCGGAGCACCGGATGTATCTCGCGAGTGCGGGACTGCTGTTCGCGCTGACTGCCCTCGCCGCGCGTACGCTGGCCACACGCGCCTTCGCACGGATCGTGGCCTGCGCGGTGGTGGTCGCGTGCGTGGCGCTCACGACACGACGCAACGTCTTCTGGGCATCCGAGATCGATCTGTGGAAGGAAGCGGCGGCGCGTTCATCCAACTGGCCGGCGCACTACGCTTACGCGGAGGCGCTGCGCGACGCCGGACGCTGCGAGCTGGCAATCGCGCAATATCGCATCGTGCTGAGCCAGCGTCCCGACCACGAAGGGGCGCTGCGCGGCCTGCGCGGATGTGGGCCGTAGACAGCGGCGTCAGGACCGCGCCATCAGATCTGCGGCGGCCTCGGGCCAGCGCGCCAGCGCGCGTTTGACCGCCGCGTGACGGCGGGTCAGCCCCTCGCGCTGCACGATGGCGCGGAACGCGGTCGCGACATGCTCGCGCCACCACGCGTCGCCGCTCCGTGAGGAGGCGTCGTAGGCGCCGGCCAGCGGCTCCAGGCACAGCGCATCGCCCACTTCTTCGAGCGCCGCCAGAAACGAGACCGGCAGACGATCGGGATCGAGCAGGCTGTCGCGCAGATCGTACAGGGCGAGCGTGCTGTGGCGCGACGCGAGCGCCTGGTGCAGCGCGCCGCGGACCGCCCGCCACTCCGCGCGGCGCATCTGGTCGGTCTCGCGCGTTTCGTGCATGCGGATCACGTCGATGACGTGCTGGAGGTCGATGAGACGCGCCGCCGACCCAAGCGTCGCGACCGCTCTCTTCAATGGATCCGGCGACGGCGGCAATCGCCCTTCGATGGCGTCGCGCCAGATTGCCGCGGCGGACGCGGTCTGATCGCGAGTTCGCGCCCGCGCGGGTGCGGGATCGGGTGCGGCGGCGATTGGATCGCCGGCCAGCATCGCGTGAATCGGATCGAGCACCGACGCGGGCAGCTCGCGCATCGCATCGAATGCGGCACGCCGCAGCTCGGCGCCGCACGATCGGTCGAGGGCGACGTTGATCAGCCCGTCGAGCGCGTCGCGCGCGACTTCGGGCTGCGCCGCCGTGACGAACGCGCGCAGCACGCCGACCCCGGCCATCTGCAGATCCACGGCCGACGCGGCGTCCTGGACGACCGCCCGGGCGACGGCAACGGCGCGCGGATCTCCCGCCGCTTCGAGCACGCGCAGCATCCCGGCGCGGGCGCGTGTGTCGCCAATATTCGAGGACGCGTGCAGCAGGTGCT
This sequence comes from Acidobacteriota bacterium, assembly GCA_046734675.1. GTDB lineage: Bacteria > Acidobacteriota > Vicinamibacteria > Vicinamibacterales > 2-12-FULL-66-21 > QHWT01. Next base: position 10,025 of record JBKPRU010000051.1, read on the forward strand.
CGACCGCCCGCGGTCCGATCACGGCAAGCCTCGCAATGGCGGTCTCGCGCCGCACATCGTCTGCAGCACCGAGCGCATCGATCAGCTGGCGAATTTCGGAAGATGCGGAAGGGCGGATCGGCATCGCAGACGGAGAGGCTCAGGCGCCCGGTTTGGTCACCTGGATGGTGATCGCGTCGGTCGCGATGCCACCCTTGCCGTCGGTCACCGTGATCGCGACTGGCACGGGACCATCCTGCGCTGGCGCCGTCCACGTCGACCGACTCGCGGCGGGAGTCGCCAGCGTACCCGACGGCGCGGACCACGCGTACGAGAGGGTGTCAGCGTCAGGATCCGCTGCCTCGGCCGCCAGCGAGATGCTCTGACCGGCCGCAATCGTACACGGTTCGCAGCGCAGTCGCACCGATGGCGGATGGTTCTGCGACGACGTCGACGGCGTCGTGACCGCGGGGCGGGGATGGCACGCGGCGACGGCGAGAAGCAGCGCGCCGGCAATTGTGAATGCCTGCGCCTTCACCGCGGCGGGTCTGAAGACCCGCCCTGCCTGGAACCATCGGAAGCTCACAGCGCTTCGGCAGGGCGTTTCTTGCCGAAGATGAACGCAATCGCGATGCTGATGATGTAGAGCCCGAGCATCGGGACCGCCATCATCACCTGCGACATCATGTCGGTGCCCGGGCTGATGACGGCGGCGACGATGAAGATGACGAGGAACGCGTACTTGAAGTACTTCATCAGCATGCGGGCGGTGACGACGCCCATGCGGGCGAGGAAGAACACGAGCGTCGGCATCTCGAAGATGGCGCCGAATCCCAGCAGCATCTTCGTGTACATGCCGAACGCTTCGTCGATCTTCGGCACGAACCGCATGTAGTCGGTCTGGAAGCTGGCGAAGAACGCCCACGTCCACGGGAAGGCGATGTAGTGCGCGAACAGCCCGCCGGCGACGAAGAACACCGTCGACATCAGCACGAAAGGGATCGCGAACTTCTTCTCGTGGGAGTAGAGGCCCGGGGCGATGAACCGCCAGACTTGCCAGAGGATCAGCGGCGACGCGATGAAGATGCCGGCGATGAAGCCGATCTTCACGTAAAGCATGAACGGGTCGGGCCCCGCGGTGTACTGCAGGTAGCCGCCCGGCGGGAGGATCGCCTGCATCGGCTTCATGATGAAGTCGAAGATCTTGCCGATGAAGATGTAGGCGACGGCGCAGCCCGCGATCAGCGCGTAGACGATGTAAATGAGTCGTTTCCGGAGCTCGTCGAGATGCTCCAGGAACGACATCTTGGCGCCGGCTTCGTCGAGATCAGGGGGCTCCGGATCGTGCGCGGGGGCGGCGCCGGGGAAAGGGACGAGCGCCATTCCGGGCTTACGCGTGTTCGTTGTGACGCGGAACGGTGTCGTGCGCGGTGTCGGACACCGCTTCGGCCTCCGCGGCCGGGGTCACCGGCGGCGTGTAGGCGGGCGGCGGCGTATACGCGGGGGCGGGTGGCGGTTCGTTCGCCTTCATCGCCGAGCGTTGATCCTCGAGGCGGATCTCTTCGTCCAGAGTGTTCTTCAGTTCGTTGGAAGCGCGCTTGAATTCAGCAAGGCTCTTGCCCAGCGATTTGCCAAGTTCCGGCAGCTTCCGCGGACCGAAAATGATCAGGGCGATAGTGAAGATGATGATCAGTTCCGGGACGCCAACAGAGCCAAACATGATGGCGCGATTATACACCGCGGATACCCCCGCCGCAGGGCGCCCGCCCGGCCGCGACCGCCCTGGTCCCCAGCGGGTTCGTCCCCGGACCTGCCCCTCCCGCGGGTCCCGGGAAGTCGTTGCGACACCTGAACTTGTCTGCTACGATCAGACCCTATGCGTACTCCCCGCTTTTTCCCGGTGATGCTGCTGACTGTCGTCCTTTCGGCGGTGGCGGGCGGCTTCTTCGGCAGCACGGCCCTGGCGACGCAGGACGAGGTGACGCAACAGTACAAGGTGTTCACCTCTGCGCTGGCCGCCATCGAACGGGAGTATGTCGAGGAGGTGCCATCCGATCGCCTCGTCTACGGCGCGATCGACGGCATGCTGAAGACGCTCGATCCGCATTCGAGCTTCTTCGATCCGAAGCAGTACGCGCAGATGCGCGAGCGCCAGGAAGGGCGTTACTACGGGCTGGGCATCTCCATCCAGGTGATCGACGGCGACATCACGGTCATGTCGGTGTTCGAAGGCTCGCCGGCGTATCGCGCGGGCCTGCGGCGCGGCGACGTGATCGCGCGGATCGAAGGGCAGGACACGAAGAACTGGACGAGCGACCAGGCGGTCAAGAAGCTGAAGGGCCCGAAGGGCACGACCGTCAAGATTTCGATCCGCCGCCCCGGCTACGAGAAGCTGATCGACATGGACGCCGAGCGCGACGAGGTGAACATCGTCACGGTGCGCGGCGCGTTCATGATCGACGCGCAGACCGGCTACATCAAGCTTGGGGATTTCTCAGAGACGTCGGATCGCGAGGTTGGCGACGCGCTCGAGAAGCTGCAGGCGCAGGGCATGAAGCGCCTCGTGTTCGACCTGCGTGACAATCCCGGCGGGCCGCTCGATCAGGCGATCCGCATCGCCAACCGGTTCCTGCCGCGCGGCGACATGGTGGTCTACACGCGCGGCCGCATCGCAAACGCCGACCAGGATTATCGCGGCACCGACAGCCCGGATTACACCGGTCCTATGGTGGTGCTGGTCAGCCGCCAGAGCGCGAGCGCGTCGGAGATCGTCACCGGTGCGTTGCAGGACCACGATCGCGCGCTCATCGTCGGCGAGACCACGTTCGGCAAGGCGCTCGTCCAGTCGGTGTATCGCATCAGCGAGGGCGCCGGCCTCGCGCTCACGACCGGCCGCTACTTCACGCCGAGCGGCCGGATGATTCAGCGGCCGTGGGACTCGGCGTTCGACGAGTACCTGACCTACACGCTGCGTGAGCAGACGGCGGACCGCGAACACGCGGCCTCCGCGCTGAAATACACCGACGCTGGCCGCAAGGTGTACAGCGGCGGCGGTATCGATCCCGACAAGTTCTTCGCCGGCCCGGTGTTCGGCTTCAGCCCGACGCGCTTCGGCCGCTCGCTCGTGTCGCGCGGCGCGTTTGCGAACTTCGCCGAGAATTTCGTCGCCGAAGGGGACACCCGCATGGGGGCGGCCTCGGCGGGCAAGTCGCGCATCGCGCGCGGCTTCGCGGTCACCGACGCGATGGTTGCCGACTTCAAGCGCTCGCTCGAGAAGGAAAAGATCAAGATCGACGAAGCGGCGTACCAGAAGGATCTCGACTTCATCAAGGCGATGATCCACTTCGAGATCGACGTGGCGCTGTTCGGCGTCTCGGAGGCGCAGAAGAACCTGATTGCGAGGGACCCGCAGGCACAGTTCGGACTGTCGCAGTTCGGCGACGCGATCAAACTGACCGAGCTGGCCAAGGCGCGACTGAATTCACGTGGCGGGAACCATTAATCATCGTTAGGGCATTCAGCCCTATATTTTGTGGCGTTAGATTGCTCTTGCCCCTAGGTATAGGGGCTTGCTAGACTGGCCGCCGTTCAACCTGAGCCTAGGGGCCACTCCGCACAGTGGGGTGTGGGTTCGGACTGACGCCGTTGTCCAGTCATCGTTTCCTTAGCAACATCACGCGTCCGTCGCGGGTCTTTCAGCCCGCTGAAGCGAACCCAGCCGCTTCCCGGTCGTGCTCTCTCTGAGTGCGCCCAGGTAAGCGGCTTTTTTTGTGCCTTCGTCTTCGCAGGCCGGGTGGTAGTCCCGGCGGGATTGTCATATGCGGCTTCAACGCCTCGAAATCGCCGGCTTCAAGAGCTTCCCGGATCGATCCGAACTCGCCTTCGATCAGGGCGTCACGGCCATCGTCGGCCCCAATGGCTGCGGGAAGAGCAATGTGGTGGACGCGATCACCTGGGTGCTCGGCGAGCAGAGCGCGAAGACGCTCCGCGGCGAGCACATGCAGGACGTGATCTTCGCGGGCAGCGACGCCCGCAAGGCCACTGGGGCGGCCGAAGTGCGGATTCGGCTGGGTGGTGTGCCGTCGCGCCCCTCCACTCGCGTTCATGGCTTCATCGAGGGACGCGGGCCGGGCAACGGCAAGATGCGGCCACAGGAGCACGCCCTGTCGACCGGCGATGCGCATGCCGTCCCGTCCCAAATGGACGCGGGGACAAGCTTCGCGGGAGAGGCGAGCGCCGGCGATGCCGTGGCGCTGCTCGAGGAGCCGCCGCTCATCGTCCGCGACGTCGAGGTGGCGCGCCGGCTGTATCGGTCGGGTGAGAGCGAGTACCTGATCGACGGCGAGGTCGTGCGGCTCAAGGACGTGCAGGATCTGCTGATGGATTCCGGGCTCGGCGTCCGCGCCTACGCGGTCATCGAGCAGGGCAAGATCGGGCAGATCCTCAGCGCGCGGCCGACCGATCGCCGCCAGTTGATCGAAGAAGCGGCGGGGGTGACCAAGTACAAGAGCCGCCGCCGCGCCGCCGAGTTGAAGCTGGAAGCGGCGCAGCAGAACCTGACGCGCGTCGACGACATCATCTTCGAAGTCGAAAAGCAGCGCGGCACGCTGAAGCGACAGGCCGCGAAGGCGCGGCGCTACAAGCGGCTGCGCGAAGAGCTCCGCCGCTGGGAGAAAGTGCAGTTCGCGCAGCGGTATCGCGTGCTCGGCCAGGCGATCGACGCGGCGCGGTCGCGCCTTGCGGATGCACGTGCGCGTGAATCCGCCGCGGCGGCGCATCTGGCGGAAGTCGAGACCGTGCTGGAGCGGCTGCGTCTCGAGCTGACCGAGGCGGACGCGCGGACGACCGCGGCGCGCGAAGCAGCGCACGCGCGCGAGCTGTCGATCGGCCGGCTGCAGCAGCAGGTGGCGTTCGACCGCCAGCAGATCGAGACGCTCGGCGCCGCCGCGACCGCGATTGCCGCGGAACTGGCGACGCTCGAGGCGCGGCGCGAGCCGGCGCGCGACGAACTGGAAGCGCGTCGTGGCGCAGGAGCGCGTGCTGCCGAGGAGCGGCAACAGGCGTCCGATGCGCTCCGCGAACAGGAAGAGGCGTACAGGCGCGCCTACGGCGTCATCGAAGGGCTCGAAGGGGACGTCGAAGCCGCGCGCAGCGAGGTGTTCGCCGCCGTCAACGCGGCGACCGCGCTGCGCCATGCCGTCGAGCACGCGGAAGCGGCACGCGCGCGAATCGGCGAACAGCTCGCCAAGCTCGACGTCGAGCGCGGCGACCTGCAGCTCGAAGCGCAGCGCGCGGCCGACGAGCGCGCCGCGGCGGAAGACGCGCTGCGCCGCGCCCGTGACGCGATGGAGACGCTGCACGTCGAGCGCGCCGGCCGTGAATCCGAGCTGGCGGTCGCGCGCAGCAGCCGCGACGCACTCGCGCGCGATCTCCGCACCCGGGAACACGACCTTGCCGCGCTTCGCGCGCGCCTCCAGTCGCTCGAAGAGCTCGATGCCGCCCGCGCGGAGTACGGCGAGGGTGCGCGGGCGATCCTGGCGGAATCCGGCGATGCGGTGCCGAACTTCGGGTCCGTGGCCGACTACCTCGAAGTCGATCAGGCGTACGAGCGCGCCGTCGAAGCGTGTCTCGGCGATCTCCTGCAGCACGTCATCGTGCGCACGCGCGAAGACGCCGACGCAGCGCTCGCGCTCGTGAAAGAGCGCAACACCGGCCGGGTCGGTTTCCTCATCGTCCAGGGCGGCGGAGCGCGGACGTCCGCACCGTCCGAGCGGCCCGATCGCGCCGTGCCGGTCACCGCGATGGCGCGCATCAGCGGGCCCGCCGCCGACGCGATCCGCGCCGCCGTTGCCGACGCATGGATCGTCGACAGCCGCGAGGATGCCTACACCGTGTCGCAGCAGACCAGCGGTCCGGTGGCGACGCTCGAAGGCGACGTGTTCCGCGGCGCGCACCGCATCGAAGGGGGCCTTCGCGCCGAGGCGCGCAGCATCCTGACCACCAAGCGCGAGATCAAGGAGCTGCGCGAGCGCGCCGAGCACGACGAGGCGTCGCTCGCCCGTCTGCGCGAGGAGGCGTCGAATCTCGACGTCGCGATTGCCGCGGCCGAGTCCGCCATCATGGCCATGCAGCAGGAGCTGCACCGCCAGGAAAAAGCGATCGTCGGCTTCGAGCTGCAGGTGAACACCGCGGCCGAGGCGTCCGAGCGTGTCGCCCGCAAGCAGGATCAGATTGCCGTCGAGCGGCGGACCGCCGAAGAGGAGCTGCGCTCGCAGGAGCGCCGGCACGAAGAGGCGCGCGAGTCGATTGAGCGGATCCAGGTGGAGCAGCGCGCCGCCGACGAGCAGCTGTCCGCCGCCCAGCGCCGCCTGTTCGAGGCACGCGAGGCCGCCGAGGCACAGGCCCGGCGCACCTCCGAAGCGAAGGCGGCGCACGCCGCGCTCGTCGAACGCGCCAGCGCGCTCGCGATTGAAGTGCAGCGGCTCGAGGAAGCCGCGCGCGAGCTCGAAGAGCGGGTCGCGGCGCGGACGGCGGAGTTGGGCCGCAATGCCTCGCGCCGGGAAGAGCTGCAGGCGACGATCGCGCAATCGGAGCGCCAGCTCGATGAGGATCTCCGGACGTTCGACGACCTCCGTGAGCAGGTGCGTGCGGCCGACGATGCATCGCAGGCACTTCGCGTCGAGTTCGAGGCACAGGAGGCGAAGATCCGTGACTCGCGCAAGTCGCTCGAGGCAGTTCGCGCCGAAGCCAGCCAGCTCGAGGTCGAGCGCGCGACGGCGGAATCCGACCTGACCCACCTGGCCGCGACCTGCGTCGACACGGTCCAGGCCACGCTCGACGATGTCGCGGCTGAAGTCGAGCAGATGGAGCGCGACGGCCTCCTCGCGAGCCCGAAGGCGGTGGAAGATACGCCGGAGCCGGCCGAGACGGACGGCGAGGAGGCGATCGCTGCTGGGCGAGACGCCGGCAGCGAAGCAGAGCAGCCCGCGGCCGCGACTGCGGGCGCGGCGCGGACGCTCACGCCCGACGAAATGGTGACCGACCTGCGCGCGAAGGTCGACCGCATGGGCGCGGTGAACATGATGGCGATCGATCAGTTCGACGATCTCGAATCGCGCCACACCTTCCTGACCGCGCAGCGCAAGGATCTCGTCGACTCGATTGCTGCGACCAACGAGGCCATCAAGAAGATCGACAAGACCACCCGCGAACGCTTCCACGACGCGTTCACGGTCATCAACCACAACTTCGAGGGCACGTTCCAGACGCTGTTCGGCGGCGGCCGCGCCGGGCTCGTGCTGCTCGACGAGAACGACGCGCTCGAAAGCGGCATCGACATCATCGCGCAGCCGCCGGGCAAGCGCCTGCAGAGCGTCCAGCTGCTCTCGGGCGGCGAGAAGGCGCTGACCGCCATGGCGCTGATGTTCGCGATCTTCAAGTACCGTCCGAGCCCCTTCTGTCTCCTCGACGAGATCGACGCGCCGCTCGACGACGCGAACATCGGCCGCTTCGTCGACATGCTGCAGGGCATGCAGGAGCACACGCAGTTCATCCTCATCACGCACAACCGCAAGACGATGGAGATTGCGGATCGTCTCTACGGCGTGACCATGGAGGAGCCCGGCGTCTCGAAGCTGATCTCGGTCCAGCTCAATTAGGCCGTTATGCGGCGCCTCGCGCCCGTCTCACCCGTCTTGCCGTATAACGGCGGCGCGCACAGCGCGCGCGCGACGAGCGGAGCGGGGCGCAGGGGTCCCCGCCCCTCGAC
>JBKPRU010000052.1:0-12808 GCA_046734675.1 Acidobacteriota bacterium
ATACCTGACGCCCGCGCCGGCCGTGTGGGTGTCGGTCGTGATCGCGGCGTTCGCGACGCTCAGCACCGGCGCGTACGCCGTCGTGACCTCGATCAGCGTCATCGGTCTGTACTGCTCCTACATCGTGCCGGTCTATCTCGCGTGGCGCGCGAGAGGCACGGCGGACGCGCCGGCGCACGGACCGTGGCACCTGGGACGATTTGGCGGGGCGATCAACCTCGTCGCGATCGTGTGGGTGCTGTTCATCACGATCATCCTGAGCGTTCCCGACAACATGCGCGCGGGGAAGACCATCGCCGGCCTGACCGTGCTGCTGGCCGCGTGGTATGTGCTCCGCGAGCGCCATCGCTTCCGTGGCCCGGCGTGGGCGATCGCCGGCGTGGATGCCATCCCGCCGTCGCCACTCCCGGCGAGCGGCGCCATGCCAGGAGGATCACATTGAGCACAGGCCAGGCGCGGCGGGGTTCGCTGACCCTCGATGAACTCCGCGAGCGCGTGCAGCGGGACGAGATCGACACCGTCATCGTGGCCTTCACGGATCACTACGGGCGGCTGATGGGCAAGCGCTACGCCGCGGAGATGTTCGTCGACGACACCGCCGCGCACGGGACACACGGCTGCAATTACCTGCTGACGACCGACATGGAGATGGAGCCCGTCCCCGGCTACCGCTTCGCCAGCTGGGACCAGGGCTACGGCGACTTCCACATGGTCCCCGACATGCGCACGCTCGTCGTCGCGAGCTGGCTCGAGAAGACCGCGCTCGTCCTGTGTGATGTTGCCGCCGGCAATCCGCCGGACCACGTCGCCGTGGCGCCGCGCTCGATGCTACGGCGGCAGATCGCGGCCGCGCGCGAGCTCGGGTTCGACACGGTCGCCGCGTCGGAGCTCGAGTACTACGTCTTCGCCGACGGGTATCGTCGCGCGATGGAGGGGGATTACCGGAGCCTGCAGCCCGCCGGCTGGTATCTCGAGGACTACAACATCCTGCAGGGCACGCGCACCGAGTCGTTCACGGCGGTCGTTCGGCGCCATCTTCGCGACTCCGGCGTGCCGGTCGAGAGCTCGAAAGGCGAATGGGGCCTCGGCCAGCACGAGCTGAACGTCCGCTGCACCGAAGCGCTCGATATGGCGGATCGTCACGTCGTCTTCAAGCAGTGCCTGAAGGAAGTCGCCGAGCAGGCCGGCATGTCCGTGACGTTCATGGCGAAGTTCGCCCACGACCGCGCGGGGTCGAGTTGTCACATCCACTTGAGCCTGTGGCGGAACGGCACGAACGCATTTGCCGGCGATAAATCGTTCGGTCCCGTCCAGTGCTCGGACGAGTTCCGCTGGTTTCTCGGCGGCTGGATCGAGCACACGCCCGACGTCATGGTCTTCTACGCTCCGACCATCAACTCGTATAAACGCTTCGTCGATGCGTCGTGGGCGCCGACGCGTCTGGCGTGGAGCTACGACAATCGTACCGCCGGCTTCCGCGTCGTCGGCGGCGGCTCGAGCCTGCGCATCGAGTGCCGCATTCCTGGCGCGGACTGCAATCCTTACCTCGCGTTTGCGGCGTCGCTGGCCTCCGGTCTCGATGGGATCCGCCGCCGCATCGAGCCGCCCGAGTGCTTCACGGGCGACGTGTATGCAGCGCGGCACCTGCCACGGGTGGCTTACACGTTGCGGGATGCCACGGATGCATTCGCCGCGAGCGCGTTCGCGAAGTGCGCGTTCGGCGAACATGTCGTCGAACATTACGCGCACTTCTTCCGTACCGAGGAAGCCGCGTTTCGCACCGCCGTGACGGACTGGGAACGCCGGCGATATTTCGAACGGATCTGACGATGGCAGGACGACTCGAGGGTAAGGTGGCGCTCATCACGGGCGCGGGCAGCGGCATCGGCCGCGAAGCGGCACTCCTTTTCTCGAGCGAGGGGGCCGCGATTGTGGTCGTCGATCGAGATGACAAGGCGGGCGAGGACACCACCGCCGCCCTCGACCGCGCGGCTGGACGCGCCATTTTCGTCGGCGCCGACGTGTCGCGCTCGCAAGACTGCGCCGCCATGGTCGCCGCGGCGGAAAAATCGTTCGGGCGTCTCGACATCCTGTTCAACAACGCGGGCATCATGGACAGCCGCGACGACGATGCGGTCTCGACCGACGATGCGGTCTGGGATCTGACGATGAACATCAACGCCAAGGGGGTGTTCCTCGGGTGCAAGCACGGCATTCCCGCGCTTCGCCGCGCCGGCGGCGGCAGCATCATCAACACGGCCTCGTTCGTGGCGATTCTCGGCGCGGCGACGCCGCAAATCGCCTACACCGCGAGCAAGGGCGCGGTGCTGGCGCTGACGCGCGAGCTGGCGATCGTGCACGCGCGCGAGAACATCCGCGTCAACGCGCTCTGTCCCGGACCGCTGCACACCGAGATGTTGATGAAGTTCCTCGACACCGACGACAAGAAGCAGCGCCGGCTCGTGCACATCCCGATGGGGCGCTTCGGCCGCGCGCGCGAGATCGCGCAGGCCGCGTTGTTCCTCGCCTCGGACGAATCGTCGTTCGTGACCGGCACCGACTTCGTCGTCGACGGCGGGATCACCGCCGCATACGTGACGCCGCAGTAACGGAGATGTCGGGCTCCCGCACCATGCATCAGCAGATCATCTCGCCCGTCGACGGCTCCGTCTTCACCGAGCTCGAGATCGCCAGCGAGCACACGATTGCGACGGCACTGCAGCAAGCCGTGGATGCACAGCGCGCCTGGAAGCGCGTCCCCGTCGAGCAACGCGCGGATATCTGCCGCCGCATGGTCGCACGGATGGTCGACCGTGCGCCGGAAATCGCGACGGAGCTGACCTGGCAGATCGGCCGGCCGGTGGCGCAGACCCCGTTCGAGATCACACGGGGGTTCCAGGAGCGCGCCGCGTACATGATCGAGATCGCGCCGCGGATGCTCGCCGATCTCGACGTCGGCGAGCGCGAAGGCTTTCGACGCTTCATCCGCCGCGAGGCGCTCGGCGTCGTGCTCGTGCTTGCGCCGTGGAACTATCCCTACCTCGCGTCGGTGAATGGCGTCGTCCCGGCCATCATGGCCGGCAACAGTGTCATCCTCAAGAGCGCGCAGCAGACCCCGCTCGTCTCGGAGCGTTACAAAGAAGCATTCGACGAAGCCGGGCTTCCGCCTGGCGTCTTTCAGTACCTGCACGCGACGCACGAAGACGTCGCGCGCATGATCGAGGATCCGCGCATCGCGTTCGTGTCGTTCACCGGATCGGTGGCCGGCGGCCACGCCGTCCAGCAGTCTGCAAGTAAACGCTTCATCTCGGCCAACCTCGAACTGGGCGGCAAGGATCCCGCCTACGTGCGGGCGGATGCGCCGCTCGAAGCAACGGTCGACAACCTCGTCGACGGCGCGTATTTCAACGCCGGGCAATCCTGCTGCGCGGTCGAGCGCATCTACGTCCATCGCTCGATCTACCGCGAGTTCGTCGACCGCTTCGTCGCGGTCACGCGTCAGTACCGCCTCGATAATCCGCTGCTCGCGGACACGACGCTCGGTCCGATGGTCCGCACCGGTGCGGCGGCGTTCGTTCGAGAGCAGATCGACGACGCGATACAGCGGGGCGCGCGCGGTCTGATCGACCCGCGCGAATTCCCTGCTGCCGCCGAAGGGACTGCGTACGTCGCTCCGCAGGTACTCGTCGACGTGGACCACACGATGCGAGTCATGACGGAAGAAACCTTCGGTCCGGTCGTCGGGATCATGGCTGTCGACGGCGATGACGATGCGATCGCGCTGATGAACGACAGCCGATATGGATTGACGGCGTCGATCTGGACGAGCGATGCCGACGCGGCAGTGAGCATCGGCGATCGTGTCGAGACCGGTACCTGCTACTTGAACCGGTGCGACTACCTCGATCCCGCGCTGGCCTGGACGGGCGTGAAGGATTCAGGACGGGGCTGCTCGCTGTCGCAGCTCGGTTACGAAGCGCTCACGCGGCCGAAGTCGTTCCACCTGCGACTGCAGCCGTAACCCCGGCCGGTCTAAAGACCCGCCCTACAACTTTGATCCCACGTAGGCCGGGTCTTTAGACCCGGCGGACACGCCTGTCAGCGACGATCACGGATCCAGTAGCGCGGACCCGGGCCGCGCCGCGCGGCGCGATCGCCGGGATTCGCCAGCTGGCAGCGATCGAGCGAGAGGCAGCCGCACCCGATGCACTCGGTGAGCGTCGCCTGGAGGCGCTCGAGTTCGGCAATCCGCTCAGCGATCCGTTCCTTCCACCGCGCCGTCAACTTCCCCCAGTCCGCCCGGTCCGGGGCGCGGTTGCGCGGCAACTGCGCGAGCTCGGCACGGACCTCATCGAGCGACAGCCCGATCCGCTGCGCGAAGACGATGAAGGCGACGCGGCGCAGCACAGCGCGCGAGTAGCGGCGATGGCCGGCGTCGTTGCGCTCCGAGTGAATGAGCCCGTGCTGCTCGTAGAACCGGAGCGCCGACGTGGCGGTGCCGCTGCGCTTCGCCACCTCGCCGATGGTCATGGCCCCGTCCACAGCTGCAGTGTCGCAGACCCGGCCCTTGACTTCAAGTGCACTTGAAGATCGAAGCTGGAGGCGATGGAGGTGATCGACATGCATGAACCGAAGCGCGTAGGCATCGTCACGGGCGCGAGCCGCGGGCTGGGCGAGGCGATCGCCCGCGTCCTCGCGGACCGCGGCTGCGATCTGGTGCTCGGGGCCCGAAACGCCGGACCGCTGGAGGAGGTTGCGCAGTCACTTGGTCAACGGGGTGTCACGATCGTGCCGGTCGCCGGCGACGTGACGGACGCCGCCGTCCGCGCTCGACTCGTGAGCGCCGCGGAGACCCTCGGCGGGCTCGACCTGCTGGTGAACAACGCGTCGGAGCTCGGCGACATCGGCCCGCTCGTGGACTTCGAGGTCACGCGGTTCGGCCGTGTCTTCCCGGTGAACGCGGGCGCGCCACTGGCGCTGATTCAACAAGCCCTGCCGCTGCTCGTGAAGCGGCGCGGGCTGATCGTGAACATCACGAGCGACGCCGCGCAGGGCGCGTACCCAGGCTGGGGTCCGTACGGCGCCAGTAAGGCGGCGCTGGAGTTGCTGACGCGCACGCTCGCCGTGGAGCTGCGCGACCGCGGGGTCAGCGCGGTCATCGTCGATCCGGGTGACATGCGCACGCGGATGCATCAACAGGCCTTTCCCAACGAAGACATTTCGGACCGTCCGCTGCCGGACGTGACGATCCCGTTCTGGAGCTGGCTGTTCGATCAGGATCCCGCGACGCTCACCGGCGAGCGGTTCACGGCGCAGAGCGAGGACACGCGATGGCTGCAACGGGTGTAGTCGACGGCTTCGAGGTGCCCGCACACCTCGAAGCCGCGGAACCGCCGGAAGCGCGCGGTCTCCGGCGCGACGAGGTGCGGCTGCTCGTCTCCGACCTCGAGGCGGATGCAGTCGAGCACACGCAGTTCTTCGATCTCCCTCGCTGGCTCGCGCCAGGCGACGTCCTCGTCGTCAACACGAGCGGCACGCTGAACGCGGCCGTGCCCGCCACCGACGACGACGGCGCAGCGTTCGAGATTCATTTCTCGACGCGCCTGCCGGGAGGATTCTGGACGGTCGAAGTCCGGCGGCCGGACGCGGTTGCCTCGACGCCTTACGGCGGCGCGCGCACCGGGATGCACTTCACGCTGCCTGCTCGCGCGACTCTGGATCTGCTGGCGCCGTATCCGCTGGCCGGCGCGATGGACGGGCGATCGCGTCTCTGGATCGCCGCGGCACATCTTCCGTGCGATCCCGTGTCGTACCTGGACGCGCACGGCTTTCCGATTCGCTACGGCTACGTGCCGCGCGCCTGGCCCACCGCGATGTATCAAACCGTGTTTGCGACCGAGCCCGGAAGCGCCGAGATGCCGTCGGCGGGGCGCCCGTTCACGCCCGATCTCGTGACCCGGCTCGTGTCGCGCGGCGTGGAGATCGCGCCGCTCCTCCTGCACGCGGGGGTCGCCAGCCTCGAGAGCCACGAGCCGCCGTACGAGGAGTATTACCGCGTGCCGCGCCGTACTGCCGAACGCGTCACTGCCGCGCGGCAGTCAGGCCGCCGCGTCATCGCCGTCGGCACCACCGTCGTCCGCGCGCTTGAAACCGTGACCGCAGATGGCGTGACGTTTCCCGGTGAGGGCTGGACGGATGTCGTCATTGCGCCCGATCGACCACCACGGATGCACACTCCACCACGGATAAACACGGATGCACACGGATATCATGAGGGACCTCGATACCGAAGTGGTGCCCTGCGGTCGGTCGACGGGTTGATCTCCGGTTTTCATGAACCGCGCGCGACGCATCTGCTGCTCTTGCAGGCCGTCGCCGACGCGGCGCGCGACCGCCATCATCTCCAGCGCGCGTACGAGGAGGCCCTGCGGCATGGTTACTTGTGGCACGAGTTCGGCGACTCGCACCTGATTCTCGCGAGGCGGTCAGGACACGGTTGACAAACGGCGGCGTCCGTGGAACGTTGACGGCACTTTTGGAGGACCGATATGCGCACGCCGCTCGCCCTCGTCCTGCTGGCCGGCATCAGCAGCGGATCCGCGTTCGCACAGAGCGCCGACCCGCGATTCTTCACGGCCGGCGTCGAACGTCAGTACAAGGACATCCAGGCGCTCGTCCTGAAGACCGCCGAAAAGGTCCCTGAAGATCTCTATGCGTTCAAGCCGACCCCGGAGGTGCGAAGCCTCGGGGGCGTGCTCGGGCACATCGCGGACGGCAACAATCTTCTTTGCCGCTTCGCAGCGGGTGACCCGGTCGATATCGACAAGATCATGAAAGATGTCTCGTCGGTGCAGGTGCACGAGAAGGAGACCGCGAAGGCCGAGATCATCGCCGCCTTGAACGAATCGCGGGCGTTCTGCGAATCGGTGTTCGCGAAGCTGACCGATGCCGCCGCGCAGGAGAACGTGACGTGGTTCGGCGGCAAAACGCCGAAGGCGATGATGCTGACCTTCGTCACGAGCCACTCGTGGGAGCACTACGGCAATCTCGTCACCTACATGCGGCTCAAGGGGATCGTGCCGCCGTCGAGCGAGCCGCGGCCGCCAACGCGCTAGTCGGCGTCAGTGACCGCGGCCTGGCGACCCGTCATCGCTGCACGAGATCGAATCCGTCGCGGTCTCCTTTCCAGACGCCCTCGAGCCGGTACTGCCCTTCGTAGCGTTTGAAGTGAGCGCGGCACGCGTCCCGGCCGGATCGCGGCCGACGGCGCGATTGGTCGTACCGGCGCGTCGCAGCGCGAGCTCGGCCGGGTGTAGGATCCTCGCCGGCGCTGCCATGCGTACTCGATCCGAGCCGCCCGTGTTCAACGCCGCCACCTACTTCATCGACCGGCACCTCGAGGAAGGACGCGGTGATGCCGTCGCGATCGAGTGCGGCGATCGCCAGGTCACGTATCGCGATCTGCATGATCAGGTGAACCGGATCGGATCGGCGCTGGCCGGTCAGCTCGGCGTCCGGCCCGAAGAACGGGTCGTGCTGCTCACCCTCGACGGGCCGGAGATGATCGCGGCGTTTTTCGGCGCCATCAAGATCGGCGCGGTCCCGGTGCCGCTCAACACGCGATGGACCGCGGCCGAATACGAGTACGTCCTGCGCGATTCGACGGCGCGCGTCCTCATTGTCAGTGCCCCGCTCTATCCGGAAGCCGTGAAAGCCATCCGCAACAGTGGTTCGGTGCGCCACGTCCTCGTGGTGGGTGGCGGCGTGGACGATCAGGACGCCATCGCGTTCGACGGCCTGGTGAGTGGGGGCTCCCCCGCCCTCGACGCATATCCAACCAGCCGCGACGCCCCCGCGTTCTGGTTGTATTCGTCAGGGACGACCGGCGCGCCGAAAGCGTGCGTGCACCTGCAGCACGACATGAACGTCTGCGCCGACGCGTACGCGCGCGGCGTGCTCGGGATTCACGCCGGCGATCGATGCTTCAGCGTCGCAAAGCTGTTCTTCGCGTACGGACTCGGCAACAGCATGTACTTCCCGCTTGCGGTCGGGGCGACGAGCATTCTCTGGCCCGGCGTCGTGACGCCGCCGGTCGTCTACGATCTGATCGAGCGCCACCGCCCGACGCTGTTCTTCTCGGTGCCGACCCACTACGCGATGCTGCTGGCACACACCGCCGCCGATCGCGAGTTCGATCTGTCGAGCATCCGTCATGGGGTCTCAGCCGGCGAGGCGCTGCCGCCCGCGATCTTTCACCGGTTCCGCGAGCGTTTCGGCGTCGAGATTCTCGACGGCATCGGGTCCACCGAGATCCTGCACATCTTCATTTCGAACCAGCCGGGGCGCATTCGTCCCGGATCGAGCGGCATGCCCGTCCCGGGCTACGAGGCGCGGCTCGTCGACGAGCACGGCATGACGGTACCGCAAGGCGAGCTCGGCGACCTCATCGTCCGCGGCGACTCGACGTGCGCGTTCTACTGGAATCAGCACGAGCAGACGAAGAGCACGATTGCCGGACACTGGATCCGCACCGGCGACAAGTACCAGCAGGACGCGGACGGCTTCTACTGGTTCGCGGGACGATCGGACGACATGCTCAAGGTGGGCGGGATCTGGGTCAGTCCGGCCGAAGTCGAACACCAGCTGCTGGAGCATCCGGCGGTGCAGGCGTGCGCCGTAACGGGACGCGAAGATCACGACGGCCTCGTCAAACCGGTGGCGCACGTCGTGCTTTGCAGCGGCGTCGTCGCCGGAACGGACCTTGGATTCGAGCTGCAGCAGTTTGCGCGCCAGCGGCTCGCCGAGTACAAGCGTCCGCGCTGGATCGAATTCGTCGACGCGCTGCCGGTGACGGCCACTGGCAAGATTCAGCGGTTCAAGCTCCGCGCGTCGACCGCCTCGCGCGTCTGATCGATTGACGTTCGAGCGGCGCCACTCGCCCGAGCCGCGCACAGCATCGCAAGCAGGAGCAGTGCGCCCCACACGTAGTGCGAGATCAGCACACGCTCGATGAGCGCCGCCGCGAGCGGGTGCGGAACGCGCGGCAGCACGACGGGCAGCGACACCAAGACGGTCGCGAGCGAAAGCAGCCAGCGGTGATGCCCGCGCCGGTCGTGCGCCATGAGCCACGCAAGCGGCACCACGGCGAACGCGTAGTAGTGCGTCCACGTTACCGGGCTGGCGAGAAGCGCCACCAGCAGCACGATGTTCAGCTCGAGGACGTGTTCGCGCGGATGACGCGGCACGTCGCCGCGCCGCAGCGTCAAGGCGACGAGCGATCCGATGGCCAGCAGCATCGCATAACGGATCACGGTGAACGGACGCGGCGGCGGAAGCGGCACCCAATCCGTCAAATGTCCCGGCATCATGTAATGCGCGAGCAGGCCCGAAATGGATTGCACGTTGTACGCGCCGATCGGCCATCGCGCGAACGGCCCGACCACTCCGTCGATCCATGCCTCGTGCAGGCCGGTGCCGAAAAGCGCGAGTGACGCCACTGCCATGATGGCAATCGACGCGCCGAACGCGGCGGCGGCGATCCATCGGCGACGGACCAGCAGGTACACCAGGAATAACAGGAATGGCAGCTTGTTGATGGCGAGGACGGCCAGCGCAATTCCCGCGCGTGCCTCGCGGCCGCGCGCGAGCCAGATGAACGCCAGCGCCAGCACCGGCAGCAGCGCGTGTGAGACGTTGCCGAGCCTGAGGCTGTACATCAACGGTCCGCTCAACGCGAACACCGCGACGATCGCGTAGCGCCGCGCGCCCGTCGCGCGAAGCTCGCGAATCGTGATCGCGGCGGCAACCACCACCGCGGCCACCCCGAGTATCGAGAACACCGCTTGCGCGCCGGTGCGGCCGAGCACCGCGAGCGGTGTAAACGCGAGCGCGACGAGCGGCAGGTTCACGAAGCACAGGTTGCTCACGTCACACGCGTACAGCGCGGACGGATCGGTCAGGATGCGAGAGCCGGCGGCGTAGTAGGCCTTGTTGAAATCTCCGAACGGAGTCGCGCGTCCCCAGTCGACGATGACGAAAGCGAATAGAGACGCGGCGCAGACGGCGGCCATGGCGGCCGGCTGCCAGGGCTGCGCACGCTCACGCCGCGACCGCACGATCGTCCCCGCGAATCCCGCGAGCACGAACCAGACGACGTAAGCGCCCAGCGCGCGCATCAGCGGAACGAGGCAATCGGGCGGGCGGAGGTCGAGAAGAACTGCAAGGAGGCGGACAGCGCCGGAACGTTGTTGACGAGCAGCAGGATGATGAGGACCACCGCGAGCGGCGTCACCCAGCGCCGATGCGACGTCCACGTCGCGGTGGCCCCACATGCAACCAGCAGCGGCGCGACGTGCAGGCTGTAGAGAAACGTTTCTTCCCCGTAGCAGGCATACAAGGCGCACTGCGCGAACGCGGTGAGCGCGAGCGCCGGCGCCAGCGGCGAGAGCCGGCGTGTGCGCCACATCGAGAGCAGCCCCGTACCGAGCAGGACCGCCCACAGCACCGTGGCGATTGCCCCGGCGGCACCCGACGATCCGAGCGGCGAACGCTGGACGCTCATCCGCGTGCCCCACTTCGGCTCGGCCACGACCTCGACCCGCGGCACGACAATCGAATGAAAGACGAGCGCGCGGGTGGCGGCGATCGGCCCGCCCGCCGCGTCGGGAAAGACGAACCGCGACTGGTGATGCGCGCCGAGGAAGAATGGCACCGAGGGCACGAGCGCTCGCTGAACGCCCCACAGCACGACGACGAGCGCGAGCGCGTTGACGGTGATCTGGAACGCGCGCAGCGGTCGTCGCGCCGAGAACGCTCCGATAATGCCGGCGATCCAGTTCGAGGTGGTGACGGCAAGCGACAGCGCCGACGCCGTGACGTGCCATCCCTCCGCGAGCATCGCGGCCCGATCCCACGCCACCACCACCAGCGGAATGATCAGCGTCGTCGATCCGAGAACATAGGTTTCCGTTGTCGGGAGCCAGAACATGGCGGCGCCGGTGACGTGCGCCAACCCGGTGAAGACAACCGCATCGCGGCGCGCCGGCGTCGCGAGACGGAGCAACACGAACATCGCCAGGCTCCACGCGGCGGCGCTGACGACGGACAGAGTGGCGAGCCGATGCGCGTCGGAGGCGCCCAGGGTTTTCAACGCGTAGGACGGCACGACGGTCAGCAGCGCGAAGACCGGATGCTGCGCGTCGCGCGAATGATCGCTCCATCGATGCAGCATGAGGTCTGCGACGGTGGGCATGTCCGCCTCGAACCAGACATCATTGCCGGCCGGCGCGACGAAGAAACGCGGATCCATTGCCGCCCGCACGCCAGCGGCATACAGACTCGCGGCGGCCACGAAGACGGCGGCCAGCACGACGTCGAGCGCGGGAACGCGCAGTGCTTTCATACGCGCAGAAAAAGGCACATGAGCTTCGGCGACAAGCGCCAGGTCCGTAACGCCAGCGGGCGGCACAGGTCAGCCGTTTGCGAAATGAATGCCGCGACCTCGACCGGGCGGCAATCCCTTTGCGAGCAGCGCGGCCGTGCCCCCGCGACCAGCATCCCGCGATCGCCGGTTGACGCTCGCGCTCGCGGCGCTACTCGCCGTCCACGCGCTCGCTATCCCATTGATGCTGCGCGTCGCATGCGGGACGCCGCGCGCGGAAACCATCATCGGCGAGCTCGGTCGCCTTGGCCGCCGGATCCAGGCCGCCGACTCGTGGCGCCCCATGAGAGCGGCGCAGGAGTATGCGGACGCGCACCCTGGGCAGGATATCTACGAGGAGATATTTTTCCAGCGGAAAGTAAAGTTTCAATACGCACCGACCTCGTTGCTGTATGTCCGCCACCTTGCGCGACCGACCCTGAACGCGATCTCGTGGGTCGCGTTCTTGACGACGATCGTTCTGACCGTGCTGATTTTCCGGGACGCCCTGCGCCTCGATGGTCACGCGGCATCCGCATCCGCGCTGTTTGTCGCCGCCGGACTGGCGGCGACTTTCTATCCGCTGCTGAAGGGCTACACGCTGGGTCAGATTCAGGTCTGGGTGGACGCGTTGTTCGCGTTCCTCGTCTGGGGATGGCTGCGCGGATGGACGCGGGCAGCGGGGATCGCGCTCGGCCTCGTGTGCCTGATCAAGCCTCCGCTGGCGCCGCTCGCTGCGTGGGCGCTGCTTCGGCGCGAGTGGCAGCTCGTCGCCGGGTTCGCTCTTGCGTGCGGGGTGGGCCTCGCCGTTTCCGTCGCGCTGTACGGCGTGCCGTCGCACCTGTCGTATGGGCGCGTGCTCTCGTACATCGCCGAACGAGGCGAGGCGTACTATCCGAATCAATCGTTCAACGGCCTGTTGAACCGCTGGTTCGCGAATGGATCGAACCTGACGTTCGACGACCACGCGTTCAGCCCGCCCCATCGCATCGTGTCGCTCGGGACGACGATCGCGGCGGTTGTCTTGTACGCGCTGGCTCTCGTCGTGCCGGCGCGTGTCGCGCGCCGTGACGGCCGGCTTGATCTGGCAATCATCACGCTGACCGCGACGATGGCGTCACCGATTGCGTGGGAGCATCACTACGGCGTGCTGCTGCCGCTCTTCGCGATGCTCGCACCGGCGGCGTGGGATCGACAATCGTGTGGACGATGGACGGCAGCACTGCTCGTCTCGTCTTTCCTCCTGACCGCGCAGTACGTGCAGCCGGCAGAACGGCTGGCATTCACTCCATGGAACCCGCTGCAGTCGTACGTGCTGTTCGGCGGTTTGCTGCTTCTCGCGGTCGCGTATGCGGGCCTGTTGCGGTCGCAGCCCACGTCGTCCCGCGC
>JBKPRU010000053.1:0-5441 GCA_046734675.1 Acidobacteriota bacterium
ACCCCGGCGCAATGACGTCGACGAGCACCGGCGCCGCGAGCACGCCGATCAGCACCAGCACGGAGATCGCAAGCGCGAGCAGCGCGAACACCGTGCGCGCCGTCTGGGCCGCGGCGTCATGTTCGCCGCGCGCGCGCAGGCCCGCATGCACCGGGATGAACGATCCGGAGAGCGCGCCTTCGCCGAACAGGTTCTGGAGGAGATTGGGGATGCGGAAGGCGGCGTTGAAGGCATCGGCCGCGTCGCGGAGGCCGAAGTAATGCGCGAAGATGCGGACGCGAACGAGGCCGGCGAGTCGACTGATCAGGATCCCGGCGCCGACCGCAGCGTCGGGGCGCGCCGCGCGCCGTGTCAGCGCGCGCAGCCTATCGATCACCCTGCCCGGCGCGGATGCGCTGGATCTTCGCGTCGCGGTCGCTTGCGAAGCGATCGAGATCGCGGCGGTATTCCTCGTCCATGGTCTGGCGCTCCTCGGCGCTGCGGGCGTTGAGCACGTTGCTGCGATGCAGGATCTGCCGCTCGGCGACCTTTGCTTCGTACTTCGACCGCGCTTCCGCGATCGCCGCCTTCTGTTCGTCCGTGAGCTTCTGTTCCTGGACGCCGGCTTCGGCATCTTTCTTCCGCAACCGTTCCATCGCGAGCTCGAACGCGCTCTTGGGAGCGTCGGACATGATCAGGTCTCCGTTCAGTGCCGCGGTGCGCGCCTCAGCGATGCGCACGCCGCAGCGGCTCCGGCAGCATCAGGAGGAAGACGTCCCAGCGCCGGCCGCCATTCTTCTTTTCCGCCACCGCAATCATGCTGCCGTCGTCGGACCACGCCGGCAGGATGAAGTCTCCTTTGAGCACGCGGGCTGGAGCCGTTCCGTCCGCCGCCGCGACCCAGAGATCTCCCTTGCCGTCGACGTACACGATGCGATTGAGCTCGGCCGGCGACCACGACCACAGTTCGCCGTCGTACGGCTCGACGCCGCCGTCGCGCTCGAATAGCACCAGGCCGTTCAACCGCAGCGTGTGCTTCTGCTGCGTGCCGCCCATGTCGACCGCATCGCCGATGCGGCGTTCGAGCGCGCCGATGCCGTACATCGGCAGTTTCGCGTCGATGCCCGATTCGATGCGTCCGAGCCCGGTGGGACTCATGCGCTTCGACTTGCGCAGCCAGTAGTCCAGCGACGCGTCCGTCTGCTCCTTCGCTTGCGTGAGCGTCGTCGTCTTCGCCGGGACCACCAGGTAGCGTCCCGACAGCGAGCCATCAGGATTGGCCACGGCGCCCTGCAGCATCAGCGCGCCCTTGTCCCACGTGATCTCCGTCAGGATCCCGCCCTCGAGTTCCTTCGGCGTGATCGTGACCACGAGCTGCCGCTCGATCGCCTGCTCGGCGCCCGCCGGCGCGACGACGGCACAGAACACCGCGACGGCTGCGCTGATCAACATGGTGGCGGGATCATATAACGGCATTCACCATCCCGCGGCTGCCTTGATCCAGAGCCGCCACCACGGCGCGAGCGTCCATTTCAGGACGATATCTACGATCAATCCGGCAAGCGCCAGCACAATCCAGCCCCGTTGATCGCGAAGGCGATACTCGAACCCGGCGACGCGTGAGAGGAGCGGCGCTCCGAGGACGACGCCCAGGGTGACGAAGCTGGCGATGCGGATGATCGCCCACGGCACCCACGCCAGCGCGATGGCGCGCCACGGGTGGAGGCTGGCCGACGCCAGCGCGCCGACGTAGTGCCCCATGTAGTTCATGAGCAGCGCGCCGAGCGGCATCGCGAGCACGCTGCCGGTCGCGAGCGCGAGGCCGCTGAAGATCGCGGCGTGGCCGAGATGCTCCGGCAAGAACTGCCGGATCTCTCCTTCGCGTCCCTGCCCGGTCAGCACGAACAGGAACATCTCGCGCCGATACGCATCACCGCGGATGAACAGGCGTGCGGTGTCGACGGGGGAGAGATACGACGCGGCCGTCGAACAGACGGCGAGGGCGGCCGCCCAGATCAGCATGCGCCCGATCGCTTCTCCGACGCATCCGCGCCTGAGCGACGCGATCATGAAGGGGAACGCGGGAACGACGTTGAGGACCGGCACGAGTGCGGGCACGCCGATCAGCATGCCGAGGACGTACGACGCCGCGGTCCCGAACACGATCACCACAGGGGCGAGCGCCGGGTGCATCACCGGGACTATACTCCCGCGCATGAAACAGCTCACCGGCGCGCTCGCGCTCGCCCTGACGATTACGCTGCAGGCGTGCCTCTCGAGCAGCCTGGTCCTGCAGGTGGCGCCGGACGGGCACGGCCGCGCCATCATCACGACGCGCGTCTACGACCAGCAGTTTCATGCCTTCCAGGAGATCTTCGCGGTCGCGCCGTCCGACATGAAGAGCGCGGAAGATTCGTTGACGGCGCCGAGCGACGAGGAGCTCTCCGGCGTGCTTGGCGCGCCGGTGAAGATCGAAGAGACGACGCTCGACAAGACCGCAGACGGTGCGGTCAGGCGGACGGTCGTGTCGTTCGCCGACGTGACCGCGCTTCGGCTCACGTTCCCGCCCGTCGTCGGTGTGCCGGCACACAGCGATTTCGGGATGTCGGGCGGAACGGCGCCGCCGGTGATTACGTTCTCCATGCGTCCCCACGAGAACGGTGACCGCCTGCTGCTGGTCCACATGCCGGACACGCGGATGGAGCGCGAGGCGGCAGCGGGCGAGCAGGCGCCCCGCAATCAGCGGCTCGAACAGAAGATCAAGGAGGCGACGCAAGGCACGCGCGTCGAATTCGGCGTCGAGCTCGAAACGCCGCTGCTGCGCACGAACGCGCCCGCCCGCGAGGGCAACCACGCGACGATCCTCAACGTGGACGTCGGCAGCGTAATCGCCAATCTCACTGACGAGAAGATGACGCAGCTCGCGTCGGCGCCGAACTCGATCCAGGAGCTGCTCTGGTCGGTTGGCGACATGGGCGCCGGTGCGACTCCGGCGGAGCGCGACATCTTTCTCGAGTTCGAGCCTCCCGCGGCGCCGGCCCCGCAGCCGGCCGCGCAGGCGCCGCCGCCGGACACGGAAATCTTTCTCGCGCCGCTCACGACGAAGGACGGCCGGATCGAGGTCGGTGCGCCCCTCAACATCACCAGCCATCCCGGCTACGACAATCAGCCGTTCTTCACGCGCGACGGCCGCGCCGTGTTGTTCACGTCCGTGCGGGGCCGCGGGCCCGAGACGGACATCTATCGGTACGACATCGCGGCATCCACCGTGTCGCAGGTGACCGACACGCCCGAGAGCGAGTTTTCGCCGACGATCACGCCGTCAGGCGATCTGTCCGTTGTGCGCGTGGAGCGGGATAGCGAGGGAACGCAGCGGCTGTGGCGCTTCACGGCGGACGGGCGCGATCCGCGCCTCGTGCTCGAGACGATCAAACCGGTCGGGTATCACGCGTGGTCCGACGATCACACGGTCGCGCTGTTCGTCCTCGGCCGTCCGGCGACGCTGCAGGTGGCGGACACGCGGACGGGTACGTCCCGCGTGGTCGCGAGCGACATCGCGCGGTCGCTGCAGTCGATCCCGGGTGGCCGCACCATCAGCTTCGTGCAGCGCGAAGGCGCCGGCGCGAACGCCGTCTTGACGATCAAGGAACTGGATCCCGCGACCGGAGAGGCGACGATCTTGACGCGCGTGGTGCCCGGTGGCGACGAGGCGGACGTCGCATGGACGCCCGACGGCACGCTGCTGATGGCTCGCGACGCCGTGCTGTATGCGTGGCGGCGCGGCGAGGCCGAGTGGCGGCCTGTTGCCGCGCTCGACCGGCTCGGGCTGACGCGTGTCTCGCGGATTGCGGTCAGCCCGGCTGGCGATCGCATCGCATTCGTCGCGCAGCCCTGACCTCAGCTGGACGGTTTGTTCCGCACGTGCCCGATTCGCCTGACTGACGAAGCTCCGGCAGACTGTTATACTTGCTGGTTGGTGGGCTGTTATCCCGGGCGGCTGGTCCTGCTGGTGGAAGACGATCGAGAGGGGCGGCAACAGTTTGCCGTCTGGCTCGAACAGGCGGGCTTTCAGGTCGCAGCAACACACAACGGTTTGCAGGCGCTCGAACGCGCCGTCGACATCCGGCCGGACGTCGTCGTGACGGATCTGTATCTTCCCGGCATCGACGGATACGAGCTGACACGGCGGCTCAGGAGCGATGCTCGCACGCAGCACATTCCCGTGATCGCGGTCACCGGCTACGCGCCCTACGCACAGGATCCCGATCGCGCGGATCGGGCGGGTTGCGACGTGTTCCTGTCGAAGCCATGCACGTCGGAGGAACTCGAGCATGCCGTCTGCTCGGTGCTCGACGGCCTGCGGCACCCGCGATCAGCCTGACCACCCATGCGGACCAAACCCCTGATTCTCCTGGTCGAGGATTTCGTGGACGCGCGCGACATGTATCGCGAATACCTCGAGTTCTCGGGGTTTGCCGTCGAGACCGCGGGCGACGGCCACGGCGCGATCAAGCTGGCGCGCGAGCACTGTCCCGATCTGATTCTGATGGACCTGTCGCTTCCAGGGCTCGATGGTTGGGAAGCGACCAAGCGTCTGCGCGCCGATCCGGAGACGGCGCATCTCCTCATCGTCGCGCTGAGCGCGCACGCACTGGCCGCCGATTGGGAACGCGCACGGCTCGCCGGGTGCGACGGCTTCATCGCGAAGCCGTGCCTCCCGCAGGATCTCGTCGACGAGATGACCGGCTACCTGAAGGCCGCCAAGACCGGCGAAGTGCCCGCATCGTCGAACGGCCGCGGCGCGCGAAAACTGCGCTGACCTCCGCTTACATCGCGCTCTTCACGACAGACTTCAGATCGGTGGCGGCGGTTGCCGCGTCGGCGGCGTGCTGCTTCAGGCGCGCCAGCCGCTTGGTGAGCATCTCGGTCTGTCGCGCGTCGACGCCGTAGATGTCATCGCGGAATTGGAGCACGCCGTCCGCGGTCACGCGCGCCGTCCAGTAACCGAGATACACCGGGATCGGCGTGCGCAGCTTCACGACCGTTTCTTCCTCGCCGTGCATCGCTTCCTGAATCTTGTCCGCCGTCCACGACGGCTGATCCGCGAGCACGTACTTGGCGAGCGCGTCCGGCTGTTCGAGCCGCACGCATCCGTGGCTGAACGATCGCGTGGCGCGCGCGAACAGCGAGTCGGCCGGCGTGTCGTGCAGGTACACGTTGAACTGGTTTGGGAACATGAACTTCACGAGCCCGAGTGAGTTCTCGGTGCCGGGACGCTGCCGGAAGCGATACGCCTTCGGGTCGCTCAGGTCCACCGACGCCGGGTCGACGGGGTTGCCCTTCGTGTCGACCACTTCCATGTTGGTTCGCTCGAGGAAGTCCGGATCGTTCATGACCGAAGGCAGCGTCTCCTTTTCGACGATGTCGGGTGGGACGTTCCAGTAAGGCGCGAACACGACATA
>JBKPRU010000054.1:0-16082 GCA_046734675.1 Acidobacteriota bacterium
CGTGCGCAGCGGCGGAATCGAGATCGACGCGTTTGGGCGCGATTCGAGCGATGTCGCTCAAGAACCGCATGTGCGGCCGCACACCGGCGCGTCAGAATCGAAAGCGAATTTACAAAGCTGGATCAATCGGCCGGCTGCGTGGAGTACGTTCGGATTAGATCACGTGTTGACCGCACTCGTCATCGCCGCGCGGATCGTTGCGAATCCCGTCGTGAACGCGTTCCAGAAGCGCCTGACCGCTGCGCCCGCGAATCCCGTGTTCATCATCGCGGCCACGCACGCGTTGCTCACGATTGTCGTGCTGCCGCTGCTCGCGAGAGCGCCGCTCGCGTCACTGTCGACGGCGTTCTGGGCGAACATGGTCATCAGCGCGACGCTCGCGATCGTCGGCAACACGCTGCTGGTCTACGCGCTCAGAGCGGGCGAGCTCTCGGTGCTTGGCTCGATCAACGCCTACAAGGCGATCGTGAGCCTCGTGCTCGGCATTTTCCTCGTCGGCGAGGTGCCGAACGCCGCCGGGTTGATTGGCGTCCTCCTGATCCTCGCCGGCAGCACGATCATCGTCGAGCGACGAGAAGCGGAGTCGCGGCGCCGCGCGTTCCTGCAATTTTTCCGCGAGCCCGGCGTGCAGCTCCGATTCGCGGCGCTGGTATGCTCGGCGACCGAAGCCGTGTTCCTGAAGCGCGCCGTGCTGGACGCTTCGCCCGTGCTGGTGTTCTCTATCTGGTCCACGTTCGGGTTGCTGGTGTCGATCCCGTGCGTAGTAGTGCTGCTGCGAGACGAGCTCCGAACGGAGGCGCGCACCCTGCAGCGCCGTTGGTGGACATACATGTGGCTCGCGGCGGCAACGGGCGCGATGCAGCTCACGACGCTGATGACGTTCGGCGTGATGCCGGTCGGCTACTCGCTCGCGCTCTTTCAACTCTCGACGTTGATCAGCGTCTTTCTCGGTTACCGCTATTTCGACGAACGCAGCATCGCGCGGCGGCTGATTGGGTCGATCGTCATGATCGGCGGCGCCGTGATGATTGTGGCGGTGGGTCGAAGCGGATGAAGGAATCCAAGGAGGCAGCGTGATGCGCAAGGCAATGATCGCCGGGGTCGTGATCGGATGTGCGGCCGTCGTCCCGCGGGCGGACGCGCCGCAGACGAAGCCGCGGACGCTGGTCGCAGTGTTCGCCCATCCAGACGACGAGACGATCGCGGGTCCGCTGCTCGCGCATTATGCGAGCCAGCCGGATACGCGCGTGCACCTGGTGATCGTGACCAACGGCGACAAGGGTGTGACGCCGTTCGCGAACATTCCCGCCGGCGAGCAGCTCGCGGCGGCGCGCGCGAAAGAAGCGGCCTGCGCGTGCGAGGCGCTGGGCGCGCAGCCGCCTGTGCTGCTTGGCTTTCCCGATGCCGGCCTGAACTCCGCGCAGGCGCTCGCGGAGGTCAGCGCGAAGCTGACGTCGACCCTCGCGGACTTGAAGCCGGACGCGCTCGTCACGTGGGGACCTGACGGTGGCTACGGTCACCCCGATCATCGGCTGGTCAGCGCCGTGCTCACGCAGCTCGTCGAAGGAGGCTTCACCACCTCCGGGTTGTATTACGCGGGACTGCCGAAAAGCCGCCTCGATTCAGACGATGTGAAAGCGCTGCGATTTCCGGCGCCGTTTGCGCCGGTCCTCGACGACCTGCTGCAGACGCGCGTCCCGTATACGCCCACGGACGCGGAACGCGCCAAGCGCTCGCTCTCGTGTCACAAGTCGCAGTTCACCCCGCAAAGCATGGATCTCATCGTCACGCTGACGCAGAAGATCCACGGCGGGACGATGCACCTGCGGTACTGGAACGGCGGCCCGGCGCGATCCGACGTGTTCGACCGCGGCGGACGTTAGTTGCAATCGCCGATTGGGACCAGCTTCGCGCGCGGAACCTCGTTTGCAGCGCGCCAGCGCGCCAAGCGGAGGCCTCTCGATGCGAACGGTGACGCGGACGGCTTGTCTGGCAATTTTCCTGGTGCTTTCCCGAGGTGCGGCGGCTCACGCCGATCCGCTCGTCATCGGCAGCCCGAACGGAAGCTTTTTCATCCACGACTTCGAAGGAGATTTTTTCGCCTTTAGAGGAAATGGATTCGACATTGCGGGACAACTTGCACCGTTCACGTTCGTTCCGCGCGTGCCCGTGCCAGGTTGTGCCTTCACGTGCTCGCCGGGCGAGCTCGTTGATCTGACGCACCAGACGCCGGGAGAAGTGCCGCTTGGCGGCGGCAACGCCACGATTGGCGGCACGTCGTTCGGCGAGGTGACGTATCGCGGTCAGCTCTCGTTCACCGCGGCGCCACTCGCGTTTCCATCGCACGGCGACGAGTTCGGCGGCGTGCTGTTGCAGTCGCCGTTCGATTTCACCGGGACGGTCCGCGGCTTCTCCGGATCGAGGGAACTGTTCGCGGTATCGCTGATTGGGCGGGGGACGGCGTCGATCCGCTACTTCGAGGGGAACGGCACGTTCTTGATCGATGACGAAGGCCGCCGTAACTACCTGTTCACGCCGACATCGCAAGCGCCCACGCCGGAGCCCGCGACGCTCCTGCTCACGCTTGCTGGTGCGGCCGGACTCTGGCGTCGCGCGCGGCAGGTGGTCCAATCCCAGAGCTGATTGCGCGTGGTGGGTCAACTCGCGCGACCAACCACTCTTACCGGGATGATCGAGGATGCCGGCGGCGGCGCGCTGGCACAGCGGGATGAGCGGGTGGTGGTCGACTGGGGGCTGGTGCGGGCCGAGGAGGCGAGGCATTACTCGCGTCCGGCCCTGAGGGGACGGCGTTGACCTCGTCGGGCGCCGAGCGAATGACGACGCCCTTGCCTATCACGCGGTCGAGCACCTCGAACAGGGAAGGGCCGTCGGTCCGGACAATCGGCATCGTGCCTTCGTCGCGAAGGCCCGGCGCCGACTACTTGTCGCCGCCGAGCGATTTCATCTCCTCTTGCAGCTTCTGTAACTCCGCCTCGTGCTCGAGGACGAACTTCACGTTCTCCGCGTTGACCTCTTTCGGCAGTTCCTTGATCGTGCCGGCCTTCTGCAGACCCGCGGCGAACGATGCCTGGAACATGGCCAGGAGGAATTTCGCGAACTCCCTCGGCGGCATCCCGGCCTTCGCCAGCGCGCCGGCAAACACCGGTTGCGCTTTGAACGCCGCTTCCATCTCGCTCAGCGAGCCGGATTTCGAAAGGGCCTTGTCGTCGACCGCGGCCTCGAGCTCCTCCTCACGCTTGGTCAGCTGTTCGATCCGCGCGTCCTCGGCCTCGGTGAGCTCGTCCTTCTTGCGGAGCGCTGCGAGCTCGGCCTTTACTTCGGCGAGCTCCTGGTACCGCGGATCCTTCTTCAATTCCGCTGCCACGGCACGCATCGCGACCGCCGCCTGATTGACTTTGTCCATCGTGAGCCGGTACGCCGCGATCTCGCGGACGTCGGCGTCCGCCTGCGCGGAAGTTTGCGCCGACGTTGTGAGGGAAACGACCGAGAACAGGACGAGAGCCGTCGCCGACGCGACCGAGGATCGGAGTGTGAGCATCCCGCGACTATAGCATCGAGGTACGAGGCAACAGACGAGGTGCGCCTGCGTCTGTCGAAACCACCGTGTCATTCCGGGGGGAAGTGCATTACAATCGCTCCGCCGGTTGCCCGCCGGCTTCCCCACAACTTGGTGACATATCAAGGACCCACCGTGGCCCAAGAGTGGCAGCCGGATGCGCCCGCCGAGCTCATGCGGCAGCTCGCGCAGGCGCTGCACCACCGCGTCGACGAACTCGAGGCGCTGCTCGACATGCTGCCGATCGGGGTGGCGATCGCCGACGACCCGGCGTGTCTGCACATCCGCGCGAATCGTGCGCTGGCGCATCTGCTCGGAGTGCCGATGGGAGCGAACGCCTCGCTGACGGCGGCGAGCGCGGAACGGCCGCAGTATCGCGTGCTGCGCGGCGGGCGCGAGATTCCGGCCGCCGACCTGCCGCTGCAGCGCGCGGCGCGCGAGGGCATTCCGGTCGCCGACTACGAGTGCGAGATCGTGCGCGAAGACGGCCGGCGCATCCCGATCCTGATGCAGGCGTCGCCGCTCTTCGACGACAACGGGCAGCCGCGCGGCGCGCTCGGCGCCATCATCGATGTCGGCGAACGCGTCCGCATTCAGCGAGAGCAGCGCTTCATTGCCGACGCCAGCCGTGTGCTCGCCTCCAGCCTCGATCACGACACGACGCTCGGCGCGCTGGCCGAGCTCTCCGTCCCCATGCTCGGCGACTATTGCGTCGTCGACGTGCTGCGCGAGGACGGCACGGTGCGCCGCGTCGCCGGGGCAACGTCGGATCCCGACAAGGCGGAGATCGTCCGGGCGCTGCTGCAATATCCCCCGTCGCTGCGCGTCGAGAGTACCGCGATGCGCGTGATTCGCTCGGGCGACCGCTCGGTGTGTGAAGAGGTGACCGACGAGCAATTGCAGGCCGCGGCGCAGAACGAGGATCACGAGCGGCTGCTGCGGGCGCTCGGCGTGCGATCGTTCGTGATGGCGCCGCTAAGGGCGCGCGGACGGACGCTCGGGTTGTTGACGGTCGGGATGTTCAGCACGGTCCGCACGCTCAGCCCGCGCGATCTGCCGCTCATCTCCGACGTGGCCTCGCGCGCGGCGCTCGCGCTCGACAGCGCGATCCTCTACCGCGACGCGCAGGAAGCGAACCGGCTCAAGGACGATTTTCTCGCCACGCTCTCGCACGAACTCCGGACGCCGCTCAATGCCCTGCTTGGCTGGGCGCAGATCCTGCGCACCCAGCTGCCCGACAACGCCGTCGCGATGCGGGCCATCGACAGCATCGATCGCAACGCCCACGCGCAGCTGGTCCTCATCAACGACCTGCTCGACGTCTCGCGCGTGATCAGCGGCAAGCTGCGGATGGAGCAGAAGGTGGTCGACGTCGCCGCCGTGGTCAGCGCCGCCGTGGATGCGATCCGTCCCGCGGCGCGCGGTCGCGAGATCGAGCTGGCGGTGACGATCGCGCCGGTGCTGCTCGAAGTGATCGGCGACGCCGATCGCCTGCAGCAGGTGGTGTGGAATCTCGCCTCGAACGCGGTCAAGTTCACGCCCCGCGGCGGACGCGTCGAAGTCGCGGTGGAGCAGCGCATGGGGGCGGTGCAGATCACGGTCAGCGACACCGGCATCGGCATCGACCCGGCATTCCTGCCGTTCGTCTTCGATCGCTTCCGCCAGGGCGACAGCAGCACCACGCGCGCGCAGGGCGGACTCGGGCTGGGGCTCGCGATCGTCCGGCATCTGATCGATCTGCACGGCGGGTCGGTCATCGCCGAGAGCGCCGGGCGCAATCGCGGAACGCGGTTCACGGTCACGCTGCCGGCGCGTCAGCCCGAATTCGCGCCCGAGACGGCGCCGCCGCCGCTCCCGCCAGGCGTCCCGGCGCTACGCGGGGTGCGCGTCCTCGCCGTCGACGACGATACGGATGCGCGGGAGTTGTTTCGGCTCGTGCTGGACTCAGCCGGCGCGGAGGTGCTCACCCTCTCGTCCGCAATGGACGCACTGACGCAGATGCCGATCTTCGCGCCGCACGTGGTCATCGCCGACATCGCGATGCCGGAGATGGACGGCTACGACCTGCTACAGCGGATTCGCGCCGGCAACAGCAACGGGATCCCGCCGATTATCGCCGTCACCGCGTACGCGTCCCCCGACGACACGCGCCGCGCGCTCGCCGCGGGGTTCGTGCGTCACCTCGCCAAACCGGTGAACCACGACGCGCTCGTCCGCATCGTAGGCGAGGTCGCGAAGGTTCGAACCCTGGAACCACGATCGTAGAAGGGCCTGTTGCGGCCTACAGGCTCGGGCGACGTGCCGCATCACGGGTGGTCGTGCCCGTGATGCGCGCCGGAATCCGGCGCCCCGGCGTGAGCCGGATCACGCGAATGTGCGCGGTCGCCGGGCACATCGCGAGCAGCTCGGTCGTCTCGCGCACGTCGGTATCGCCCAGCGATGCGTCGACGAGGATGAGGTCGGGCACGTGACAGGACGCCTTGACGATGGTCTCGAAGGAGGTCCGGGCGCTCGCGACGCGGAACCCGCGCGACTGCAGCTCGCGCGCGCGGCGCGCCCGCGACTCGTGATCCGCGTCGGCGACGAGCACCAGCGGAACGGCGAGCGGTGTCGTCGGCGATGACAGGGTCGCGGTGATTTCCTCGGGGGCTGTCTGCAAATCGGACATCTCGCGGCCTCCGCCGGGCATCAGAGCGACGCCCAGCAAGATCCACTCCGGATTAGGCGCGCAGCGCGCGATTGATCCCGACCGCGACGAGGGCGCCGGCGAAAAAGCTGACCGCGTCCATGTCGGTGACCTGGCCGTGAGGATCGAACGCTGCGAGGATGAGCAACGCGAGGAACCCGCCGCCGATCGCGCAGGCGGCGATTTCGAGTATCACAACACTTCGGCGGCGCGGACACCGATGGTCGTCGGTC
The DNA here is from genome assembly GCA_046734675.1 of Acidobacteriota bacterium. GTDB lineage: Bacteria > Acidobacteriota > Vicinamibacteria > Vicinamibacterales > 2-12-FULL-66-21 > QHWT01. The sequence continues at coordinate 6,497 of JBKPRU010000054.1, forward strand.
AGATGCCCCTTGCACCGGGGACAAGTTGCCATCAAGAGGATTGGGAGCCGAGCCGAACGCCGGTCACGATAGCACAGCCCGAAGCATGCAACGCAACCAGACCCATTCAGCGTATTATGTCGGCCGCAGAGCGGCGATGGCGCAGAGGCATCAGTTCCTGTCGACGGCGTTGCTGATGATGGGCGTCGGCCTGGTCTTCGCCGGCATGACCTCGGCGATGCACTTCACGCCCGCCGGAATCGTCGCGACGGTGGCGACGATTGCCGGCCTGCTGTATGCCGGCGGCGTCTGGTTTGGCGGCGCCGCAACCGGCGACCCGTCCATCGTCATCTTCGATCGCCGCTTGATGTCCGTGAGCGGCAGCCATCCAGGCCGCCCGGTCAGCGACATGTTTCCGCTGCACGTCCGCCGCGAAGTGGAGCAGCGGTGCCGCGACGCGTTCGACGGCCGCAGCACGCGGTTCTCGATGACCGATGGCGGTCCTTTCGAGGTCGCACCGATCCGTACTGCGAACGGTCTCATCGCGTACGGAATTTTGCTCTCCGGCGCATTGGTGCGGTCGGTCGCCGAGGAGCTGACCCCGGTCGCATAGACGGGGTGCGCTACGTGAAGAGACGACGAAGGGTGCGTGACCGCGGCAGTCCGTCCTCCGTGCTCCGACACCGGCCTCTACACGCGCGGGACGCGCGCTCATGCGCGGGCGCGGACCGCGCTTTCCGATCGCGTGCGCGGCGACAGCAGGATGGCCGCGCCAAGCGCGGCGACCAGCACCGCGAACATGTGCGCGACGGTGAACGGGCCCAGCACACGCGTGTTCACACGCAGGAACTCCAGCGCGAAGCGGAACGCTCCGGCGATCAGGAAGTAGCGGCCGAGCACCTTGTGATCGTCCACCCCGCGGCGCCGCCAGCGGATCAGCACCCACGCGAGCAGGGCAAGGAACGCGGCCTCATAAAGCTGCGTCGGGTGCACGCGGTCCGTGGTCGGCGGAAGCCCCTGCGGAAACGCGACGCCCCACGGCAGATCGGTGGGATGACCGTAGTCGTCGCCGACGAGAAAGCAGCCGATGCGTCCGAGCAGCTGCCCGACGGCGAGCGCCGGCGTCGCGGCCGCGAGCACCGGCACGAGTGGCCAGCGGTTCGCGCGAATCGTCGCGTAACCGGCGAGCAGGCCGCCGACAAACCCGCCGAACCAGCTCATGCCACCGCGATCGAGGACGAGCGAGAAGAAGGGCCCTTCGGCGCGATGCTCGAAGACGTAGAGCAGCTTCGCGCCCACGAGGCCGCCGACGAGGCCGTAGACCGCGGCATCCAGCGCGGCGTCGGGCAGCCCCGCGCGGATCAACTCGCGGCGGAACACCCACAGCCCGGCGAGGGCGCCGAGCGCCACCATCACGCCAAAGCTCGTGATGTCGAGTGAGCCGATGCGAAAGAGGACTGGATACAAGGCGTTAGCGAACCGGCCGGCATTGACGCGCAGGCCGCATCGTGCACGGGGCCTGCGAACCCGAAGTGACCCGGGTGGGGATCGAACCCACGGCCCTGTGATTAAAAGTCACATGCTCTACCACTGAGCTACCGGGTCGTCAGAGTTAATGATCCTAGCACGCTCGACCGATGAAGATGGACCGAGGCACTCGCATCGAGAGGAGGTCGACATGCCGCCGCGCGGAGTGAAAGGTGCGAAGAACAAACGGATGTACGAGAAGATCAAGAAGTCGGCGACCAAACGCGGCCGAAGCACCAAGACCGCGAAGCGCATCGCCGCGGCGACCGTGAACAAGCGCCGCTCGTCGGCAAAACGAAGTCGCGCCGCGAAGAAGAGCAGCGGCGGAAGGAAGAAGAGCAGCGGCGGCAAGAAGAAGTAGGGCGGGTCTCGGGACCCGCCCCATGGCTATTTCGCGACCGTGAAGTCGGTCGACGCGCGGACCGTGCCCCAATCGAGGTGCAAGGTTCCGCCGGCCGGCGTATCGTCGATCGCGAAGGTCACCTGTTCCTCGGGCTTGTTCAGCGACGAGACCTTCATCGGCACGCGTCCCAGATCCTGCGACTGATCGTAGGCGGTGCCCCACTGGCCGGTCTGCTTGTTGATCGCGAGCTGCCACTCCTTGTCGCCCGGTACCGCGAACAGCGTGTAGACGCCGGCCGGCACGGCCAGCGTGCCGAATTTCAGCGCCTTGTCTGTCTTCAGCGTCGTGGCTTCGTCGGCGCCGGCGCGCCACACGCGCCCGCGCGGCGTCAGCGTCTCCAGGGCGCGTCCTTTCAAATACGGCCGCCCGTACTCGATCGAAATCGCGGCGCCGTCTATCGTCCAATCGGTCCGGACGTGCGGGCTGCCGCCGCCGCCGACCTTGAGTTGCGTAGTCTTCTGCGCGAAAAGGGCGGCGGTGCAGCCAAGCACCAGCGCCACGGTCACCAATGAACGCATTCGAATGCTCCCTCCTGAAGCGTGAAGCTGTCTGACCGATATCCTATACGGAGGAGCGAAGGAGGATGGAGCGTCCGTTCGTGCTCGTCGTCGAGGACGAAACCACCGTGCGCGAGGCGCTCGCCAAGTTTCTCGTCCTGCATGGATTCGAAGTGCGCGTCGCCGAGACGGCGGACGCCGCATTGAACGTGCTGGCCGAGCGCCGGCCTGATGCCGCGGTGATCGACCTGCGGTTGCCGCAGGGCTCCGGGCGCGACGTGGTGATCTCGATTCCACCACCGACCCCGGTCATCATTTTTTCCGCGGTGCCGGACGAATCCGAGCGGCTCGAAGAGCTCCGCCCGAACACGCGTCTGGTGCAGAAGCCGTTCTCGCTCACGCTGCTGGCCGAGACGCTGAAGAAAATGCTGGAGCAGGCGTCCCGATCGGGCCGCACCGTCAAATGATCTTCTGACCGAGCGCGGAGAGGGCCAGCTCCGCGCCGAGGATGGCCGTCGTGTTCCGGTCGTCGAGAATGGGGTTGACTTCGACGAGGTCGAGCGCGCGCAGCAGGCCCGAGTCCGCCACCATCTCCATGACCATGTGGGCCTCGCGGTAATCGAGGCCTCCCTTCACCGGTGTCCCGACGCCCGGGGCGATTGTCGGATCGCAGACGTCGAGGTCGAACGACACGTGCAGTCCCGCGGTGTCGCGTCCGGCGATCGTCAGCGCCTGCTCGACGATCGAGGCGATGCCGGCCCGATCGATGTCCTTCATGGTGAAGACGGTGACGCCCGATTCACGCATCACCTCTTTTTCGCGTTCGTCGAGATTGCGGATGCCGATGAGGACCGTCTTGTCAGCCGTGACCTTGGGCGAGAAGCCGCCGATCTTCGAGAGCTCCGCCGGCTCAGAGCCGAGCAGCGACGCGAGCGGCATCCCGTGGACGTTGCCGCTGCTGGAGGTCGCCGGCGTGTTCATGTCGCCGTGGGCGTCGACCCAGATCAGCCCGAGCGGCTTGTGCTCGCGGCGCACGAAATCGGCGGTGGCGGCCACCGACCCGGACCCGAGCGAGTGATCGCCGCCGAGGACGAGCGGGAAGCCGCCTTTCTCGAGCACGCCGAGCGACGTCTTGTACAGCCGCTCGCAGACGCGCGCGATCTCACGAATGTATTTCTTGCGCGGATCCCCCTCCGTCTTGGTCTCGGGGATGGGCGCGACGAGGTCCCCCTCGTCGACGACCGCGATCCCGAGGGCGGTGAGGCGCTCACCGAGGCCGGCAATGCGGAACGCGGAGGGTCCCATGTCGACGCCGCGACGATTGCCACCGAGATCGAGGGAGACGCCAATGATGTGAACGGGAGCGGGCATCGGGATCTAGCATACCGGGTGCGCATCGGCGCCGCCGATCCGGGATCTCAACAGACCCATCCGGCGTCGTACACGGTGATTTGACCCACGATTTAGGCGCTGATAGCCTGTAATTTGCGGTGGCGGGCCCGTCCGTATGGGACGGTTCGGACGCTGCCGGTCGGAGAGGAGCAGTCATGAAGCGTTTTGAGGTCGGAGCCCGGGTGGTCGAGCCGACGTATGGCCTGGGATCCGTCGTCGCGGTGGAGGACGCGTACACGCGGGTGCAGTTCGACGAACACGGCGTTAAGAAGTTCCTGACCAGCATGTCGAAGCTGGAGCCGAGCAGCGAGCCCGTCCCTGCGGGCCTGCGCGCCGCCGGCAAGGTCCGCAAGAAGAGGACCCCGAAGAAAGCGGTCGCCGCGCCGGTGGCGGTCGAAGAGTAAGTCGTCATACCCCCGCGGACATCCGGCTCCCGCCGGATCGGCATCATTTCTTATACGACAGCGAGATCCCCTCTCCGGACGGCGACACGATCGACGTCCAGAGAGCGGGATTGCGTTGGATCGCGTCGAGAAAGTCCCCCATCTCGTTCCGCTTGTTCACGACGTTGTGCGCCGTGAAGAGCCCGCCCTTGTCGAGCCGCGGATAGACCAGGTCGAGGAACCGCTTGTAATCCTTCTTCCACGCGTCGAGGAAGACGAAGTCGAACGTCCCGGTCAGCTTTGGAATCTGCGCAAACGCGTCGCCGGCCACGACCTGGACGACGTCGGTCAGACCGGCGCGCTGGATGTTGGCCGCCAGCTCCTTCGCCCGGGCCGGGTCGTACTCGATCGTCACGAGCTTGCCGCCCGTCTCGCGCATCGCCTGTCCCATCCAGATCGCGCTGTATCCGCTCGCGCCGCCAATCTCCAGCGCACGCTTCCGCTTCGTTGCGGCAATCAGCAGCCGGAGGAAGCGGCCGTCCTCCTCCGAGACCGCGAGCTGGCCGCTGTCTTTCGCGCGGATCTCGGCCAGGATCTTTGGAATGTCGGGTTGCTGCTGCGCGGTTGCCGTGACGCCCGTCAGCGTCAGCGCGAGCAAGGCAGCCGCGGTCATCGATCTCGTCATCCGGCTATCGTACACCGTGCCGCCGCGGCGCGCGCGTCCGCGATGCAGTCGGGAATGCCGACGGATCGAAACCCGCTGCCGGCGACGAACAGTCCCGGGTGCCGCGCCAGACGCGCGTCGATTGCGGCCATGCGCGCGAGCTGTCCCACCCGGTGCTGCGCGCCGGCGTTGCGCCACCGATACACGCGCGCCAGCGTCGGCGCTCGGTCGATCCCGAGGACACGGCGTAAATCCGTCCTAGCAATGCCCACGATCTCGTCGTCTTCCAGATCGACGACGTGAGGGTCGTGCGCACCGCCGACGAACGCGCGGAGCAGCACGGCGTCTTCCGGAGCGCGATCCGGCCATTTCGACGACACCCACGTGCAGGCGGTGATGCGGACGTCCGACGCGCGCCGAGCGACGACGAACCCGGTGCCCGCGAGCGGATGCGCGATCGACGCGCGCGGCCACGCAAGCGCGACGCTGGCCGTGGATACGTACGGGACCTCCGCGCATAGCCGCGACGCCTCGTCGTCGAGCGGCGCGAACAGCTTTGCGGCCACGAAAGCCGGCGCCGCGATGATCACGGCGCGCGCCTCGAAGGATTCCGTGCCTGAGATCACGCGCCAGCCGCTGCCGATCCGCTCGAGCCGTTCGGCGGGCGTGCAGCGATGAATCGTGCCCTGCGGCAGATGATCTTCGAGCGCGCGCACCAGCGTGCTCATCCCGTCCCGCAGGCTGCGGAACCCGACCTCGGCGCCCGGCTGCTGCGGCGCCGTCCGATCGACACCGCTCATGTCGAGCACGCGGCCGCGCGTCTGCTCGGCCTCGAGCAGCCGCGGAAACAGCGCCCGCATCGAGAGCTGCTCGATGTCCCCCGCATGAATTCCGCCGAGCAGCGGCTGCGCAATCAGATCCACGGTGGCGGCGCCGAACCGCCGTCGAAAGAACGATCCGATCGACTCGTCGTCTTGGGATCGGCGCGCGGGGATCAGCGGCTCGATGGCCATGCGCAGGCGCGCCGGCCACGGCAGCAGGTCGTAGCTCGCGAGCGCCTGCCACGTGAGCGGCAGGCCGAGGCGCGACGGGGAGGGCAGTCGATAGAGACGCGAGCCGCGCAGTACGAAGGCGCCGCCGGGCGGACGCACCTCGAGGATGTGATCGCCGAGCCCCAGCTCACGAATCAGCTCGAGGGCCGCACGCTTCTGTGCGAGGACGGAGTCCGGACCAGCCTCGATGGTGAACCCGTCGACGTGCTCGGTGGCGATCAGGCCGCCCGTCCGTGACGCGGCTTCGAGGAGCACCGGCCGCAGGCCGCGACGATGGGCTTCGTACGCGGCCGTGAGTCCGGTAATTCCGCCGCCAATGATGACGACATCGTGGCTGGCCATGAACCAAGAGCCCTACGCCACTCCCACCGCCGACCGCTAGGCCGTCCAGGCGTGCACGTGTTGCGCGAGCGCCTGCACGTGCTCCAGCGGCGTATTGGGCAGCACGCCGTGCCCGAGATTGAAGATGTGACCGGGACGTCCACCGGCACGCCGGAGCACATCGTCGGCGGCGGGGAACAGACGATCGGTCGGTCCGAGCAGCAGCGTCGGATCGAGGTTGCCCTGAATGCCGCGATCGAGCCCGATGCGCTCCCACGCTTCGTCCAGCGGCAAGCGCCAGTCGACGCCGATGACGTCGCCGCCCGCGTCCGCGAGATCGGGAAGAATCGCCGTCGTGCCGACACCGAAGTGGATCACCGGCACGCCCTTGCCGGCGACCGCTTCGAAGATGCGCCGGCTGTGCGGCTGCGCGAACTCGCGATAGTCCATGCGCGAGAGCTGACCGGCCCACGAATCGAAGATCTGCACCGCCTGCACGCCCGCCTCGATCTGCGCGACGAGGTAATTCGCCATCACCGCGGCAAAGCGTCCGCAGAGGTCGTGCCACGCGGCCGGCTGCGCGTACATGAACGCCTTCGTCTTTGCGTACGTCGTCGAGGGTCCGCCTTCGATGGCGTATGACGCCATCGTGAACGGCGCGCCGCCAAAGCCGATGAGCGGGACGCGATCGACGAGCTCACGACGCAGCATCCGGATCGTTCTCAGCACGTGGCCCAGCGCTTCGCGCGGTTCGATGACACGGAGACGCCGCACGTCGGACGCGTGGCGGATCGGATGTTCGATGGCGGGACCCTCGCCCTTCACGAAATCGAAGTCGAGTCCCATCGGCGTGAAGGGCAGCAGCAGATCGGAGAACAAAATTGCCGCATCGACCTCGATGAGATCGACGGGCTGCAGGGTCACGGCAACCGCGAGGTCCGGTTCCGCGCAAATCTCCAGCAGCGAGTACCGCTGACGCAGCGCCCGATAGTCTTCCATGTAGCGGCCGGCCTGCCGCATGAACCAGACCGGGGTGCGATCGACCGGTTCCCGCCGGCACGCGCGGAGGAATCGATCGTTCACTCGGTAACCAGGGTCTTGGCGAGCGCGATGAGGTCTTCCAGCCAGAGCGGCTTGAACCGGAGCGCGGCTCCGAGCGCCTTCAGCTCGTTCTGGATGGGGTCGGCGAGGAAGTAATCGCCCGTCACAATGGCCACGGGCACGTCCACCAGGTGGGGTTTCGCACGAATCGTGCGCAGGAATTGCAAACCGTTGGTGATCGGCATGCGCATGTCGAGGATAATCGCGTGCGGCCGGACGTTGTCGGCGAGCTCGAGGCCATCCTCGGCGCTGAGGGCCGTGGCGACGGTGAAGCCCTCGAGCTTGAGCATCCGCGCGAACGTGTCCGCAACCGATCGGTCGTCGTCTACGATGAGAATGGTCCGGGTGGCGGATTCGGTCGGATGACTCTCGGCGGGCGCAATCACCGGATCATCATGGAGTGAAAAGAGATCTCCGTCAAGCTGTCGGGCTGGCGGGCTGCGGGCGTCTCTATACATGAGACGGCCATATCAGTTAGCATTGTGGGTTACTCGGAGGTTCCGTGAGTCCGATCTTGGTACGCCCCGTTCGGGAGCAGCTCGAACACGACCGGATCATTCGACTGCTCCAAACGCGCCTGAAACGCAAGCACGACATCGCCATCAACGTCGGTGACGAGCAGGCAGCGGGCGTCAAGGTCGGCACCGGACAGATGTATCCGGACCTGGTGCTTACCTCGTCTGACCGCGCCAAGCGCCTGGAAGGGGTCGTCGAGGTCGAGACCGGCGAGTCGGTCAATCATCTCGAGGCGATGGCGCAGTGGGCGCATTTCGGCCGACTGCGTGTTCCGTTCCACCTCTACGTTCCGGCCGCGAACATCGATATTGCGCGCCGCCTCGTGACCGAAAACCAGGTGTCCGTCTCAGAAATCTGGAGCTATCACACGATCGGCGACCAGACCCGGTTCACGCTCGTCCACCGGGACGCGCAGCGGGACGCGCGACGCGAGTCGGCGCGGGCAGCGGAGCGGAACGGCGAGTCGAAGCCGGAGGCACCGCGGAAGCGTCCGGCGACGCGGACCACCACTTCGGCGCGGTCAGCGGCGAGCTCGTCGCGAAACGCCGCCCGCAAAGCGGCGCCCACCTCGCGCGCCGCAAAGGCCCGCGGTGGACGCGCGAAACCGGCCGCGAAGAAGACGGCGCGCACGCAAAAGAGGAAATAGCACCTGCCGCACCTCCGCTTCAATCGCGATCGCCGCGGCTACGAGACGACCGCGCTGGTGCACAACGCGCGGCGGCGCGGCAAGGGGCAATCCCGCATCCTTTACTGGTTTCGCACGCCGCCCGGCGTGCGCGTCGGGCGATCCGCGATTGACGAGGACGCCATCCGCCTGCTCGAGGAGCACAATCCGGACGTCCAGTTCGACTGGACGCACATCCTCAAGGCCACGCCGGTGCCGGCCGCGCCGCCGCCACCGGATCTGGGACGAGAGGCGATCGCAGGGCGCGGCGCGAAGCGGAAAGAGCGACGGGCGCTCGGCGAGGAGCGGCGCGCCACGCCGCGCGCCGATCAGCGCCGTCCACCGATCGAGGTGACGCCGCCTTCCATCCGCGAGGAACGGGACGCGCCCGACGAGGAGGCCGTCCTTGCCGACGCCGCGCTCGACGAATCGTTCGTCCGCATCGGAGATTCGTTTGCGGCACCCGCGGAGAACGCCGACCCGACGTCGATCGAGGCGGAAGAAGCCATCGTCGATCCCGGGGACGACGACGCAGACGATGAACCGGCGGTCGAGCTCACGGCGGAGGACCGGACGTCCGCGGCGTATCAGCGGCTCGGCTCGGAAGGCCTGGCCCGCCTGCGCGCGCGCTACGCGGAAGTGATGGCGCGTATTGCCGAGCGTCCCATGGACGAGCAGGCACGAGACGAGCTGAAAGCTCGCGCGGAGCGTCTAAACCCGGACGGATGGGTGACCGACGACGAAGTGCGGAACGCGCTGGAGCAATACGAAGGCGTGTTCGAAGGGCTGCGAGCGCAAGTCGGCTCGGGCCGGCGTCGTCGGCGTCGCCGCAGTAAGGGTCAGACTCCACGTTCCGACAACGCCTAGGTTCCGTCCCGAGTATCCCGACTCTGTAGCTTCCGCCTCGAGGCGGAAGCACCTTTATAATGAAGCGTATGACCGCACAATTGAGCCGGCGAGTGTTCTTTGGTGCGCTGGCCGTGTCCGCGATGCTGGTCGCGGCGCCTGGCGCGCAACAGCCGGCGGCACCTGCCACGCCGCCCCCGCACCCCACCACGCAGCAGCCAGCGCCGCAGCCGCCCGCGAC
>JBKPRU010000055.1:0-8787 GCA_046734675.1 Acidobacteriota bacterium
TGTCTGGTACGCGCCGGACCTGGTGATCGAAGTGCTTTCACCGCAGCCGCGCATCGGTGAGCTCGCCGAACGGCTTGGCTGGTTCGCGCGCTACGGCGTGCGTGAATGCTGGCTGGTACGGCAAACGGCCGGCGACATCGAAGTCGTGTCGTTCGGCGGCGGCGAAATCGCGCGGCGGCGGGTGTTCGTCGACGACCTTCAGCCCATTGCGTCCGAGGTGCTGCCCGAGCTTCGCGTTCACCTCAGCGAAGTGCTGAAGATGAAGTGCTGAAGATCTGGTAGTCGGATCGCGCCGGTCCTGCCGGCGTGTTCATGCTACGGGTTGGCAGGACGCTGCCTGAGCGCCGCGCGGATCTCGTCCAGCCGCGCGAGAATCTCATCCTGCGCGCCCGACCCGCTCGCGCTTGCCTGCCCTGCCGGCTGGTTGCGGCCAATGAACGACAGGGTCCCGCCGGGTTCGAGCACCGCGCGTGCAACCTCTCGCAGCGACGAGAACCCTTGCCGATGCGCGGCCGCCTCGAGCTCCGCAACCGTAATCAATTCGGCATCGCAGCGATCCTTCATCACCTGTCCGTCGATAACCAGCGTCACCGGGTCCCCTTCGATCACGCGATCCAGCTTCTCGTGCCGGTACATGAACCGCACCACCAGCCAATTCACGGCGATCAGCGTCGCGGCGCTGACGATCCCGCCGACGAGGGAATTGTCGTTGCCGATGATGGCGTTCTGCACGGTGTTCGACAGCGTCAGCAGGACGATGAGATCGAATTGATTGAGCTGCGCGAGCTCGCGCTTGCCGGCAAGGCGCACCAGCACGACGAGGATGATGTAGACGACGATCGCGCGGAGGACTTTTTCGAGCAGTGGGACGCCGGGGATGAACAAATCGCTCCAGAGCATGGGGCCTCCAGGGCGACAGTGTAACTCGCCGATCCAGGGTGGATGTCGAGCGGCTGCGACGTGCAACGACACTCGTCTGGTGCCAAAGTGCCACGTGCCAGGTGCCGCTGCACCGGGCACCCAGCACCTTTGCACGTTGCACCCTGGCACCAGACACGCGTCGATGGCATCAGTGCGAGTGCCAGGGACTCTCCGCCTCGCGGTGTCGATCGACGACGAGGTCCGCGCGCTCCCGGCGGAACGTCTCGATCACCTGACAGTTCGAACAGACAGGCAGGTGCGTGCCGAAGATCGCCGGCAGATCCTGAGCGGGGATGTCGTCCCACGCGCAGACGACGTGCGAGATCGGGTTGAGCAGGCCTGGCTTCTGATCGCCGACGTGCACGTTGGGAATCGCGCGGTGGCAGATTACGCACTCCTTCCCCTCGAAGAAGCGGCTCAGCATCGACGTCGCAAGAGTATCGTGCGGCGCCATCGCAATCTGCGCGACGCACCCCTGATTGCAGTTCTCGCGCTCCGGCCATCGCGAACACGCCTTCAGCTGCAGGTCGGACTTCTCCCACACAGCACTCGCGGCGGCGTGCGCGCAATCGACTTCGACGGCGGCCGGCGCCTGCGTCTCCGGGCACACGACGACGCGGGTGCCGCGCATCTTGAACCAGGAGACCAGCGCCACGCCGGCGTACACCGCGACGACCGTGGCAACCAACAGCAGGACGAATAATTGTGCGGTCATGGCAAGCTCGCCTCCTCGTTGCGTGCCTGCCGCCGGAGAAGCAACCGGCGTGCTGAGCGTTTTGCGGCCTGATTCCGCGTCCTCGCGCCGCGACCGTCGGAGATCCGTCAGTGGACGCGGCGCGTCAGGCGTGTTGATCGCGTCGAACACCGGGTTTCCGTCAACCGCTGCGACCGTTTCGTCCGTGCCAGTCGCAACAGCCTGTCCGGCCTGCATTTGGTGCATCGGCACTGTGATTGCTCCGGCCGTGCACGGGCGCGCTTCACGCCGACGCGGTCCGAGACCGGAAATCGACACCGACAACCGATGAATGCCTGCGAGCTCGAAATCGATCTCTTCTGCCGGGGTCTGCGCGTTCCGGACACGATCAACCTCGACACCGTCCGAGGCATCTCGCGCACGCGGGCGGGGCTTGGTTCGGGACTCGAACTCGTCATCCCGGCGAGGTCCTGGCTGAAGCGTGACGTGTGGATGAATGCGCCGGTCGTGGAGCACTTCGTGGCACGGTCACCGTATGTGCTCGACGGCGGTCCGGACGCCGGCTATTGCATCCTCGATGAGCGTGACGAGACGCGCCATCCAGTTCGGCTGCCGCGCACCCCCGAGTGGTACCGGCGCCTGACCTCGCGCGATATCCCGATGGCGCGCATCGGCGTGCTGCAGGGGACCTATCTCGGGATCTACATCAATCCGACGTGCGCGTTCTGGAGCTATCAGCCGGCCATGAACTGCCGATTCTGCACGACCGGCTGCAACGTCGGCACCCATGAGAGCGCCGCGAAGTCCATCGAGGACGTCGTCGAGACGTGCTGGGCCGCGAAGGCGGAATCGGGCATTACGTTCGTGCACCTGAACGGCGGGTTCCAGGGATCCAAGGGGCTGCAGTTCGCGGCGCCGTTCGTGCGCGCGATCAAAGAGGAGGTCGGCCTGCTCGTCGGGGTGCAGCTGACGCCGCAGCACGATTTCGCCGAATACGATCGATTGATCGATCTGGGCGTCGATCATTTCTCGTTCTGCCTCGAGCTGTTCGATCCGGCATGGTTCCAGCGGATCTGTCCGGGCAAGGCGCGCATGCTCGGACAGGAACTGTACCTCGCCGCGATGGACTACTGTGCGTCGAAGCTGCCGCGCGGTGCGGTCTCCGGCGAAATGATCGCCGGCATCGAGCCAGTCGAGCAGACGCTCGCGGCGATCGAGCGCATCACGTCCGCGGGTGCCTTCCCGACGCTCTGCATCTTCCGCCCGACGATTGGATCCGACATGGAGGACTGGCCGTCGCCCTCCTATGAGGACATGCGCGTCGTGATGGTCGCGATGTACGACGCGTGCCGCCGCCATCGGATTCCGATCGGGCTCGCGCCCAACATCGAGGTCAGCCTGGTGGTGAATCCCGATGATGCCGCGCTGCTCGCACGGCGCGACGCGCGATTCTACGCCTACGAGCTCTGGCGCCGCGCCCTGCGGCTGGCCGCGCGTCCGATGTTTGCCATGCGCATGCGCGCGCGCCGGAATTCCGCCGCAGCGCCGGCGCCGGGCGACGGCCTGTTGTCCAACTGACCGCGGACGCGCTCACGCAAGCCGAAAACGCCCCGTATTGTCGGCCACACGACGTGGCACCATCGTTGCCATGGCCATCGGCGTGGCGCCCACTGCCGGTCGGGACGAGCATCCATGATCGATCGCGAACGAGTGCTGGCGGTTCTTTCCGGGCGTTTTCCCGACGCGACCGTCGACCAGCTCGCCGCGGCCACTAACGCGATCGTCGGGCTCCCCGACGAGTGGGAAGACGTCACGGCGCGGGAGGAGGAGTTCGGTTACCACTACTCGGCCCACTGCTCCGACCTGTGCTACCTCGCGCAGCAGGTCGAACGCGGCGACCAGTTCAAGGTGTTCCGTCGCCGGACCCGCCTGCGCCCCCGCTGATCGGCCGGAGTGCCGGATTGCCGGCAGGTCCGGCCGCGAAACGCCGACCCACTGCGCCAACTTCCAGTTGAAAAGCCGCATGAACAGTGACCAGAATGCCCCGGCATGCCCGTGGCACTCCGCTTGCGACATCAGCCAGGCAATGAGTCCAGTGCGATGTCTGCCGCGGTGCCCGCCGGTGCTCATCACCCTTCACAGAGGAGACGTTCATGAGACGGATGCTGCTCGGAACCGTGACGGCGATTGCGTGCCTCGCATTTGCGCACACCGCGTCGGCACAGGACGCGAAGGTCGACAAGGGCAAGAAGGTGTACGCCGATCAGAAGTGCTCGATGTGTCATTCCATCGAGGGCAAGGGGAACGCGAAGGGGCCGCTGGACAGCGTCGGGTCGACCCTGACCGAGGACGAGATCCACTCGTGGATCGTCGAGCCCGCGAAGATGACGGCGAAGACAAAGGCGGAGCGGAAACCGCCGATGCCCGCGAAGTACGCCTCGCTCCCGAAGGAGGACATCGACGCGCTCGTCGCGTATCTCGGGTCGCTGAAGAAGAAGTAGCCCCGGCGCCCGCGCTGACCAGTGCAGCGCGGGCGCAGTCGCCTCGTCCGCCCGCGCCCGCCGATCGCGCGGCCCATCTGGAGGCTGTTCCGTGTCCGACGATCGTCCGCGTCGAACGCTCTTCAACCCTCTCTCGATGACCGGAGCCGTGCTGGTGACGACCAGCGCGGTGATCTTCCTGTTCGTGCTGCTCCTCGACCTCTTCGGGATGCACACCAACCCGTACCTCGGCATCGTCTTCTTCGTCGTGCTGCCGCTGGTGTTCCTGCTTGGACTGGCGCTGATCCCGATCGGCTACGCGATCGAGCGGCGTCGCCGCCAGCACGGGCGGCCGGCGCGCCAATGGCCGCGCGTCGATCTCAACAACCCGTATCAGCGCCGCGTCGTCGTCATCGCGTCGGTGCTGACGATCGTCAACGTCATCATCGTGTCGCTGGCCGCGTTCCGCGGCATCGAGTTCATGGACTCGCCGGCGTTCTGCGGCCAGGTGTGCCACACGGTCATGGAGCCGGAGTTTGCCGCGTACCAGGACGGCCCGCATTCGCGCGTGCGCTGCGTCGACTGTCACATCGGCCCGGGGGCACCGTGGTTCGTGAAATCGAAGCTCGATGGCACGCGCCAGGTGATCGGAGTGATTCGCGGCAACTATTCGCGGCCGATCGAGTCGCCGGTCCACAACATGCGTCCCGCGCGCGATACGTGCGAGCGGTGCCATTGGCCGGAGAAGTTCCACGGCGACAAGGTCCGCGTGATTCGCGAATACGCGAACGACGAGAAGAACACCGAGTCGGTCACGCGCCTGATGGTGCACGTCGGCGGGGGCAGCGAGCGGCTCGGCGTCGCGACCGGCATCCATTGGCACATGAACGTCGCCAACGAGATCGAGTACGTGGCGACCGACGCCGAGCGGCAGGTGATCCCGTACGTGCGGCTGAAGGATCGCGTCGGCAATGTGCGCGAATACCGCATCGACGGCACGAGCGACGAACAGCTGCAGAAGGGGGAACGGCGGCGGATGGACTGCATGGACTGCCACAACCGTCCGAGCCATCCGTTCTCACCGTCGGCGGAACGCGCCGTCGACGGCGCGCTCGCACGCGGCGAGATCCCGCTGACGCTGCCATTCGTCCGCCGCCAGAGCGTGGACGCCTTGAAGCAGCAGTACGCGGATCGCGACGCCGCCAACCGCGGCATCGACGAACGGCTGCGCGGTTTCTACACGAAGAACTATGCGCCGCTGGCCAGCTCACATGTCGCCGAAATCGACCAGACCATCCGTGCCGCGCAGCGCCTGTACGGACGCAACGTGTTCCCGAAGATGAACGTCACGTGGGGCACGCACGAGAACAACCTGGGACACGTCGACAGCCCGGGCTGCTTCCGCTGCCACGACGACAACCACAAGACGTCGGACGGGAAAGTGATCCGGCAGGACTGCGATCTCTGCCACGACATGCCGCAATGAAAATCGCGAGGACGTTGACCTGTCACGGCCTACGGCTTTTCACGAAGTTCACAAAGGCCACGAAGGCCACGAATCTTCGTTTCTTCGTGGTCTTCGTGACGAGCCGTTGGCCGTCACTGTGGACGTCGTCGCGATCTTGATCAGTGCGTGTGTGCCGGACGGTCGATGACCAGCTCCGGGAACTTCTGACGGAACGTCTCCGCCTCCAGACATGACGCGCAGACCGCGACGTGCCCGTCGAGCGTCTGGTTCAAGTCCTGCGACGGGATGTCGTTCCAGCCAAGCACCGCGTGCGAGGTCGGATTCAGCAGGCCGGGCCGTCGATCGCCGGCGTGCGCCACCGGAATCGCGCGGTGGCAAACGTGACACGGGCGTCCTTCGAAGTAGCGCTTCAGCGCGGCATTCGTCGGCGCGTCGTGCGGATGGCTCACCACCCGCGGTGGCCGCGGTGCGGCCGGCTCCTTGTCTTCTTTGAACGCTCGCAGAGTGAGAACGATGCCGGCGGCAACGACCGCGGCGGTGGCGAGGAGAACGAACACGAGGAGCAAAACAGGCATGCGGGAGGCCTCCCTGGTGTTCTAAGCCGGCGCTAGTGTAGATCGGATCGCGGCTAAACCCTTAGCGTCCCTTCGCCGACCAGGACGCTGCGGCCGCCGACCCGGACGCGGGTGACGCGGTCCCCGTCCCGGCCAATCGAGATGAAGATGCGGCTGGGTCGCCGCATGAAGACACCTTGGAGGCTGACAAACTGGTCGAGGCGCTCGGCCGGAAGGAGACGGTGGGCAGACAGGTAGCAGCCGAGCGGTCCGCTTGCGCCGCCCGTCGCCGGATCCTCGGCAATGCCGAAGCCCGGCGCCAGCATGCGGCTGTAGACTGACTCGGCATCGGCGCGTCCGCCCTCGAGCGTGAACAGGAACAACGGCAGCTCGTCGATGCCCGATCGCTTGCAGCAGGCCGCATAGGCCGGCCGGTTGATCGCGACGCGATCGACCGCGGCGCGCGTTCCCAGCGGCGCGAAGAGGAACGGCACGCCGCACGAGACGACTTCGATCGGCGCGTCCGACAGGAGGTCCGTTGGCTCGACGCCGATCGCCGCCGCGAACGCGGCGCGATCGGCGACGCGTCCGCCAAACACCGGCAGTCCCTGCGTCATCCACGCGAAATCCAGCGCCTCGCCGCGCCAGTCCAGCGTGACCGGCGTCGGACCGACACCCAGCCCGAACACGATGCGCGCCTGCCCGGCCTGGATGGTGCGGTCATGCGCGAGCGCGAACGTGCTGCCGATCGTCGGGTGGCCGGCCATCGGCAGCTCTTCGCCCGGCGTGAAGATGCGCATGCGCACGTCGGTGTCGGGGCGCTCGGGCGGAAAGATGAAGGTGCTCTCGGAGAAGTTCATCTCGCGCGCGATCGTCTGCATCGTCTCGTCGCTCAGGCCGGCGGGCGCAGGGAAGACGGCGAGCTGATTGCCCTCGAAAAGGCGGTCGGTGAAGACGTCCAGATGGAGATAACGATACGTGCGCATGGTGACTGACGATCTCAGCACAACACGGCGGCAAACGTGAGGGCCAATCTTCAATCGGCAGTGCGCTATTCTGATGGGCAATGGCCAAACGCAAGAAGCCTTCCGACAAGACGCTGTTCGACGTCGAGACCGATCTCGAAGCCCCTCCCGGACCTCCGGGTGACGAAGCCGTTTCCCTTCACGAAGCCGCACAGACGCGGTACCTGAATTACGCGCTCTCGGTCATCACATCGCGCGCGCTGCCCGACGTGCGCGACGGGTTGAAGCCGGTGCAGCGCCGCATCCTGTTCACGATGTGGCAGCAGAACCTCACCGCCGACGCGAAGCACCGCAAGTGCGCGAAGGTGGTCGGCGACGTGATGGGCAGCTACCACCCGCACGGTGACGCGGCGCTCTACGAGACGCTCGTGCGCATGGCGCAGCCGTTCTCGCTGCGTTATCCCCTCGTCGACGGCTCGGGCAACTTCGGATCGCTCGACGGCGACAGTGCTGCCGCGATGCGCTACACCGAGTGCCGGCTCGCGCGCATCTCCGACGAGCTCCTCACCGAGATCGATCAGTCGACGGTGCCGTTCCGCCCCAATTACGACGGGACGCGGACCGAGCCGGTGGTGCTGCCGTCGCGCGTGCCGAACCTGCTGATCAACGGCGCGACCGGCATCGCCGTCGGCATGGCCACCAACATTCCGCCGCACAACCTGACCGAGGTGTGCACGGCGCTCATCAAGCTGCTCGACAATCCCGATTTGACGAGCGTGCAGTTGTGCCGCTACGTGAAGGGACCGGATTTTCCGACCGGCGGCCAGATGCTCAACTCGCCCGACGAGTTGAAGCAGATCTACAAGACCGGCTCCGGCGCGATCCGGCTGCGCGCCACCTGGGAGGCCGGTCCCGAATCCCGCGGGTCGAAGACCATCTACATCACCAGCGTCCCCTATACGGTGAACAAGGCGGCGCTCGTCGAGCGCATTGCCGACGTCGCGCTGAGCCGCAAGCTGCCGCCGCTCGTCGACGTCAAGGACCTCTCGACCGAGGACGTGCGGATCGCGCTCGAACTGAAGCGCGACGCCGACGAGAAGATGGTCATGGCGTACCTCTTCAAGCACACGCCGCTCCAGACCAACTTCCTCGTCAACCTCACGTGCCTCATCCCCACCGAGAACGCTGACGTCGGACGTCCCGAGCGCCTCGACCTGCACTCGATCCTCTGGCACTTCCTCCACTTCCGCCTCGACGTCGTCACGAGGCGGCTCGAGCACGAGCTGGAAGCGCTCAAGAAGCGCATACATATCCTCGAAGGCTTCGAGAAGGTTTTCGACGCGCTCGACGAGATCATCCGGATCGTCCGCAAGTCGGAAGGGAAGGCCGACGCAGCGCAGCAGATCATCAAGCGCTTCGCGCTCGATGCCGAGCAGACCGACGCCATTCTCGAACTGAAGATCTACCGACTGGCGCGGCTCGAGATCCTCATCATCCGCAAGGAAGCGGACGAGAAGCGCCGGCGCGCGCGGCAGATCGGATCGCTGCTCAAAAACGAAGAGAGCCGCTGGTCGCTGGTGCGCGAGGAGATCGAGCAGATCCAGAAGCAGTACGGGGACGCGCGGCGCACGACCATCGCCAGTGACGAAGGGGAAGCGGAGTACACCGCCGAAGACTTCATCATCGAGGAAGACAACGTCGTGAT
>JBKPRU010000056.1:0-18682 GCA_046734675.1 Acidobacteriota bacterium
GCACAGCACGAGATGGAAGGACTGGTTCACCAGTCGGCGTCCTTCGGCGGCGGTGGACGCGCGAGCGACGCTGAAGCCACGCCGCTCGAGCAGCTTCGCGAGCAGATCGCGGATGGCGGTGTCGTCCTCGATGAGAAGCGCGCGAACCGTGACGTCCTGCTGCTTCGCACTCGCAGCGGGAGCCCCTGACTCCGCCGGACGCGCGATCCGGGCGATGTGTGCGGGCAGCCTCAGCACGAAGCTCGCGCCGGCCGCCGAGGGTTTCAGTTCCAGCGCGCCGCCGTGCGATCGCGCGATGCCGAGCGAGATCGACAGGCCCAGCCCGGTGCCCTGCCCCACGTCCTTCGTCGTGAAGAACGGCTCGAAGATCTTTCCGCGCAGCTCGGTCGGCACGCCCGGGCCATCGTCGCTCACCTCGAGCAGCTGCGTCGATCCTTCCGAGCGCGTCGTCAGCACGATGTTCCCGGCGCGCGATCCGGATACGACCGCCTGCTCGGCGTTCATGACCAGGTTCACCACCACCTGCTGGATTTCTTCGCGGTTCGCGAGAATCGGCAGCGGCCCGGACTGCAAATCGAGATGGAGCTTGATGCCCTGCTGCGCCAGGTGATACTCGCGCAGGTCCGCCATCGCCTTGACGAGGTGATTGAGATCGGTGGCGACGCGATCGGGCGCGCCGCGGCGCACGAACGCGAGCAGGTTGCGGACGATCTGTCCGGCGCGCGCCGCCTCCTGCCGCACCAGCTGCAGATCGCGGACCTCGCCCGGGCTGTCCTTTCGCTCTTCGAGCAGCAGCTCGACGCACCCGACGATCGTCTGGAGCGGATTGTTGATCTCGTGCGCGACGCCCGCCACCAGCTCGCCGATTGCCGACAACCGTTCACTGTGCACCAGCTGATCGCGCAGCCGCAGCTCTTCGGAGATGTCGCGCTGCACGAACACGTAGTGGACGATGCGTCCGTCGACGTTCTTCAGCGCCACGACCGTGCTGGACGCAGGGAACACGGAGCCGTCCTGACGGCGAAGCTGCAGCGTCCCGCGCCAGACGCCGTTGTTGCGGATTTCGTCCGACAGTGATCGCAGCGTGTCGTCGGCGCCGCGCACGACCAGATCGCGAAGCGCCAGGTGCGACAACTCGCCGCGCGAGTAGCCGAGCGCGCGGACGCAGGCGTCGTTCGCCTGTTCGAACCCGAAATCGGCGCGTGTGATCAGGATGATGTCGCCGGTCTGTTGCGTGGCCGCAGCGAGGAGCTTCAGGCGCTCGTCCGCGCGCTGCAATTCAGTGCTCTGGATCGAGAGACGCAGCGTCAGCAGCCCCAGGCCGCCGACCGTCGTGAATGTCGTGAGCAGGACCCGGAACGAATCGCCGGACGGGCCGATCGGCTGGACGTGCAGCAGACCGTAGCCGATCACCGGGATGAGCAGGACGGGGATCGCGGAGACGAGCGCGGTGAACCATGAACGCGCCGGCGCATGTTCGACGGCCTCCCCGGGGCGCGGCGATGCGGGTGCTTCGACCGCCGCCCACAGGTAACAGAGGAACGGCACGATCCACGCGAGGTCGTAGATGCTCCCGGCCGAGTAGCGCCCGTCGAGAATGGCGGCGCTCGTCGCAATCCGAAGGAAGAATCCCGCCGTGACCCCGACCGCCAGGCGTCCGTACGTCCGCCGCCAGATCGATCCGCGTGAAACCCAAAACGCGGTAAGCATGCCGACGACGAGCACCAGACGGTGCGCCTGGATCAGCGAGAGGAGCGTTCGTTCGAGGTTGGCGCCGCGCTCGGGCACGACGCTGGGCACGAGGACGAAGTAGGCGTAGATGAATCCCGCCAGCATCGCGTAGCTGATGAGATCGATGCCGGTCGCGGGCGTCGCCGCCTTGCGGACGCCGAGGTGCGGCCTGGCGATGATCGCGATCATCGGCCCGATGCCGCCGCACAGGCTGAACATCGTGTGCCACTGCACCCAGGAGGGATGGCCGAACAGGATTTGATCGACGGTGAAGCCGATTTCGCCGACCGTCCACAGCGCGAGACCGGCCGCGAACGCGTCCCAGAACAGGCGGTGGCTGCCCTGCCACTCGCGGCGCCGCCAGGCGATGACGCCGCAGACGGCGCTCGTGAGGGCGGCGAGCAGCAGGTTCGACGCGACCGACCGCGCGTCGGGCGAGCCCGCGAGCAGCGCGCCCGTCAGCACGTACACGCCGATATACGCGAACCCGAACAGGAGGTATCGCAAAAAGGACCCTAAGCTGAGGAGTGCCCGCAGTTTAGCAGCAAACCCGCCGCGCCGTCATCAGATTTGTTCGACGTCGATCTGGGCCCGCTGCAGCTTGCCGCTGAAGTCGATGTAGACCGACTTCCACTCCGAGAACACGTCGAGCGCCGCCACGCCCGCCTCGCGGTGGCCGTTCCCCGTGTTCTTGGTCCCGCCGAACGGCAGGTGCACCTCGGCGCCAATCGTCGGTGCGTTCACGTAGAAGATGCCGGTGTAGAGGTCGCGCATCGCGGTGAAGGCGCGATTGATGTCCTGCGTGTAAATCGACGCGGACAGCCCGTACTCGACGCCGTTGCCGATCGCGATCGCTTCCTCGAGCGACCGGCACTTCATCACCGAGACCACCGGCCCGAAGATCTCCTCGCGCGCGACGCGCATCTTCGGATCGACGTCGACGAAGATCGTCGGCTCGTGGAAGTAGCCCTTCGCGTAGGGACCGGAATCGAGACGGCGGCCGCCGGTCGCGAGCGTCGCCCCTTCGTCCTTGCCGATCTTCACGTACTCCAGCACCGTCTTCAGCTGCCCTTCGCTGTTCGACGGCCCCATGTCGACGTCCTCCTTCAAACCGTCGCCGACGCGGAGCGCCTTCGCGCGTGCGACGAACGCGTCGACGAACGCCTTGTGCACCTTCTCGTGCACGACGACGCGGCTGGCCGCGGTGCAGCGCTGGCCGGTGGTGCCGAACCCGCCCCATAGACAGCCATCGACCGCGAGCTCCAGGTTCGCGTCGTCCATGATCATGATCACGTTCTTGCCGCCCATCTCGAGGTGGACCTTCTTGAACGACGGCGCGGACGCCTGGTTCACGATCCGGCCGACGTGCGTGGACCCGGTGAACGAAACGACGCGGACGCGGTCGTCGGTCGTCATCGGCGTGCCGACTTCGGGTCCGTCGCCGGTGACCAGGTTGACGACGCCTTTCGGGATCCCGGCGTCGGTGAGGACTTTGACGAAGTTCACCGCCGAGAGCGGCGTCTGCGATGCAGGCTTGAAGACGACGGTGTTGCCGCAGACCAGCGCCGGAATGATCTTCCACGACGGGATCGCCATCGGAAAATTCCAGGGCGTGATGATCGAGCACACGCCGAGCGGCTGGCGCACCGACATCGCGAACTTGTTGCGCAGCTCCGACGGGACGGTCTGCCCGAACATGCGCCGCCCCTCGCCGGCGATGTAGAAGGTCATGTCGATGGCCTCCTGCACGTCGCCGCGGGTCTCGTTGAGCACCTTCCCCATTTCGCGCGTCATGTCGCGCGCGAACTGCTCCTTGCGCTCGACGATCAGCTGCGCCGCCTTGAACAGCATCTCGGCGCGGACGGGCGCGGGCACCAGACGCCACGTCTCGTAGGCGCGCGCCGCGGCATCGATCGCGGCCAGCACGTCGTCTCTCGTCGACTGCTGGAACACGCCGATCAAGTCGTCGGTGTTGGCGGGATTGCGGTTCTCGAACGTGTGGCCGGACCGGGAATCGATCCACTCGCCATTGATGTAGTTCTTGTAAACGGTCGCGATAGCAGTGGCCATGATTGGGTATTTTACCGTCCGGGCTCTGACCGCGGTCGGCGGAATCGGCTGACTTCGTGTATAGTCGGCCTACACACTGAATGAATCAGCCGGATAACAAGCGCGACAAAGAGCGCGTCCCCATCCCGTCACCGCTCCACGGCGAGGTCATGGTCTTCCAGCCGATGACGATCCTCGACATCAGCGGCGGCGGCGCCCAGATCGAAACCCCGTTCCCACTGCAGCTCGATTCGCTCCATGACTTCCGCCTCTCGCTCGGCGACCGCTCGGTCGTCGTCAAAGGGCGCATCGCGCATTGTCACGTCGGGGAACTGCAGGACGGCGGCGTGCGCTACCGGACGGGCGTGGAATTCGTCGAGCCCTCCGAACACGTTCAGACGGCGATTTCCGCATTCGTCGACGCGCTGAAGGCGGGGCGTGAGCGGCCCAAGGTCGTCGACGCGGAACTCGCGGAGTGAGAACGCACGAGATGTGCTGTAGGCCGCACCTTTAGGGTGCGGCTCCACGACGGCGCCTCTAAAGAGACACCCTACCGTCAGCCGTTAGTGTAGGGCGGGTCTTCAGACCCGCCACATTCACTCGGAGCGTGACGGCGCGACGTAGACGCTGACCGTGCTCTCGTGTCCCGCCGCATCCACCGCGGCCACTCCGAACACCCAGTCATCGATGTTGGCGTGAGGGAAGACGTACTCGGTGACCTTTCCGACCGAGACCTCGTGTTCCCAATCGGGGGCCCACGCGTTGCGCCAGAAGATGCGATACCCGGCGGCGCCCGGTGACGCAGTCCAGCGCAGGTGCGCGTCGTACCCGGACGGACGGCGATCGATCGTCGGCATGCCGCGCGGCGTCGTCACCCCCGGCGGCGGCGGCGCGAGCGCCAGCGTCGCCATCGCGGCCGCGTTCACGCGCGCGTTCTGCGCGAGATATCGCAAATCGACGCCGTCGATCGTGTCGTTGGGTCCGTGCTGCTTCGAGTAGT
Organism: Acidobacteriota bacterium; assembly: GCA_046734675.1. GTDB lineage: Bacteria > Acidobacteriota > Vicinamibacteria > Vicinamibacterales > 2-12-FULL-66-21 > QHWT01. The sequence continues at coordinate 4,781 of JBKPRU010000056.1, forward strand.
TCTCGCGCGACTCGCGGAAGCCAATCGCGGCGAACCCCTGAGCGTTGAGCGCGCTGTGATCGCCGCCGCGGCTGAAGCGGTCCGATCGCGCCATCAGACGAACGCGATGCGACGGCACGTATTGCGCCGCGATCCGGCGCGTGAACTGCGCCAGCGATCGCGACGGCGAATCCTCGGGCCCGACCGAATACACACGAATCGTCGCGCCGTCGGTGATGCCGTCACCGCCGACCGAACCGCCGACGATGTCGTTGTTGAACCAGGCCTGGATCGGGATGTTCTCGGCCTTCGCCTTCTTGGCGTGCGCGCCGGCGCCGATGAGCCCCTGCTCCTCTCCGGCCACGGTCATGAAGACGAGCGTCGCGTCGAACTCGATGCCGCTCTCCGCGAACACGCGCGCCAGCTCCATCGACAGCACGGTGCCGCTGCCGTCGTCGTTCGCGCCGGGCGCGTCGATGTTGTAGTCCTGGTTCGGACGCTGCTGTGGATCGGTGGCCGCCGCGGCATTCGGCGCGGATGAGGGCTCACCGGGCGCCTGCGGCTCTGCGCCGGGACGGACGACTTCCTGCTGGCCTCGGCCACCGGCGGGGGCCTGCGACGGCTGACGTGTGTTGCCGGTCAGCTGTCCGCGCGCACCGAGGTTCAGCGAGTCGTAGTGGCCGCTCACGTACACGCGACGCGACGTCTTCCCCGGCAGCACCGCCATCACGTTCCTGAGTTCCACTTCGCGCGTGATGCGTCCGCCCTGCGGAATCGTGTAGGTGTCGAAGCTGACTTGCAGCCGCGGGCTCGTGCGCTTCAACTCGTCGAAAATCCACTGCCGCGCCGCGCCAACCCCCCGCGTCGCCGACGTCGCGTCGGACAGCGTGTTGCGCGTGCCGAAGCTCACGAGTTTTTCCAGCAGCTGATGCAGCCGTTCCTCTGATATCGACGCGACCAGTTTTTCGATGCGCGGATCCAGTGCGCCGGTCGCGGCGGACGGCGCCGACGGTGACGAGGCCGCGGGCGATTGAGCGTGAGCGGGAGCGTAGAGCAGGGCGGCGGCGAGTAGGACGGCGGCGCGGTGTTTCATCTGACGGTGACGTGCTCCAGGTAATCGCCGGACGCGATGCGTTGCGCGCGTCCGAGCGGGGCGTTGTAGAAGTAGACCCACGCCTGCGCATGGGTCCCATCGGGCAGTGTGACTTCGGCCTGCTTCCGGTTGTAAAGGCTGCGATCCGGGTGGTCCTCGCTGTAGCCTTCGATCTCGTCGAGCGCGGCAAGGACGGCGGGTGTGTCGGTGATTCCGTAGACCTCGCCCCAGATACGTCCTTCGTCCGAGGCGACGGCGGCCGGATAGATCCCGAGATCGAAGAGCGCACCCTGAATCGATCCGCGGCCGATGTAGCGCAGCTTGTCGTCAATCCCGGCGCGGCGCCGGCGATCGAAGCCCGCCATCAGCGTGCCGTAAAAGAAAACCAGGTCGGAGCCCACCGAGGCAGAAGCGTACGGCGGATTCGGAACGCGTGCAAGGGCGGCTGGTGAGGCCGTACGCAGTTCGGGCCGACTCGTTTGAGTCGGCCCGAGGAATTTCGCTTACCGGTCCGGCGTCGGTGGAACCGGCGGCTTGGGTGGTGCCGGCGGAGCCGGCGGCGCCCACGGCGCCTGCTTCAGACTCGGTCCGATCTCGGGGTCGCCGCCGCGTTCGGCGCCCTTGTACTTCGGCAGCATCTCGAAGATCTCGGAAGGAATCGCGAACGAGAGCGCGACCGTCTTGCCGCTGCCGGAGAGCTGCAGCGAGCTCAGGAGCGCGGCGATCTTCGGGTCGGCCTGCGCCTGCATGCGGCCAAGCGCGAGGAAGCCCTGGACGACCTGGCGCAGGTTCTCCGCGGCCTCATCATCGCGCGCTTCGGCGCGCAGCGTGCCGGCGACGCCGCCGTCGATGTGCGACATCACCGCAAAGGTCTTGACCGCGGGGAGCCGATTGCGGATTTCGCTGGGCAGACGCGCTTCATTGGCGATCGCCTCGAAGCGGCCCACAGCCCACGCGTTGTTGCCCCGCTCGATGTCGGAGACCAGCTCCATCATCTCGTCATTGCTGGTGATGCTGTGCGCGGTGAGCTGCGCGTCGATGGAGCTCTTGATCGCCGCTTCGCTGCCGATCGCGACGAGGCCCGGCTCGAGGAAGGCGAGCGTCATCCGGTGGCGCCGGTCGTGCCGCACGTCGACCCCAGGCCGTTCGTTGTCATCGCGGCGCTCGGCTTCGACACGATCAGGGCCCTCTCCGCCAACCGTGACGAGCCGCTTGCTCTTGTATGCCTCGACCACGCCGCCGTGCTCGCGGGCGAGCGTCTCGAGCTGCGTAGGATTGAAATTGCCGCGCGCCACCACGAGGCCGTTGGCGTTCTCAGGCCCGGCCGAGGTCACCGCCGCGACGACGTACTGAATGTCGCGCTCGATGTCGATGCCGGTATGGTCGCGGAATTCCTGCTGCCCGCGCTCGTCCGGCATGATCGTCTGCTTCAGCCGCTGCCGGAGCTCGGACGCCATCACTTCCCCGACGTTCGCATAGGCGACGACGGTGGCGTCGGCGGGGATGTAACTCAGTTCTGCGGGACCCGTGCGGGAGGCTGAGAGCGAGGGAAATCCTCCGCCGTAGTAGGCGACCAGTCCGGTGCAGAGTCCGGCTGCCAGGATTGCCGCGGACGCGGCCATGAAGTAGCGGGTCTTCTTGTTCATGCGCGATTGGCCTCTGGGGGGATTATACAGATCCGGCGGGGAAAAAGTTCCGAACCCGGACGGCAAGTGTCCGGGAACGAACAGGTTACCGACGAAGGATGCGGATCCCACCACGGATGCACACGGAGGCGCCTGCCGTCACTGTTCGAGCACGTATTCCTTGCGCTCGACCGCCATCGCGGAAAACCCGAGGAAAACCGCCCAAATCAGCAAGAGGCAGAACAGGCTGATCGGCGCCGACGGGGTGTCGCGGAAAAGTCCCTGAATCAGGCTGATGACCCCGTCGTTTGGCATGGCGTGCGGGACCAGGGCCTGGAGGTAGTAGGCCACCGTGAACCGCTTGAGGTATCCGGGGAAGGCCAAGGCTGCCTGCTCCCACCCGAATATAAAGATGAGACCTACGAGCAGCGGCCGCTTGAACGCGGAGCCGATGAACGCGAACACCGCCCCATACACCGCGAGCCCGAGCGCGAGCAGCGAAAGGTCGACCACCAGATCGATGAACGAGCCGCCGAGCGATCCGCGCATCGGGACGATCAGCAGGTAGACGATCATCACCGACGGCAAGACGACGAATACCGTGCACGCGAGATACGCGAGGTATTTCCCCACGAGCACCGCGCCGCGGCGAATCGGGCGCGTGAACAGGTAGGTGATCGTCTTGTCCTCGACTTCGTCGGCGATGAGCGACGTCCCGTAGAACACGCCGAGCACGGGCACGGTGAACCGGAGATAGAAGACCCAGATCATCAGGCCGAAGATGGCCGGCCCCGCCATGCGTATGCCGTTGACCTGGAACACCGGCGCACCGAGCACGTCGAGCGCGCGGAGGACGAACGAAATCAGGACCGGCGCGCCAACGACCAGCGCCATGAAGATCGTACGGCGCGACCAGAGCATCTCGCTCAGCGACAAGTCGAAGATGCGCAGCGCCGCCGTCACGTAGCCGGGCGCCTTGGGAATCGGCCGCAGGGCCGCCGTCTCGTTCATGACTTCACCAGGTACTGGAAGACCGCCTGCAGGTTGTCGTCAGGCGACGTGACCTCTTCGATCGCGCCGAACTCCCCGCTTCCGGCGATGTCGGTGAGGCGCGAATAGAAGGCGTCCGGCTTTGAGGTCTCGACGACGACCGCGCCGGACTCGAACCGGAGGCTGAGCACATCGTCGCGCTCGAGGAACTCGCGCGCGAGGCGCCGCGGATCCTCGGATCGCACGAAGACCGTGTGCGGATGTTCGTCGATGAGCTCGCGGATCTGATGAACGTCCCCTTCCGCGAGAATCCGGCCGTTGTTGATCAGCAGGATGTTCGAGGTCATCGACTCGATCTCGTGCAGGATGTGGCTCGAGACGATGATGCTCTTGCCGGCGCGGCCCCAATCGCGAATCAGGCGAATCGTCTTGCGGCGGCCGAGCGGGTCCATGCCCGACAAAGGCTCGTCAAGGATCAGCAGCTGCGGGTCGTGGACGATTGCCTGCGCGAGCTTGATGCGCTGGCGCATGCCCTTGCTGTAGGCGCCAATCTTCTTCTCCTGCGCCTCGACGAGGTCGACGGCGGCGACCGCGCGTCGCGCCGCTTCGTCGGCGGCTTTCTCGTCGAGCCCGTTCAGACGCACGAGCGCGCGCACCCATTCGAGGCCGGTCATCCGCTCGTAGAACGCATCCTGCTCCGGACAGAAGCCGATCTGAAAGTAGAGGTGCGGATTTCGCCAGATTGGCTCGCCGAGCACTTTCATCGTGCCCTTGCTCGGCCTCAGCTGACCGGTCATCAGCTTCATGAACGTCGACTTGCCCGCCCCGTTCGGACCGAGCAGCCCGGTGACACCCGGCGGCACCGCGACGCTGACGTCGTTGAGTCCGATCACCTGGCCGTACCACTTCGACACGTGATCGGCCGAGACTACGGGTGGCGCCGCGCTCGACGGTGCTGGCGTAGGACTGACCGGGGCGGCCACGGGCGCGCTCACGTCACGACCTCCACGCCGCGGACCCGGCGTTCGAGGATCGAAATGGAGATCGCGATCAGCGCGATGATGACGAGCAGCGAGACCTGCCACGGCGTCGCATAGCGGGGCTTCAGCCTGAAGATGACGTCGATCACCTGTGCGAGATTGTCGCCGGGAGAAACCCAGGAAGGCCCCGAGGAGCCGGTGATGGCATAGAGGACCCCGAAAATGGCCTTGGTGAAGAAGAGCACGCCGACATACATGATGGCGACGAAGCGTGCGCTCTTCGACAGCGACGACAGCGCCAGCACCGTGAACGAGGCGAGCATCACCTGCAGGACGGACGCGACGGTGATCGCCGGAACGAGAAACAGGTTCTTCTGTGCGAAGGCGAAGCTGCCGGCAAACAAGACCTGCAGCAAGAGCAGCAGGAACGCCGGCACCAGCGTCACCGCAATCAAGAACACGAACAGCACCGCCAGCTTGCCGGTGATGTACTCGGCACGCATGAGCGGCTTGGAGAGGTAGATCTGGAGGGCGTTGGCGCGTCGATCGTTCGCGATGAGCCCGGCGCCGACATAGACCGTAATCACGAACACGAAGAAGTTCTGGTAATCGAGGAACTCGCGGAACGTCTCGGCGGTCGGTGCGAGCATCGCCAGCTGCGCGAAATTCGCGCTGAAGTACAGGCGAACCGCCTGGGCGACGAACGGAAGCCAGGCGAAGAGCAGCAGACCGAGAAAGATCCGCTTCTTCACCATCGTGACGATCCCGGCCCAGGCGATGACGGTCCACGAGCGACCCGGCATCGCCTTGATCCCGCCGTACCGCCGGTAACTCTGGTCGTGAATGGGCATGCGCCGCTACTCTTCTCCAACCGCGCGCGCGAACACTTCTTCCAGCGTCGGCACGCTCGGCCGCAGATGGCGGACCTGCGCGCCGAACCGCGATGCGGCTGAAAAGATGGCGCGCTGATCGCCGGCGTTCGCGGGCACGAACACGCGCATGACGTCTTCATCGGTCGCGTGCACCTCCATGCCCTCGCGCGCCAGCACGTCGATGAAGCCGCGCAGATCGCCCTTGACGCGCAGCTCGAACACGCGGCCCGCCGGCCCTTTCAACTCGTTGATCGGCCCTTGCGTCGCGACCTGCCCCTTGTCCATGACGACGACGTAGTCGCAGGTGTATTCGACGTCGGGCAGGAGATGCGACGACAGGATCAGGCTCACGCCTTTGTTGTGCCCGAGGTCGCGCACGAGCTCGAGCATCTCGTCGCGTCCCTTGGGGTCCATGCCGTTGGTCGGCTCGTCGAGAAAGAGCAGATCGGGATCGTGGACGAGCGCCTGCGCGAGCTTGATGCGCTGCTTCATGCCCGTCGAATAGGTCTCGACGTTGCGATAGCGCGCCTCGCCGAGGCCGACGTAGTACAGCACCTCGTGCGCGCGCTGCATCGCGTCCACCGCCGGCAGCCCCGCAAGCTGGCCGCAGTAGGCGACGAACGACACCGCGTTCATGCCGGGAATGTGCGCGTCGCTTTCCGGCATGTAGCCGATGCGCGCGCGGATCCTGAGGGGGTCCTTGGCGACGTCGAGGCCCAGCACCTGCATCTGCCCCGAGTCCGGCTTCACGAAGCCGAGCAGCGACTTCAGCATCGTGCTCTTGCCCGCGCCGTTGGGGCCGAGCAGTCCCACCGCACCGCGCGAAAAGGCAGCGGTCACATTCTTCAGCGCGCGATTGTTCCCATAGATGACCGTCACGTCGTCCAGGCGGACGGCGGGTTCAGTGATAGGCGCGACGGTCACGTCCATGAGTCGGTGGTTACTTTATACGGAAAGTTGTTGACGCGTGTTCTCTGTGATGTCACGTCGGGCGGGTCTTTAGACCCGCCGCAGCAGCCGGGTCTGAAGACCCGGCCTACGTGATGCAAAGCTAGAGTGTTCCCCGGAGTCCGAGCGCGTCCGCACGTTCGCGCATGAAGCCGATCACGTTGGCGACGTGCTGTTCGAGGGGGATCCCAAGCTCCTCGGCGCCGCGCTTCAGATCCTCGCGGCTCACCGCGCGCGCGAACGCTTTGTCCTTCATCCGCTTCAACACGGACGACGCTTCGAGATCGAGCACGCTCTTCGATGGACGGACGAGCGCCGCCGCGGTCACGAATCCCGACATCTCGTCGCACGCATAGAGCGTCTTCTCGAGCCGCGACTCGCGGGGCACGCCGGAGTAGTCCGCGTGCGAGAGGATCGCGCGCGTGACCCACTCGGGATAGCCGCGTGCTTTCAGGATCTCGACACCGCGAAACGGATGGTTCTCCTGATCGGGATAGCGCTCGTAATCGAAATCGTGCAGCAGCGCGACGGCGCCCCAGTCGTCTTCGTTTTCGCCGAACTGCCGTGCGTAGCCGCGGACGGCAGCCTCGACCGCGAGCATGTGCTTCCGCAAGCTCTCGCTGTGGGTGTACTCCGTCATCAACGCAAACGCGTCGTCTCGTGACAATGCCATATGTTGGTTTACGGTTCCTGAACACCGCCGACAGGCGATTGAACCTTCTGAAAATCCGCGGGCACTTCGAACAGCGACGGCAACGGCTCGGTCGGGCCAATCGCGGTCACTTCGCTGCGCAGCTCGTAGCCCGGCATGAACGTCGAGCGCAGGTGCAGGCGCAGCGGAAACCGTCCACCGGCGGTGAGGGCGTCCATGCCCGGCACCGCGGCAAACGCCTGAAGCGTGCGGAAGATGTTCGCGTAGCCTTCACCGGCAAACGCGTTCGTGGACCAGAGGTCGCCGGTGAATTGCAGTTCGCGCGGGAAGTCGGGCGGCAGCGTCACGCCGTCGAGCGCCGGCAGGCGCAGCGTCTCCGAGAAGCGGAAGCGCTGCGCGCGCTGGCCGAGGATCATCGCGGTGTCCTGCGTCGGTTCGACCTGGACGTCGGGGGCGCCGAGCAGTGCGCCGACGTTCTGATCCGTCGAGAGCTCGTACCACGTCTTGTTGCCGGGATTCAGGATGCGTAAAACGGGATCGCCGACGCGCTGCAGCACGATCGATCCGCGCGGCAGCGTCGCGAGGCGCCCCTTGACATCGGCGCGCATCGAGTCGCCAGCGACCACGTACTCGATATCGACCGGCCCTTCGGGCGCCAGCATGCGCGCGAGCAGTCCGCCGAGCTCACCGTAGGGGTTCTGCGCCCTCGCAACCGGCGGTGCGTCGATCTTGACGACGCTGAGACGAAGGCGCGCTTTCAACGCGGCCGGCGCAGCGGCGGGAAGCTGCGCCGAAGGAGACGCGGCCTGCGTCACCAGCGCAAGCGCGAGCAGCACGGCGGTCACCATCTCATTGTCCTCCCGCCATGCGCAGCGCGCGCGAGATCACCTCGATCGCCTTCTCCGTCAGCTTGAACTGCGCGAGCGCCGCGGGCTCGGCAAGCACGACGTCGCTGGCGTCGGAGCCGGAGCCGAGCGTGCCGCCGGTCGCCTGACACAGATAATCCACGAGCACGAAATGATAGTGGACGCGGCGGTCGGCGTCGAACGTGATGCGATCGAACACGTCCACGACCGGCCCCACGTTGATCTCGAGACCGGTCTCTTCCAGCACCTCGCGCGCGATCGCCGCCTCGAGCGTCTCGCCAATCTCCACGACGCCGCCGGGGAGGCTCCACTCGCCCGCAAGTGGTTCGTGACGCCGGCGCACCAGCGCGATGCGCCCACCGTCCGAGAGTACCACCGCGCCGACGCCGACGATCGGCCGATCCGGATACGCGCGGTCGGCCGTCACGCGCCCATGACTTTCACGACCACGCGCTTGCGCCGCTGGCCGTCGAACTCCGCGTAGAACACTTGCTCCCACGGACCGAGATCGAGCGCGCCACCAGTGATCGGCAGCATGACTTGATGGCCCATCAACGTGCGCTTGAGGTGTGCGTCGGCATTGTCCTCGCCGGTCTGGTGATGCTTATACGGCAGCCCGCCCGGCGCGAGTTTCTCGAGCCACGCCTGGAAGTCCTCGATCAGCCCGCTCTCCCAATCGTTGACGTAGACACCCGCCGTAATGTGCATCGCCGACACGAGCACCATGCCGTCCTGCACGCCGCTCTTCTTGACGATGGCCGCCACTTCGTCGGTGATGCGGACGAACTCCTGCCGCTTCTTCGTATTGAACCAGAGGTAATCAGTGAAGACGTTCATTTATTGCGGTGCAGGATGGATGGCCACAGAAGAACACAGACAAACACATTAAACGAGACGAAGACAACCGAGTACCACGTAGGGCGGGTCTTCACCCCTCGACCAGTGCTCGGGGTGACCCTGAGCGGTGTCGAAGGGTCAGACCCGCCGGGGCGTGAGCGTGTCAGCGAGGGCTCGCAAGGTCTAAAGACCCGCCCTACGTGCGGCCTTGGTATTTTCTGTGTTCGTATGTGTTCTTCTGTGGCCCTCCGGGCTGTGTTTGTCTGTGTTGTTCTGTGGCCTTCCGGGCTGTGTTTGTCTGTGTTGTTCTGTGGCCTTCCTACAGTGGAAGTGAGGCAAGTGCGTTGAGGCCCCAGTCGGCGGTCACGCCCATACGCAAGCGGCGCAGTCCCGCGGCCGCGATCATCGCCGCATTGTCCGTGGAGAGCGACAGCGGTGGCACGAAGACGGGAATGCCGGCGCGCGCGCCGCGGGCCTGCGCCTCGGCGCGCAGCGCGCTGTTGGCCGAGACGCCGCCGGCGATGCCGATGCTGCGCGCACCCATCCACCGCGCCGCCTCGAACGTGCGGTCGAGGAGCGACTCCACGACGACGCGCTGGAAGCTCGCGCAGATGTCGGCAATCTCCTGCTCGCTGAGCGCCGCCCCGTCCGCCGTCCGCTCGCGCACGAGCCGCAGCACGGCGGTTTTGAGTCCGCTGAAACTGAAATCAATCTTGCGTTCTACCGACGGCGGGAGGAGCCCCGGCGGCGCCGTGCTCGCCGGTGCGTTCCGATCCGCGTGCGTCATGCGCGGCATCGGCAGGGCAAACGCGCGATCGTTCCCGGTGCGCGCGAGCCGGTCGATGATCGGGCCGCCCGGATAGCCGAGCCCGAGCAGCTTTGCCACCTTGTCATATGCCTCCCCCGCCGCATCGTCTCGCGTCCGCGCGACGAGCTCGTAGTGGCCCGGCGTCCGCACGAGGTACAGGCTCGTGTGCCCGCCGGAGACGACGAGCACGGCGGCGGGAAGCGGCAGCTCGCCGTGCTGCAGCACCAGCGACTCGATGTGCCCGGCGAGGTGATGCACGGGCACGAGCGGCAGCCCCGTGGACCAGGCGATCGACTTCGCGAACGAAACGCCGACCAGCAGCGAACCGACCAGCCCGGGCCCCTGCGTCACGGCGATCGCGCCCAGGTCGGACCAGGCGACCTGGGCGTCGTCCAGCGCGCGCTCGACGACGCCGCAGATGTCGCGGAGGTGCTGCCGCGAGGCGAGCTCCGGCACGACGCCGCCCCATTCGCGGTGGATCGCGGCCTGGGAGGCCACGATGTTCGAGCGGAGCGACCATGGCGTCGCGGCATCGCCGGTTTCGGCGACGACCGCGGCGGCCGTCTCGTCACACGAGGTTTCGATTGCGAGGATATTCACGGCCACAGAACAACACAGAAGAAGACAGACGTACGTGGGGCACTCGTGGACGGCGGGTCATCCGCCGGCCTACGCGCCGAGCGCCGTGCCTTCGAACGCGCGCTTCAGCGATTCGCTGTAAGGCGGACGGAAGATGCCCTTCTCCGTGATGATGCCGGTGATGTAGCGATGCGGCGTGACGTCGAACGCGGGGTTGCGGATATGCGCGCCGACCGGCGTCAAGCGTGCCGAGCCAAGGTGACTCACTTCGCGCTGGTCGCGCTCCTCGATCGGAATCTTGTCGCCGTTGGGCGTCTCGAGATCGATCGTCGAGAGCGGCGCGGCCACGTAGAACGGAATGTTGTGCTCGTGCGCGAGCACCGCGACCGTGTAGGTGCCAATCTTGTTCGCGGTGTCGCCGTTGGCGGCGATGCGATCGGCGCCGACGATCACCGCGTCGATCTCGCCGGCGCGCATCAGCGGCCCGGCCATGCTCTCGGTAATGACGGTGGTGTTGATGCCGTCGCGCACCAGCTCCCACGCCGTGAGCCGCGCCCCCTGGAGAAACGGCCGCGTCTCGTCGGCGAAGACGGCGATCTTCTTGCCGGACTCGACCGCGGCACGGATGACGCCGAGCGCGGAACCATAGCCGGCGGTCGCGAGCGCGCCGGCGTTGCAGTGCGTGAGCACGCGCGCGCCGTCACTCAGCATGTGCGCGCCGTGCAGGCCCATGGCCCGGCAGCTGGCGACGTCCTCGTCGTGGATCTGCTGCGCTTCGCGATCGAGACGCGCCGCGAGCTCCTCGGTCGACTCGCCCGCCTGTGCCCCTTCCGCGAACGCGCGCTTCATCCGATCGATCGCCCAGAACAGGTTCACCGCGGTCGGCCGGGTCGCCGCCATCATGTCGCACAGCTTCTGGAACTCGACCGCGAGCTGCCGCGTGCCCTTGGCGCTGCTGCGCCGCACGCCAAGCGCGAGCCCCCACGCCGCCGCGACGCCGATCGCGGGCGCGCCGCGAATCACCATCGTGCGGATGGCCTTGGCGACTTCCTGCGCGGTGCGGCAGCGCACGTACACTTCCTGGGCGGGCAGCTTGCGCTGATCCACCATCACGATCACATCGTCCTGGCGATCGATTGTCGGGAGCATCTGAATATTGTAGCAGCGCCGGAATCTCATCGCGGCCAGCCCACACCAATGAAGATCAGCGTCCGTGTGAGATCAGGGCCGGCGAACTGACGTACGCGGGGAGGGCGCAGAGTTCGGAAAGAACGCCTGTTTGGTTTTTAGAAACCACAGGCGCGGTCTCTGCGAGCCCCCGTGTTCGTGAGTTCACTGGCTCTCCAAACAGCAGGATGTCGCGTTTCCTGGTCTGTGTGTGAAGAATGCTGCTAAAGAAACCGCGCGTCGAACGGATACGGCAGCAGCTCCGAGAGTCGGAGGCGCTTCTTGACCTCGGAGAGATTCGCGAGCACGACCTCGATGTCGCCGCAGTACTCCCACAGCAGCTGACGGCAGGCGCCGCAGGGGGGCGTCGGGTCATTCGTCTCAGCGACGACGACCACGCGCGTGAAGAGATCGTGTCCTTCAGAGAGCGCCTTGAACAGCGCGACCCGTTCGGCGCAGATCGTCAACCCGTAGGTCGCGTTCTCGATGTTGCAGCCGGAGATGACGTGCCCGGTGCCGGTCTCGAGCGCGGCGCCGACCTGAAAACGGGAGTAGCGGGCGCGGGCGTGCGTGCGCGCGTCGATCGCGGCGGCGACGAGCCCGGTCTCGTCGTTCGCGCCCACCGACACCGCGTCGAGGCGCACCGGCTCCCACTCGCTCTCCCCGCGTCGATCGAACCCGGTGCGCCGATCGCTGACGCGCCGATCGACGCCACGGCGGCGCTGGTGCTTCCGTCGTTCCGGCCCGCTCTGGCCCTGATTAGACGCGGCCAATGATCCCCTCCAGCAGCGCGGCGAAGCGGCCGCGCACCTCGCGCGCGACCTCCATCACCTCTTCGTGATTGAGCGGCTGCGGCAGCACACCGGCGGCCGCGTTCGTGATGCACGAGATGCCGAGCACCTCGACGCCCATGTGCCGCGCGACAATCGCCTCCGGCACCGTCGACATGCCGACCGCGTCCGCGCCAATCGCGCGCAGAAAGCGGATCTCGGCGGGCGTCTCGTAGCTCGGGCCGTGAACGGCCACGTACACGCCATGGCCGATCGGAAGACCCTGCGCGGCGGCGACTTCGTCGGCAATCGTGCGGAGCCGCGGCGAGTACACGGTCGACATGTCCGGAAACCTGAGACCGAAGCGCTCTTCGTTCGGGCCGACGAGTGGATTGCTGCCGAGCAGGTTGATGTGGTCGTCCATCACCATCAGCGTGCCCGGCGTCAGCTTCACGTTGATGCCGCCGGCCGCGTTGGTGAGGATCAGGACCTTCACGCCCAGCCGGCCGATCACGCGCGTGGCGAACGTGACGGTGCGAAGGTCATGCCCCTCGTAAAAGTGGGCGCGCCCGGAAAGGGCGGCAACGCGCCGTCCCGCGAGCGCGCCGACCACGAGTCGCCCTTCGTGCCCGATGACCTTCGACGCCGGCCAGTGCGGGAGGTCCGCGTAGTTCCACGCGGTCGCGTCCTGCAGCGTGCTCGCGAACGCGCCAAGCCCCGACCCGAGCACGACCGCGACGTCCGGCGTCGAAGCCTTGCTGCGAATGACTGCTGCGGCCTCCTCGACCCTTTCGTAGTAGTCCATATTTTTCGAAGATTCGAAGGTGACGAAGTATCGAAGGAACATTCTGAGCTCCTTCGAGCCTTCGTGATCCTTCGAACCTTTATAAAAGGAAGCCAGCGATCGTTGCAGTAATGAAGTTGGCCAGGGTACCCGCCAGCATCGCGCGCAGGCCGAGCCGCGCCAGGTCGTGACGGCGGGTCGGCGCGAGCGCGCCGATGCCGCCAATCTGAATCCCGATCGAACTGAAGTTCGCGAAGCCGCAGAGCGCGAACGTCGCGATCGTGAACGAGCGCGGATCGAGCGCCGGCTTCATCGGCCCGAGCTGCGAGTAGGCGACGAACTCGTTGAGCGCCATGCGGGTGCCGAGCAGGTTGCCGATCGTCGGCGCGTCGCGCCACGGCACGCCCATCGCCCACGCCACCGGCGCGAACACCCAGCCGAAGATCTGCTGGAGACTCAGGTGCGCGAGCCCGAGCAGCGCGTTGAGGAGCGCGATCAGCGCGAGAAACGAGATCAGCATCGCGCCGACGTTGAGCGCGAGCTGCAATCCTTCGGTGGTGCCGCGCCCCGCCGCGTCGATCACGTTCACGTCGGTCTTCTCGACCTCCAGCCGCACCGTTCCCATCGTCTCGGGCACCTGCGTTTCCGGCACGAAGATCTTGGCCATCATCAGCGTGCCGGGCGCGGTCATGATCACCGCGGTGAGCAGGTGCTGCGCCTCGATGCCGAACAGGATGTAGGCGGCCATGATGCCGCCGGAGATGTGCGCCATCCCCGAGGTCATGACCGTCATCAGCTCGGATTCCGTCATGCGCGGCAGGTACGGACGGATGGTGAGCGGCGCCTCGGTCTGTCCCATGAAGATGCTGGCCGCCACGTTGAGCGACTCGGCGCCGGACGCGCGCATCACCCGGTGCATGACGATCGCGAACCCGCGCACCACGAGCTGCAT
>JBKPRU010000057.1:0-14461 GCA_046734675.1 Acidobacteriota bacterium
GCACCTGGTCGAGCACGGGCACCAGTACGCTGCTGGCGTTGTCGCTGAGCACGGTGCTCTGGGCGATGCGCGCGAGCTGACGGTTCTCCGATACGGCAATCGTGAAGCCGTCGCGATTGTTCACGTGCAGCATCACGTGCACGTCGGAGCTGCCGTCGCCGACGTAGATGGTGCGATCGGGCGTGAGGCCGAGCCGCGCCTCGAGTTCCTCCACGACCGCCACCTTGCCGTAGCCGGCGCGCACGCGACCAATCGAGCGCACCTCGCCGGAATCGTCGTAGTCGAACTCGGTCCCGAAAATTTGATCGGGCGCCACAATCCCCGCAAGCGCCGACTGAATCACTTCGCGCGGCGCCGCCGAGATGACGAAGAACGAGAACTGCGCACCGTCGAGCCCGCGCTCGAGGAGCTCGATGAGCGCGGGGATGTCGTTGCGGAGCCGCACGCGACGGCCCGTCTCTTCGAGATGCTCGCGCCGCACGCCGCGAAACGCCGGATCGTGTCGAATCAAATACGCCAGCTCGCCGCCCTGCTGAACCAGGTTGCTGCGCGCCAGGCCGTCGACCTTCGACTGGAAGTCCGACACGCCGATCAGCTCGCTCAGCACGAGCCCGGAGTCGTTGAAGCTGAGGGTTTGATCGAAATCCGATGCGATAAGAAAGTGCCGCGGAACCGTATTGTCGTTCACCATAGGGGCTACTCCACCCAAATTGTCCTCCCCTGTTGATATAGCAACATGACGTAACGTATATGTCAACTGCGCCCGACGATTATGCAAAGCTGTTATATTAGATTCCAATGACGGCGACTCAGGATCCCGAGCTCAGGGGGCCGAAGTACCGGCAGGTCTACGCCGCGCTCGAGGAACAAATTCGGTCCGGCCGCTGGAAAAACGGCGAGCGGCTGCCCAGCGAGGCGGACCTGGTCCGGACCTACGGCGCGTCGCGGATCACGATCGGGCGGGCCGTGCGCGACCTGCAGATGGCAGGTCTCGTCGAACGCCGCGCCGGCTCGGGCACGTTCGTCAAGCGCGCCGCCGCGGCGGGGCATTCGTTCGGGCTGCTCATTCCAGACCTCGGCGAGACCGAGATCTTCGAGCCGATCTGCCAGGGCATGATGGCGTCCCCGCTCGCGCGGCAGCATGCGCTCCTCTGGGGCAGCATGCCGGCCGGCGACGTCTCGAAGGAAGACCGCGCGTGGGACCTGTGCCGGCAGTACATCGATCGCCGCGTCGCGGGGGTGTTCTTCGCGCCGCTCGAACTGACGCCCGGCAAGGACGAAGTGAACAACCGGATAGCTCACGCGCTCGAGCAGGCCGACATCCCGATCGTGCTGCTCGATCGCACCGTCCTGCCGTATCCCCGGCGCGGCACGCACGATCTCGTGGGCATCGACAATCGCCGCGCGGGATACGTCATCACCGAGCACCTGTTGCGACTCGGGGCGCGGCGGATCGCGTTCGTGGCGCTGCCCCACGCCGCCGCGACCGTTGATGCGCGTCAGGCCGGTTACCGCGAAGCGCTCTACACCTGGGATGCGCCGGTCGATCGCGCGCTGGTCTGGCGCATCGATCCGAACGATCGATCCGAGGTCGAACGCCCGATGCAAGAGACCTCACCTGACGGGATCGTCTGCGCCAACGATCGAACGGCCGGCCGGTTGATGCACACGCTCCTTCGTCTCGGCCGGAGCGTGCCCGGCGACGTGCGCCTCGTCGGCATCGACGACGTGGATTACGCGACCCTGCTGCCGGTGCCCTTGACGACGCTGCGACAACCGACGCGCGAGATCGGCGACGCTGCGTTGACCACTATGCTCGAACGGCTGGCGCGTCCCCATCGTCAGGCCCGCGACGTCCTGTTGCACGCGACCCTCGTCGTCCGGGAATCGTGTGGAGGGCAGGCCGCAGCGACCGAGAGCTAGCGAGGCCCTTCGACGCTTCGTCGTCCTTCGATGCTTCGCGTCAGTTCCGCATCGGCCACGGTTCCATCAATTCCACCCGCGTGCCGTCGGGATCGTAGAGATTCAGCTGCCACTTCTTGTTGCGGCCGATCTGCGGAATCGCGCGGTGATTCGGATCGTCGGGCGCGGTGCGGATGCGCACCATCATGAGCGCCTCCTGCATGTCGGGCACGACGAGCGCGACGTGGTGCAGGGTCCCGAGTTGTCGCCGATCGATCCGATCGCTGCCGACGAGCATGTATTCGAGGTACTCGGTCGCGTCCGGCACCCGCATGTTGATCCAGCTGGTCACGTCGGGCGTGCGGCCGCCGCGCCAGATTTCCGAGAAGCCGAGCAGGTCCTTGTAGAAGCGATCCGCTGCCGCCACACCGCGAATCGTGAGGCCCGCGTGCAGGATGCGCCGCGAGATGCGCGTGTCCTGCGGCGGTGGCGATCCAAACATTTCGCCGTGCCATTCCACGAATTGCACGTGATGGCCGTCAGGGTCGATCACGTCCAGGACGCGGTCCTTCGTCATCGGATCGGTGGTCATCACGCCAGGGTCCGCGCCACGCGATTTGAGGAAGGCCGTCATGTCCCAAAGGCTGGTGGTCGTGAACGCAACGGCGATCAGGCGTTCGTCGCGGTCAGCGGGCAGACCGCCCCTGATGATCAACTGCTGCCGCTCGTTGACGGAGTACGCCGACGCGTTCTGCGCGAGCTTCAGGCGTGAATAGCCGAGCACGTCGCTGTAGAAGCGGTTCGCCTTCTCGAGGTCGGCCGTCTGCAGCGCCACGCGCGCGATGCCGAGGATCGGAGGCCGCGCCGGCGCGGCGGGTGACGCCTGTCCGGCCTCGATGGACAGCACCGCTCCCATGACGAGCGCGGCGAAGACGAACCCATTACGCAGAAGGCACCCCCGAACGGACCGCAATCCGGAAGTCGTACTCAGCTTACGCCCGCAGCCGCGGTTCCGCACTTCGGGCAGAAGGGAAAAAAGACATTGCGCCGGACATCGCAGCTGCTGCACCGGTCGAACAGTTTCAGTCCGCAGTGCACGCAGAAGTCGGGCACGACGTCTCCCGTCGTCATGAGCGCGCGCTCGCAGGCGGGACAGACGTGGGCCGTCATTTTCTTCAAGGCCGACTCGGGCTGCAACGCACGGCGACGCTCCGCCTCGGTCTGCTGTTCGACTTGGCGTCGTCGGGCCAGATAAAAGCGCATGCCTCGGATCACATAATGTCCGGCGAGCGCGGTCATCACGATCCCAACCGCATAGCGCACGTAGCCGCCGTAACTGGGCAAGTACGGAACCAACTCGACGAAGAACGTAAAGAGGGCGAACAGCACGAAGCCGCGCATCAGCAGCCAGTACTCGCTGCGCCGCTTTTTCATCACCAGCCACCACGCCACCGCCAGCAACGGCAGCGTGAACGCGAGGCGCCACCCAAACACGCGAAGCTGCTGGCGGAAGAGAGCTGATTCGTACGCCTTCCCTGCGGACTCCAGCAGGTCGCGCTCGGTCCTCTCGTGCGCCCTCAGCGTCTGGCGCGTATCGAGCAGCTCCTTCTCGACGCGTTCCACCGCGATCTGCGCGTCGCGTTCCCTCGCCTTGAGCGAGTCGAGCTCCCGGGTCCGCTGCAGTAGCTGGACGTCCTGCGTGGGATCCGTCGTCGCCGTCCGCGTCGCGATCCAATTGGCGTAGGCGGACCGTGTCGATTGATAGGCGTTAGCGGCAGCGGTCTGGTTGAGCGCTGCCTGGGCCTGGCGATCGGTCTGATCGCGCTCGGCGTCACGCAGTCGGCGGATCTCGGCGCGCGTGCGCTCGAGCCGCGGTTGGTCCGCGAACTGATCGACGCTGAGCGGTGCCTCGATGCGCGGTAAGTCGTCGATGATCGTCCCACCCAAGCCAATCAGGAACGAGGCGAAGACCAGCGAGACAATCCACGTCCCGACTCGGAACAGCCGCTCGGGAACGAACAGGCTCTTGACCATGGAATTCCACCAGCTATCGATGCCGGGGGCACGCCGGCGGCCGATAGGCTTCGAATGGGATCGCGAGATTGAGGGGAGTAACTGTAGAGTAGCACGTCGCGGCGCGTGAGCGCCGAGCTGGCCTTGCGTGTGCGCTTCCGAGAGGGTGCGTCACGGAGTGCCTTTCGAGCCTCTGGCATCGTCTAAGCTCTGGACGCGGAGGGCGGCCATGACTACCTGGTTCGAGCAGTTCGTCACCGACGTTCGGGTCGGCGCGCGTGGTCTGTGGAAGACTCCGGGGTTCACCGCGGTGGCGGTCCTGTCGCTGGCCATCGGCATCATGGGCACGACGGCGATCTACAGCGTCCTCCACGCGGTGGTCCTGGATCCGTTCCCCTACAAAGACGTGGATCGGCTGATGAGCGTCCGCGTGTCGAACGCGGCGGCGCGCGGATCCCGCACCAGCTACTCGGTCGATCAATTCCTCGAGATCGCCGAGCGCAGCACCATCTTCGACGGCGTGATCGCCTCGACGATCAGCGATGTGCTCTGGACGGGCGACGGCGATCCCCAGCGGCTGCGGGGCAATCACGGCACCTTCAACACCTTCGACGTGATGGGCGTCCCTCCCCTGCTCGGGCGGACGCCCGTCGCGGACGATGCGAAGCCGGGTGCGGCGCCGGTCGTCGTGCTTGGCTATCGCTTCTGGCAGCGGCAGTTCGGCGGCGATCCCAACGTCCTCGGCCGCGAGCTGCGGCTGAACGAGATCTCGCGCACGGTCATCGGCATCATGCCGAAGCGATTCATGTGGCGGGGCGCGGACGTGTACATTCCGATTCGCTTCGAGCGGGGACGCGTCATCGAAGAAGTGCGCAACGTACATCTGCTGGGCCGGTTGAAGCCCGGCGTGACCGACGCGCAGGCCGAAGCGGACCTCCGTCCCATCATCCAGGATTTGAAAACGCGCGAGCCGCAGCAGTTTCCCGACCAGTGGCGCGTCGGCCTGCTGTCGTTCAGCGAAACCTTCCCGAGCGGGATTCGCGGCGACATCTGGGTGCTCTTCGGCGCGGTCGCGTTCCTGATGGTCATCGCGTGCGCCAACGTCTCGAACCTCCTGCTCTCCCGCGCGACGACGCGGCAGCGCGAGATGACCGTGCGCGCGGCGCTGGGCGCGGCACGCAACCGGCTGGTCCGGCAGCTGCTGACCGAGAGTCTCCTGCTCGCGATCGCGGCCGGCGTCGTCGGCACCGCGCTCGCGTACGCGGCGCTGCCCGCGATTCTCTCCATCGTCCCGCCCGGTACGATCCCCGACGAAGCGGAGGTTGCACTGAGCTCGCCGGTGCTGCTCTTCACGCTCGCCGTGTGCGTCGTTATCAGCGTAGCGTGCGGCCTCGCACCGGCGCTCCATAGCTGTCGGCGCGACGTCGCCTCCTCTCTCCGCGAGTCTTCGCGCGGCGTCGCCGGCCAGGCGTCGCAAGGACGTCTCAGGAACGTGCTCGTCGTCGTCGAAGTCGCGCTGTGCCTGATGCTGCTGTCAGGCACCAGCCTGCTGGTGCGGACCTTCGTGGCGCTGCAACAGGTCGAGCTCGGCGTCGCGCCGGATCACTTGCTGACGATGCGCGTGCCGCTGGCGCCGCAGCGCTACCCGGATGCACAGAAGCGCAACACGTTCGTGCGCGAGGTGCTCGATCGGGTGCGCACGGTGCCGGGCGTGATCGCGGCGGGCGTGAACACGGGGCTGCATCCACTGGGAAATCTCTGGGCCGACGTCGACGTCGCCGGTGAGCCGCGGCTCGCGACGCCGGTGATGGTGCACCAGGTCGACAGCGGCTACACGTCAGCGGTTGGGGCGCGGCTGATCGCGGGAAGACTGCTGACGGACACCGACGTCGTCAGCGGCCGGCACGTCGCCGTGGTGAACGACCGGTTCGCGCGCGAGCGATCGAGCGGGCGCTCGCCGATCGGCCGCACGATTGCGATCCCCCGGATGGGACAGCCGCCGTTCGGGCTGACCGACACGCATTTCGAAATCGTCGGCGTCACAGAGGACCTGCCCAACCGCGATATCGGCGAGCCGATCATGGCGGAGGTCTACGTGCCCTTCACGCTGCTCGGACGCGCCAACGTGTTCGTGGTCCGCACGCAGGCGAACGCGGGCAGCGTCACGCGCAGCGTCGTGTCGCAGGTGTATGCAGTCGATCCGAACCAGCCGGTCATGAACGTCGAGACACTCGCGATGCTGCTGCACGAGTACTCGTATGCGACGCCCCGCTTCAACCTCATCCTGCTGGGACTGTTTGCCGCGATCGGGCTCACGCTGGCGATTGTCGGCGTCTACGGCGTGATGTCGACCATCGTCGCGCAGCAGGCGCACGAGATTGGCGTGCGGCTGGCGGTCGGCGCAAACGGCGGGTCGATCATGCGAATGGTCGTGGCGCGCGGCTCGAGGCTCCTGATTGTCGGCATGGTCCTTGGCCTGATCGGCAGCGTTGTCGCGGCGCGGCTGCTGGCGAAGCAGGTCTGGAACGTGCCGACCTTCGATCCGATTGCGCTGCTTGCCGTTTCGACGGTGCTGCTCGTCGCCGGCGTGCAGGCGTGTTTCTGGCCGGCGCTCCGCGCCGCGCGCATCGATCCGGTCATCGCGCTCCGTCAGGAGTAGTCGACGTCCATGAGCGAGCCCGGCGCGCCTCCGTCCGACGAGCGATCCGGCGACACCGGCTTTGCCGCCGGGTGGTCGCCGGAGACGGCTACGCGGACGTTCGCCCCTTCGTCGGCCGGCGCGGTCGATCTGCCGTTCCTGTTTGCCGCCGGCCAGCGGTTCGGTCCGTACGTGATCGTGCGGCCGATCGGTAAAGGCGGGATGGGGCAGGTGTACGAGGCGGAGGAATCCGAGAGCGGGCGGCGCATCGCGCTCAAGATTCTCAGCCGCGGCATCGGCGACGAAGAAGAACGCGAGCGCTTTCTGACCGAAGGGCGCATCGCGGCGTCGCTCAGTCATCCGAATCTCGTCTACGTGTTCGGAACGACCGAGGTCCACGGGCTGCCCGTCATCGCGATGGAGCTGGCGCCCTCGGGAACGTTGAAGGACCTCGTCACAGACGACAAGCCGCTCGCGCCAGCGGCCGCGGTCGACGCCATTCTGCAGGTGATTGCCGGCCTCGAGACCGCGGCCGCGGCAGGCATCCTCCATCGCGACATCAAGCCGTCGAACTGCTTCGTCGCCGCCGACGGACGCGTGCTCGTCGGCGACTTCGGCCTGTCGGTCGCGACGCTCGGCCGGGCGGCGGAACATCCCGGCGCGGCCGGGCTCATCGCGGGCACGCCCGGATTCGCATCGCCCGAGCAACTGCGCGGCGAACGGCTCGACGTGCGGTCCGATATCTACTCCGTCGGCGCGACGCTCTATTACCTCTTGACCGGCCGCGTGCCGATCGAACACGACACGATTGCGAAGTTCGTCACCGGCGCCGCCACCGACCTCGCGTTGAAGCCGCCGGTGTTGCCGCCGACCATTCCGAAGAAACTCGCGGCCATCGTCACGCAGTGTCTCGCGCCTGCAATGGCAGGGCGGATCGCTACCTACTCGGCGCTCGCAGCGGCGCTCGAACCCTTTCGTTCGACCACGCGGGTACCGGCCGGCCTGGTCCGCCGACTTGCGGCAGGAGCGGTCGACGCGTATATCGCTTCGTTGCCGGCCGCGCCGATCAAGATCACGGTTGGCGGACAGACGATCGCGTCGAGCGAACCGTCACTGCTGATCGCGTCACTGCCAACGATCTTCTCGATAGTCGTCTATTACGGCCTGCTCGAAGGATTTTTGGGCGCGGCGGCGGGCAAGGGGCTGTTCCGGCTGCGCGTCGTGCAGCGCGACGGCACGCGTCCCGGCTTTCTGCGCGCGGCGGCGCGCGCGGCGGTATTCCTGCTGCCGGTGCACCTGGCGACGCAAGCCGTCACTTACTGGATGCTGCACGGCGGTGGCCTCGCAGGGGCGGGGGACGATCGACCGCTGGCGCTCGCGGTGCCGCTCATCTCGTGCGCCCTGCTGGCCGCGCTGTTCTCGACGGCTCGCCGCCGCAATGGCTATGCGGCGCTGCAGGATCTTGCGAGCGGGACGCGCGTCGTGCGCTATCGTCGGAAACTTGCCGTGCGCGGCGACGATCGCCACGCGCGAGAGCGGCGCGCCGTGACGAGCGGCCCCTCGCGCATCGGACCATTCGTGGTCAGTGACGACGCGATCGCGGCGCCGGTGACGACGGCGTCGCTGATCGACGGCTACGACGATCGCCTCCGGCGGCCCGTGTGGATCGTCCGCCTGCCGGCCGGCACGCCGCCCCTCGCGACGCGCCGTCGCGATCTCAGCCGGCCGGGACGCTCGCGCTGGCTGGCCGGGCGGCGATCAGACGAGGAGTCCTGGGATGCCTTCGAAGCGACGGACGGCGCGTCGCTGCTTGAAGTCGCCACGACACCGCAGCCGTGGTCCCGCGTGCGGCACTGGCTCGCGGATCTGAGTCACGAAGTCGTGGCCGGCCTCGGTGACAGCTCGCTGCCGGTGCTGGATCTCGATCGCGTGTGGATCGGCGCGGACGGCCGCGCGCGTCTGCTCGACTGGCCCGTGCATGGGGCGGTTCTCCCTGCGGCGGCGACCGTCGTGGATCTTCCGTCAGCGTGTCGGTTCCTGCACGCCGTCGCCGCCCATGCACTGGGCGGTGCAGCGTCGACGTCAGGGGCGCGCTCACGCGGCGCCGGGCTGCCGCTGCCGATTGCCGGACGCGACCTGCTCGTCGCGCTGCGCGATGCGCGCCTGACGTCCGTCGACGAGCTGTCGGGCGCCGTCGACGCGGCGATGCGAACACCGGCGGCGGTGTCGCGCACGACCCGCGCATCGCAACTGGCGATGTGCGCCGCGCTGCCGATCGTCGCGCCCGCGATCGCGTTCTACGCGCTTACCGCGGTCGCCGGGTTGAACAACGTCGACGTGAAATCAATGGACCTCCTCTACTCGCTCGAACGCGTGTCGGACGCCCACGCGACGCCAAAGCAGCGCGAGGCGCTGGAGATCTATATCGCGACGCGGCTGAAGCCGACCGTCGAGGATCCGTTGACGTGGACCCGTCCGTTCCCGGAACTCGGACGGACGCCCGGGCTGCGCGCGAAGGCCGAGCGCATCATCGTGGAGCGCGCGAACTCCACACCCGAAGCGACAGCCGCGGCCGAAGCGGTCGCGGAGTCGTATCTCGCCGGCGAGCGCGCGCACCTCGAAGGGATCAACGCACCCGGAATGCGACGCACGGTGTTGCGGACGACGGCTCTCGTCTCGCTGTGCGTGGTTGCGGTGCTTGCGCTGGCGGCCGCCCTCGTCATGCGCTATGGCCTGGCGTTCCGTGCGTTCGGCACCGCGCTTGTCCGCCGCGACGGCGCGGATCCGTCGCGCGCGCGCGCCCTTGCGCGGGCCTCAATCGCGTGGTTGCCAGTGCTGTTGATCGTTCTGGTGCCGCGCGTGTCCAACGCATTCGCGGCAAGTACGAAAGCCGGCGTCGCCCTCGTTGCCGGCGCGGCGCTCGTGATAGCAGCCGGAGCCGCATTCGCCATCGTCAGGCCGGCGCGAGGGATCCCGGATCGGCTCGCCGGTACGTGGATCGTGCCGAAATAACAAAGGCCGCGTGATTCCCACGCGGCCTTTCGAATCGGCGGGTCTAAAGACCCGCCCTACACGACAACCGGCAACCGGCAGCCGGCGACCGACAACCCGGACCGTTCCTCTACTCCTGGTTCTTGTGGAGAACCTGGGATTCCGGCGTCTTCTTCTTGCCGCCGAGGCCCGCAATCTGGATCGTCGGCTCGGGCGCCGCCTCTTTCAGGACGTGTTGGCGGTAGAGAGCCGCCATCCGAGCATTCTCAGCAGAGTCTGCGGTCGCCTGCTGCTGCTTGCGCGCGCGCAGCTTCTCTTCGCGTGCGTTCTTCGCCACGCCGAGCTCGTCGAGATCGGTCTGCTTGCCGGCGGCGACCGCCTCGGCGTCGAGCACCAGCGTGTGCTCCTTCGACGACAGCTCCACGCTCTTTCCGCCCGCGTAGATCTGGTGACGGCCGTGCTCCTCGTACCACTTCGTCAGCGTCGCGGTCATGTGCATCTTCTCGATGATGTTCCGCCAGCCGATGCCCGTGTTGTAGGCGCAGAAGGAGATCTCCCCTTCCTGCGTCGCGTAGGGGATGATGCAGCGCTCGGTGCGCCGGAAGTCGTAGTTGAAGAGATCCTGGAACCACATGCCGGCGATGAAGAGGAAGTTCCAGCGATCGCCGCGGCGCTTCTCCTGATCCTCGACGGTTCGCTCGCCGCCGACGCGGCCGTAGGCGCCTTTGTGCGCCTTGTTGGTCGCGCCGAACGTCTTGTCGAACTTCTTCATCAAGTCGGCAAGCTTGAAGTGCGTTGGCGCCTTGAAGGGATCGTAGTTCTTCATCAGCGCCAGAGCCATGCCGACGACCGACAGGCGGCGGCCCCGGGCTGAGTCGTTCACCTTGACCAGGTCCTTCGCGAGCTGATCGGCATTGAGGAACGCCGTCACCGGCACCGCTTCCTTCGTCTCCTTGTCGATCATCACGGCCATGCCGATGCCGCAGTTCGGATGGCAGCCGCACGTCAGGTTGCCCCACTCGGCGCTCGGGCCGTGCACGAGATCCGCCCAGTCGGTGAACGTGCCCATGAACGAGATCGGGAACCAGTCGCGCGTCGGCTCGCCGAGGCCGGTCTGGTTCTTCACGTCGTGCGCGAGGTGCGACAGCGTGTAGCGCTGCGCGGCGCGCCGCTCCGGCGTGACCTCTTCGTCGCGGCCCGTGAACGACACCGGCTGGAACGAGAGGAAGTTGATCTTCTTCGGGTTGTCCAGCGCGAACTGGACGACGCGGCCGACCTGCTCGTTGTTGATGCCGTTGACAATCGTGATGACCGGCACGATGTCCACGCCCGCCGACCAGAGGTTCTCAATCGCGCGCAGCTTCACGTCGAACAGGTTGCCGACGAGACGATGTGAGTTGGCGGCATTGCCGATCCCGTCGAACTGCAGGTAGGCGTAGCGCAGGCCGGCCTCGAACGCCGCCTTCGCGAACTCCTTGCTCTTCGCGAACTCGATGCCGTTGGTCGCCGCCTGCACCGAGTTGTAGCCGACCTTCTTCGCGTAGCGCACCGCGTCGAGGAAGTACGGCGACATCGTCGGCTCGCCGCCGGAGAACTGGACCGACATCTGGCGCTTCGGCTTCAGCGTGATGGCGTTGTCCAGCATCGTCTTGATCTCGTCCCACGTGAGCTCGTGGACGAAGCCGACCTGGTTCGCGTCCATGAAGCACGGGTCGCACATCATGTTGCAGCGGTTGGTCAGGTCGATCGTCAGGACCGAGCCGCGGCCGTACTTGATGGTGCTGCTGCCGTGGTTGTGGAGCTTCTCGTCGTTGTGGGAGCGGATGTCGCTGCCGGGGAAGGACTCCTCGAGGTGCTTGAAGAACGCCGGATCGATCGCCATCACGTCCTCGAAGTGCCCGTGAATCGGGCAGTCCTTGAGCATGACGATCTTGCCGTCCTTCTCCGTGATGGTCGCCTTGATCTCGCCGACCTTCTGGCTGAGGAGGATCTTGTAATCCTTCTTGCCGTCGAGAATTTCCTGCCGGGCCTCGCGCACGCAGTTCGGGCAGAGCGAGTCGGTCTCGCGCGGCCATCCAAGCGGCGGCTTCACCTTCTGCCACGACTTCTGCAGCGGCAGGTCGGACCACTTCGGCGTGAACGTGCCGTTCGGCTTGATACTGTTCAGGGTGTCGAACGCAACCCACGCGCCCTTGGCCGCGACCGTGAGGCCCTTCTCGACGTACTTAATCGGCTTGTGCATGCCGTCCAGAATAGATGGCAAGTTGTTCTGAAATCAGGCACTTTCAGTCGAAATGGCAGTTTCGGGGGGCGAACGGGCAGAAGACCCGCCTGACGGGCGGAAGCTCAGCAACGAAAATCAGCGTGGCGAGGAGTTCGACGGCACCGCTACCGAGAGCAGGCGCGCCTGCTTGCGGAGGTACCATGCCGCGCGGAATCCGAGCAGCACCGCAAGCACGCCGGCGTAGATCACCGGGGCTCCCGCAATCACCTTCACCTTCCACGCGAAGTGCACGACCGCGCAGAGCGCGGACACATATATGAGCCGATGGAGCGTCTGCCAGCGGCGACCGAGCCGGCGGATCCACCCTTTCGTCGAGGTGATCGCGAGCGGCATCATGGTCAGGAACGCCAGCGTGCCCATCAGGATGAACGGACGCTTGGCGATGTCGGCAACGATCGCGGCCCACGCGAAGTACTGATCGAGCACGATGTACGACGCAAAGTGGAGCGTCGCGTAGAAGAACGCGAACAGGCCGAGCATGCGCCGGTACTGGACGACCGCGTTCCAGCCGGTGAGACGCCGCACCGGCGTGACGGCGAGCGTGATGAGCAGGAACTTCAACGCCCAGCGGCCGGTCTGGAGCTGAATCGTCTCTGCCGGATTGACGCCCAGCGACTCGTGGAAGATGCCCCAGACCAGCCAGGCGGCAGGGAGAAGCGCGAGAACGAATACGGCCGCTTTGCTGATTCGACGCATTGAGACTGCATTTCTTGGTGCTCGCGGGGCCCCACCCCCGCTCGTTGCCGTCGCTTACGCTCCGGATCTTGATCGGATCGCCTCGGGTTCGAACTCGAGACAACGATCAGTAGTTTTTCTTCAGATCCATGCCGGAGTACATGGATGCGACTTGATCGGCGTAGCCGTTGAACATCAGCGTCTTCGTCGACTTGAAGTAACCGGGGATCCGGCGTTCGGTGGCCTGGCTCCACCGCGGGTGATCGACGTTCGGGTTCACATTCGAATAGAACCCGTACTCGTCGGGATTGGCGTCGTTCCACGCGGTGTGTGGCATCCGCTCCGTGAAGTGGATGCGAACGATTGACTTCGCGCCTTTGAAGCCGTACTTCCACGGCACGACCAGCCGGATCGGCGCGCCGTTCTGGTTCATCAGCGTCTTGCCGTATAGGCCAACGGCGAGCAGCGTCAGCGGATGCATCGCCTCGTCGAGCCGCAGCCCTTCGGTGTAGGGCCAGTTCAAGCCGCCGTACGGAAGCCCGGGCATCTCTTTCGGTCGAAGCACGGTCGTGAACTCGACGAACTTTGCTTTCGACGTCGGCTCGGCGCGCTTGATGACCGAGGCAAGCGGGATCCCCACCCAGGGGATCACCATCGACCACGCTTCGACGCAGCGGAACCGATACACGCGCTCCTCGAGCTCGAAGGGCTTGATCAAGTCCTCGAGCGCGTAGTCGGCGGGCTTGCTGCACGCGCCGTCAATCTTCACGGTCCACGGCGACGTCTTGAGCTGGCCGGCGCGGCGCTGCGGATCGCGCTTGTCCATGCCGAACTCGTAATAGTTGTTGTAGCTGGTGATCTCCTCGAAGGTGTTCACCTTCTCATCGGTGGTCACCATGCGCTTGCCGATGTTGGGAATCGGCGTCTGCGCGGAGGCCGGCTCGGACGCGTACCCCGCGATCAGCGCGCCTGCCGCCGCTCCGGTCGCGAGGCGCAGGAACTCGCGCCGGCGCAGATAAATGTGTTCGGATGTGATTTCGGAGGACTTCACGTCCGGCGCCTGCCTGATCAGCATGATGCTCCTCGGCTCTTCCCTTAATAACCCCGCCGGCCGCCGCGGCATTCCGTGCAAGCGATATTACAATTCTTCGATGCCGGAGCCGACGATCGACCCCAAGTGGACAGAGCTCTTCTCCGTCCTGGTGCACGACATCCGTACCCCGATGACGGTCATCAACGGCTACCTCGACATGCTGCTCAAAGAGACGTTCGGGCCGCTCAACGACCGGCAGCGCCACCTGCTCAGCGAAATCCGCAAGTCGTACACGAAGGTCCACGGCATCCTGGCAGAAGGCAGTGAACTGACGAACATCGAGCGCGGCAAGGCCACCTACGCCCGCAAACCCGCCGATCTTCACGCCATCCTTCGGACCGCCGTCGAGCAACTGCCGCAGCCCGACCGCGAGATCCGCGTCGACCTTGAATTGGAGAACGGGGATGCACCGATTCAGGCGGATGTGGAACGGCTGGTGAAGGCGTTCCGGTCAATCATTGCGGGCCTGCGCCGCGAGGTGATCCTGACCGATTACCTCGTCGTGCGCGAGCAGCGCAACGGCCGCGAGTTCCAAATACGCATCGGCGACGGCGAGACCGTGCAGCTCTTCGACGGCGTGTCACCTGACGATTTGCCGATCTTCAATGAGTGGCGCGGCGGGGTCGGGATGACGCTGGCGGTCGCGCGACGCATCCTCAACGCGCACGGGGCCCGCATTCTGGCGGCGCCGCACGCGGGGCTGAAGCCGGACGGGGAGCCGGACGAACGGAAATCCGCCGCGCTGATCCTGCTGCCGCGATAGCGATCCGCTGTCCGCCGCGCCGGACCCGCACCGACGCCGCATAGACGCGGTCGGTCGTGAGCAGCTCCATGCACGTGATCGCCTTGTCGCACACCCGCCGGT
>JBKPRU010000058.1:0-16918 GCA_046734675.1 Acidobacteriota bacterium
GATACGACGTCCTCACCGCAATGACCGGTCGTGCTGCGATCGAGGTGGTCGAACGCGAAATACATGATGTAATCGTGCTCGACCTGGGACTTCCTGACCTGGACGGCGCTGAAGTCTGTCGGATAATTCGGGAGACGCACCGCATTCCGATCGTGGTGCTGTCTGCGCGTGGTGCTGAAGGGGATAAGGTCCGCGCGCTGGATCTCGGCGCTGACGATTACGTGACAAAGCCGTTCGGTTCCGAGGAGTTACTCGCGCGCATCCGTGCAGCCATTCGACGCTCTGACAGTCTGCCGCCGACTTCTGAGCCACTGGTTCGAGGAGATCTCGTCATCGACCGCGGACGGTTTCGCGTGGTCAGAAATGGCGAAGAGGTTCGGCTGACACCCAAGGAGTTCGAGCTCCTGTTCTTTCTGGCGCAACACCCTGGTCGGGTCCTGACGCATCGGACGATTCTCAAAGCCGTGTGGGGAGCAAATGCGGTTGACCAGCCCGAGCACCTGCGAGTCCTCATAGGCGCACTACGCAAGAAAATCGAATCCAACCCTGCGTCACCGCAATACATCCTGACGGAGCCGTGGGTGGGGTACCGCTTCGCCGAGACGACCTGACGCTCGCTTTCTCAGAGAGGTCGGCGATGCCGCCGTCGAGGTAGTGCCACTTCGCAAAAACGCCGCAGAAGCTGCCATCTTTACGGGCTTTTTATAAAGTTTTTATCAACCCGCTACACCCTGTTCAGGCACGCTGGTGAGGTGCGTGCGAGTAAGCCGGTTCTGGTGACGGTGAGCGCGTTGGGAGGCCTGGTCGTGTTCGGCGGCACTATCGTTCTGCCTCCATTCGTAGGCTTTGTCCTCGCAGTTGCTATTGCGATGCTCTGGTGCTGGTGGCTCGAGCGCCACCGGTCACTCGATGAGAGTACGTTCGGCGTCTGGTCGTATCCATTGGAGATTTCCACACTCCGACAGGACCAAGAAGAGATGTAAGGAACTCATAAGAATCAACGAGGCACGTCGATCTGCGCAGTGTGTTTGCATAAATGCGGATAGCGCCTAATTCGCTTGCGACGCGAGCGATACGGGGGACCCACATGAGCGATGGCGCTCATCGGGGCGTATCCAGTGTCTAGCGCCACTGGTAGAGGACTCCAACCTCGAGCCCGTCAGCTAACCCCGTCGGCGTTTGGAGGACATCAGTGGCCGAAGCGTCGTTTCTCGGGGAAGTCAAGCGCCTGATCTTGTCGTCCTGCAGTCGCCATACCGATCTCTGATGGAGCCGCTCCTGGAATATATCGAGCAGGTGCAGGACGAGGACCCGCGCGGCTATGTAACGGTCATCCTGCCGGAGTTCGTGCGGCGACGGGTCTGGCAGCATCTCCTGCACAATCAACATGCACTGCTCATCAAAGGCGCGCTCCTGTTCAAGCCGAACGTCGTCGTCACGAGCGTTCCATTTCACCTCGGGCGGGTCGACACTGCATCGAGCCAACGGCCGAGCAGATCGGCAAGGTCGGCGCAGCAAGAGAGCACTCCTCAGTGGTCTAGAGCCGAGGGGAATCCGTAGATCCGCTAACAGTTAGAAACTTGGGAACAATACGCTCAAGCACCGGGAAAAACGGCGGAGCAGGGGGCCGGCCAGAAAGCAGGACGAATCGACAACATAGACGTCCCGGCCCTGTCTGCAAAACCTTCCTCCCCCGTCCAAATCCGGGCGGCGCCTCCACTCACTAACACCACAGTCCTCGATGTCTCGCGAGCGGCGCACGCCATCGGGCCATCGCGTATCAACAACGCCCGTCCCGCCTGACGCGATGTGCTTGCACATGCTGCTGATGTTTCGCACAAATTGGATGGCTCGGTTGTCTATTCTGACAGGCGCGCTGGGCCGTCGCGATCCGCGCAGATCGAGTGTAGCGTGCTCGCTTGAACGCGGCCCGGGCGGCCGTTGCGAAACCCTCGATGCGCCAACAGAAGATTGTGATCGTGGGTGCAGGGCTTGCGGGCTTGACGTGCGCCCTCGAGCTCAGCACTGCAGGGTTCGATGTCGAAGTGCTCGAAGCTCGTGACGTCGTGGGGGGACGCACGTCGTCGTGGGTCGACGACGGTATGCCGGTCGAATCGGGCTTGCACCGCGTCCTCGGGTTCTACCGGGAATTTCCCGACCTCCTGCAAAGGTCCGGTATCTGCCTCGATGACATTGTGTTCTGGGAAGACGAAATCGAGATTCGAGTGCCGGATCCGTGCGGCCGCGCGGTGCTCGGCGTAGCGCCGGTATATCGTCCTGCAGAAACATTGCTTGGATCCGTCAACATTCTGCGGCTGCTATCGGTTGCCGACCTTTTGTCATTGGGCCCGTTCTTCATCGGCGGGCTCGCTGAGTACTTCAGCGATCCATCCGGGCTCGATCAATGGAGTGTGGCGGAGAAGGCGCGTTCGTACGGCGTGACCGCAAATGCGCTGCGCACGCTACTGGTCCCCCTCACCTCTGGCCTGTACTTCCTGCCCCCGGAGCAGTACTCGTCGTATGCGTTCTTCGGTGTACTTGGCCCGTACCTGCCGCGGCTCTTGTCGGTGCGGGTCGGTGCGTTTCTGGGTGGGATGACCGAAGTGATGGCCGCGCCGATCGCGCGTGCGATCGAGCGAAACGGTGGGGTGGTCAAGACCGCCGCACCAGTCGACCGTCTCGTGGTCGAGAACGGCCGCGTTGACGGCGTCGAGATCGGCGGCACCCGGACGAGGGCGGCACATGTGGTGTTGGCGACCTCGCTGGCGGCCGCTCAGGCGCTCATTCGGTCGGCGCTTTCGTCGTATGCGTGGTTTCAGCCGATGCTTCGTCTGCCGTCCATGCCGGCGGTGACGATACAGATGGAGCTGGACGGTCCATCCATGACTGTCGACCACACGACGTTCGGGCCAGGGACGGCGCTTGCCAGCTTCGCGGAGCAGTGTCGTACCACGTTCCGAGGACTGCCCGGCAGGCTTTCGATCATTCTCACTCCGCCGCAGGAATTCCTGGAGAAAGACTCTGCCGAGATCTTCGCGATCGCGTGCGACGATGCCGACCGGTTGGGTCTCCGGGTTCGCGATCACGTCACGAGATACCGCGTCGTGAAGCTGCCGGCCGATTTTTACTCCCTGTCTCCTGGCACTGACGCGCTCCGGCCGCCGCAGCAGACACCAGTGGCGGGGCTCACTCTGGCGGGCGATTACACGCGGCAAGAGTACCTGGCCACGATGGAGGGAGCTGTCGTGTCGGGCAGGTTAGCGGCCCGCGTTGTGAGATCCGCGCTCGAATCGACGGGCAGCCGTCATCGTGAGGTTTGGATGAAGGACGTCCGTGTGGGGTAGCGCGGGGGCCGTCTTCGTCGGCCGCACGCGTTCGAGAGAATGGATGCGGCGGCTATGGAGGCGAGAGACGTGTCGCGAGTAGTTTCCGCAACGCAGTCAATCCTTCATTACTGCTCTCCACGAATCGCTGCCGTTGCAGAAAGTCTTCGACCGACACGGATTGCCCCGAAAGTCCATCAGCCAACCCGGCGCGATCGAGCAGCTTCTTCAACGTGCGCATGTCGCTGATGTCAAACTGCACCCCTAGATGCGTGTGGCCGCAGGTCGTAACGATCGCTCGCAGCACTCGCGCCAGATCACGCGCGTCGTGCGGTCGGATGCGCAGCAGCCGGCAACTCTCGCGGAGACTACTGTAGCTAAGGCCGACACAACGCGCCCAATCATCGAGGGTGCGCATGTCGACGGCGGCGTCGGATGCCCGAAACACGTTCATCGCCCAGCGCTCGGCGGCGGATCGCGATCGCGGAGCGCCTGCGGGTGTCATCGCAGCGAGCGCGGCGTTCCGCGCATCGGTCGGCAAACGTGACACGGCGCCGTTGTGAAGAGCGGCGGTTATGGTCGAGATCAGACGGTCCACGTCAACCGGCTTTTCCAGGACATCGATCGCGCCGTTTTTGACGGCCTCAACGGTCGTCCGCGTCGTCAGAAACCCGCTCACGATCAGCAGACGGACGTTCGGCAGTTGCTGATGTAGCGTTCTCGCGAGGTCGGTGCCCAGCATGTCCGGCAGCCGGACATCGACGACGATCACATCGAAGTGTTGCCGCTCCGTCTGCGCCAGGGCCTCGGCCGCGGAGGCGGCGGTTGCCACGGTCAGACCATGCGCCGTCAACGCGCAACTGAACGTGTCACGCGTCCCTGGATCGTCATCGACGATCAACACGGCGGCGCGCCGAACGCCCGAGTCGTGTAGCTCGTTGTCCACGGCTGCCGCACACTTGAAGTGCCCGAGTGTAGCGATGCAGCGCCACACCTGCAACATGGAATTCCGCGGCTGAGTTCGCGAGGCGGGTTCGCGTGCCGGCAAGGCACCGATCTCTCCGGCAACTTCTGCAACGAATCTTCCGACGAAATCTGTCTTGCTGACTGCGCGTGGCCCATATAGCGTCTCGGCACTCGCTTCCAGACGACTGCCTCACCACGCACGCAACTTCGTCCGCCTAATGTGTCTATGTGAGTGCTCGCTCACATCTCCTTCGACGGCGAGCGGGGTCTGCATATGGATGCGAATGCGATTCGCGACACAATCAAACAAAGCATTGCCCGCATCACCGGCATCCCTCCGGACGAGATCGGCGACAACGCATCGTACCGCACGGACCTCGGCCTCGACTCTCTGGCGATGCTGGAAGTCGCGGTCGACGCGGAGATGTGCTTTCGCGTGAAGATTCCCGACGAGCACTTGTCGCAAATCAAGTGCGTCAACGACTCCGTTCGGATTGTCGCCGAGTGCCTCGCCGTCACCGAGCAGGCATGACATGCCTCCACGCGTGGTCGTCAGCGGCATTGGTGTCATTACCGCCATTGGCGAAGGACGCGAGACGTTCTGGGCGAATCTGCTCGACGGACGTTCCGGCGTTGCGCCGGTCACGGCATTCGACACGAGCCGCTATCCGGTTCACAACGGTGCGGAGGTGCGCACGTTTCGCCCATGCGATTATGTGCATCGGCTTGACGCGGCGTCGATCGGCCGTGCCTCGCAATTCGCGATCGGCGCCGCCCGTCTGGCCATCGCCGACGCCGCGCTTGCGCTCGGTGCCCTCGATCGTCGTCGCGTCGGCGTGGTCGTAGGCACGACATCAGGCGAACCGCATGTCATCGAGGCGCTCGACGACGCCCTGCTAAATCGCCAGCCCGAATGCGTCGATCGCGCATTCGTGCGTCGGTATCCGGGCCACGCGCTGGCGGCGCATGTGGCCGCTGAGTTCCAGCTTCGCGGCGTGGCCGTGACTGTGCCGATCGCCTGTGCGGCGGGCAATGGCGCGCTGGCATTCGCCTCGGACGCGATTCGCGGCGGCGCCGCCGACGCGGTGCTCGCGGGCGGCGCGGACGTCTTCTCCCGCATCACGTACACCGGGTTCTCCCGTCTCGGCGCGATTGCGCCGGAGCGCTGCCAGCCATTCGATCGCGATCGGAAAGGAATGATTCCGGGCGAGGGCGCCGCCATGCTGCTGCTTGAATCCGAGCATCACGCGCGCGCCCGCGGCGCCCGCGTGTACGCCGAAATCGCCGGCTATGGCCTGACGTGCGACGCGCATCACATGACGTCAGGTCATCCCGCCGGTGACGGGGTGGTCAGAGCGATGCAGGTGGCGCTGGCCTCGGCTGGTGTGTCCGCAGCTGACGTCTCTTACATCAGCGCCCACGGTACCGGCACGCCGGTCAACGACCGTCTCGAGACGCTCGCGATCAAACGCGTGTTCGGCCGCGCCGCCTACGACGTGCCGGTCAGCTCGATCAAGTCGGTGCTCGGGCACGCGATGGGCGCCGCGTCGGCGATCGAGGCGGCGGCGTGTGCGCTTGCTGTCGCGAGCGATTGCATTCCGCCGACCATGCACCTCGAGCACCCGGATCCTGCGTGCGATCTCGATTACGTGCCGAACACGCCACGCCGATGTCGCGTGAA
The DNA here is from genome assembly GCA_046734675.1 of Acidobacteriota bacterium. Taxonomy (GTDB): domain Bacteria; phylum Acidobacteriota; class Vicinamibacteria; order Vicinamibacterales; family 2-12-FULL-66-21; genus QHWT01. The sequence continues at coordinate 5,971 of JBKPRU010000058.1, forward strand.
CATCGCGATGAACAATGCGTACGCGTTCGGGGGCAACAACTCCTGCCTGCTGTTGCGCAAGTACGAGGCGGCCGCATGACCGCCGTCGCGATTACCGGCGCCGGACTCGTGACGCCGATCGCAGACTCGCCGACGGCGCTGCACGCGGCATTGTGCCGCGGCGACGACGCGCTCGGACCGGTGTCGACCTTTTCAACGGCAAATCTGCCGTGCGGGATTGGCGCGTGCGTCGATCCGGCGCAGCTTCGGGAGCAACTGGCCGGCCGTCCAACGGCCATGATCGACAAGACGGGCCAACTGACGATCCTCGCGGCCGCACGCGCGCTGGCCTCGTCGGCGCTCGTCGACACGTCGGCCGATGTCGGCGTCGTGCTCGGCACGATGTTCTCCAGCGCGCATACCATCGCCGAATTCGATCGCCGTGCTCAAGCCACTGGGCCCGACGCCGCGAGCCCGCTCGCTTTTGCAAATACGGTCCTCAACGCCGCCGCCGGGCAAGCCGCCATTCGACTCTCGCTGCGCGGACTGAACGCCACGATTGCCGGCGGCTTCATTTCCGGCTTGCAGGCGGTCGCCTACGCCTCCGATCTCGTTGCCGCCAGACGCGCTCCGGCACTACTGGCCGGTGGCGTGGAGGAGCTGTGCCTCGAGTCGTACCTCGGATTCTGCCGCGCAGGCTTGATGTGCGGGACCAACGGCCGGCCGGGACATGTGCCCGTGCCTTTCGACGTGGCCCGCACCGGCCTCGCGCTGGGCGAAGGCGCGGCCTTCCTGCTGCTCGAGTCGCGAGCCGATGCGATGGCGCGCGGTGCGCACGTCCTGGCCCAAGTCACCGGACACGCCACCCTGACCGATTCGGACGCGATTCAGCAAGGCTACTGCAGCCGGGAGGTCATCGCGGACGTGATTCGGACGGCGCTCTGGCGCGCCGATGTAGAGCCCGAGGACATCGATGCCGTCAGCGCCGCGGCAAACGGCAGCTACCGGCCGGACGATGAAGAAGCCGCGGCCTTCGCCGATGTGTTCGGCGGCTGTCTGCATCCGCCCGCCGTCACAGCGATCAAGTCCGTCCTCGGTGAAACGCTCGGCGCGTCCGGTCCGCTGCAGGTGATCGCGATGGTCGAAGCCATGCGCGACGGACGCCTGCCAGGCGTGCGTGCGCTGCGCAACTCCGGTGACGGCGTGATGGCGCGTGCCCTCAGCGAGGACACGCGACACCTCCGCATCCGTCGCGCGCTGATCATGGCCATCAGTCCCGACGGGCCATGCTGCGCGCTGGTGCTGCGCGCGGGGGAGGAGCGGTGAAACTCGTCGAGCGCTCGGGCGACCCGGCCAACGCCGCGACCTTACTGGCGCCCGTCGACCTCGTACCGCGCTTCCGCGGTCAAGGCTATGCAGCAGCGGATGTGGCGCGCCGCCGCCTCTGGATCGAGCACAAAACCGGCGTGCGCCTCGAGCACATCGGGGCGTGCTCGCTGCCGACCGAGCACCTGCGCGGCAATATCGAGAATCCCATCGGTTCGGTCCAGATGCCCGTCGGGATCGCGGGGCCACTCTTGATTCGCGGCGACCATGCGCGCGGCACGTTCTATGTGCCGCTCGCCACGACCGAAGGGGCGCTGATCCGCTCGTACGAACGCGGGATGGTGACGCTGACGCGAGCCGGCGGCGTCACGACGCGCATGGAAGTCGACGAGAACTGCGTGTGCCCCTTGTTCGCGTTCGACACGGTGTCGGAGGCGAGTCGCTTCGTCGAGGAGCTGTACGAGTACGTACCAGCGCTGCGCGCCGAAGCCGATTCAACGACGCGTCACGGCCGGCTGCTGCGCATCGAGCCGCGGCAGATTGGGCGAGATGCGATCGTGACGTTCTGCTACCGGACCGGCGACGCGCAGGGCATGAACATGATTGTCAAGGCCACGGAGCGCGCGTGCGACTGGCTCGTGCGTCGTGGCGCCGCACGCAGCTACGACATCTTCAGCGGCTTCAGCTCCGAGAAGCGGGCCAGCGCGACACTGCTCGCCGCCGGCAAGGGCAAGACGGTCGTGGCCGGCGCCTGCATCCCGGCGGCACTGATCCGCGTCTGCCTGCATACGAGCCCAGACGCGCTCGTTCGTACCTGGCAGCGGGCGGTCGTCGGCCACATGCTCGCCGGCGCCGTCGGGTGCAACGCGCAGTTGGCCAATGGCCTGACCGCGCTGTTCGTGGCGTGCGGACAGGACGTCGCCAACATCGCCAACGCCCACGCTGGAATCACCATCCTGGAGAAAACGCGCGAGGGAAACCTCTACGCATCGGTGACGCTGCCGTCGCTGACCGTCGCCACAGTGGGCGGCGGCACGGCGCTCGGAACGAGTCGTGAGTGCCTTGGTCTACTCGGGTGCGCCGGCAGTGGCAATGCCGCGAGATTCGCAGAGATTGCCGCAGCGACCGCACTCGCTGGCGAGCTGTCGATGGCTGCGGCGATTGCCGCCGGCGAGTTCGTAAACGCGCACGAGCAGTACGGCCGGAACCGGCCGGCCGAGTAGGAATGGCATCGGAAAGACGCCGGAGGGGTGAGGAGTAACCGAACGATGGCGGCCTCAACATCACAGGTGGACGGAGTCGTCGCCGCGATGTTTGCCGAAGCGATCGCCTTTCACGGAGATCTGGGGCTGACTCCGGATGCCTGGGCGGCGCGCATCGCAGGCATTTTGCAGAAATGCGGACGCGATTCAGCGGACGCCGCAACCGCGATGTTCGTCGAACGACTGCACGGCCGCGACCTCTACCTGGCGACGAGCTGCGCGGCCCGCTGCGACTCCGCCTGGCGCCGATTCGCGGGGCTCTATCAGAAGCACATCACGGAACTCGTCCGGTGTCTCGCACGGAACCCGCTGCAAGCCGCCGACGTGGGCGACACGCTGCTCGTCGACCTGTTCCTGCCGGACCGCAGCGGCCAGAGTCGGATCGCCTCGTATGACGGACGGAGTTCCCTCGCAACGTGGCTGCATGTGATCGTGACGCACCGCGTCGCCAACGAGCGCGCGCGTAAGTGGAACACCGTCGAACGGCCCGGCGACATGCCGGAAGTGCCGGACAGCAGCCCGCTCGGCGAGCTCGAGGCTCAACTCCGCAGCGAGCGGTATCACGGCGTCCTGAACGCCGCGCTGCGCGAGGTCTGTTCGCGGTTGAGCGGGCACGAGCGGCAGATGCTCGTGTGGAGATATCAACGCGGTCTACTGCTGGAGCAGATCGCCTCGCGGCTGGCCCTGCACACGTCGACGGTATGCCGACAGCTCGAACGGCTGCAGCACCGGATCCGGAAGGACGTGTCCGCCACGTTGTCCCGCAGCTACGGCCTCAATGCCGACGCGATCACCGAGTGCCTGGACGACCTGGTCGAACGGCGACGCCTGACCGTGCCGCTGCTGCGATTAATCGGTGAAGGGGTACCGACGACGGACAACGACGACGGGAACACACGGCAGCGGCATATCGCGTGACCGCCAGACTCGCGGTGGGCGGCCGCGCGGAGCCCTCCGAGGGGAAGATGGCCGACCGGCAGTGGCACGAGGAGTTCGACAATCGCATCGCGCAATACATCGATGCGACGGCCGACGGCCTGGAGGAGCTGCAGCAAGAAGTTGGTGTCGAATGGTTCGCGGAGCTGAGCAAGCATGTGTGGTCGCACGAGCCGTGCGTGCGCAGGCGGCTCGCGGTGTTGAAGGAACGGAAGTCGCGCAAGCGGCCGCGGGGCTGATGCGCACATCGACGCGGTAACATGTCGAGACCCTTTCCGACCATTCGCGGCGCCCCTGCCGCCAGCTACGACGTGGTCGTGGCCGGCGCCGGCATCGGTGGGCTGACGTGCGCGGCGCTGCTCGCCCGGGCCGGACTCCGAGTGCTGCTCGCCGAGCAGCACTACATGGTCGGCGGCTATTGCAGTACGTTTCGCCGCAGCGGCTTCACCTTCGACGCCGCCACCCACTTCTATCCGCTGCTCGGCAATCCCGAGACGATCACCGGCCGTCTGCTGCGCGACCTTGGCGTGGCGACCGGCTGGATCAAGATGGATCCGGTCGATCACTTCCATCTGCCGGATGGCTCGTGCTTCGACGTGCCCGCCGATCTGACCACCTATCGCCACCGGCTGCGCGCGATGTTTCCGTCGCAAGCGGCGGCGCTCGACGAGTTCTTCGCCTGCGTCCGCCGCGCCTACGTGGCCGGACTGCAGCAGCACTTTCGCTGGCGCGAGCGCGACTGGCTCGCGGAGCTGCGTCCGCTGACCGTCCGCGACGTGCTCGACCGCTATTTCCACAACCGCCGCCTCAAACTGCTGTTGACGGCCGATTGTCCGCACTGGGGCTCGCCGCCGCGCCGTACCTCGTTCGTGTTCGACTCGATGCTGCGGCTGTCGTACTTCCTCGGCAACTACTATCCCCAAGGCGGATCGCAGGCATTCGCGGACGCGCTCGCGGGACGCGTGACCGCGCTCGGCGGCGACATCATGATGGGCACGCGCGTGCTGCGCGTCGCCGTGACGGGCAGGGCGGTTCGCGGCGTGGAGCTCCTGGTCGGGCCGGCGCGCACTCCGCGTCGCGTGTTCGTGCGCGCGCCGATCGTCGTCTCGAACGCCGATGCGCTGCAGACGTTCGAGCACATGCTCGAGCCGAGCATTTCCGCCGCGGCGCTCTCGCGCGCACGGCGCATGCGGCCGACCTATCCATGCTTCCTGATGCACATCGGCCTGCGCGGCGTCCCTACCGAGGTGCTGCGCGCACGTCAGGGCTACTACTGGGACGGGTGGGATTCGGACCGCGTCGGCAGCGACGCGCTGCGCTTCAAGCTCTTCGTCCCCACGCTGTACGAGCCGGCGCTGGCCCCACCGGGCGGGCACGTGCTGATCGTCCAGAAGGTACAGGCGCTCGACTTCCGAACGATCGCCGACTGGGGCGCGCACAAACGGGCCGTCGAGCAGTTCATTCTGACCCGGCTCGATCAGCTGATTCCCGGCATCGGCGATCACACGGTCGTTCGGCTGAGCGCGACGGCGGCGACACACCATCGCTACACGCTCAACCACCACGGCGCGATGCTCGGCTGGGAAATGTCGCCAGACCAGCTCGCGGACTCACGACCGGATATCGATGGCCCCGCGCGCGGGCTGTACCTTGTGGGGCACTGGAGCCGCCCTGGCGGAGGAATCACGCCAGTGATGGTGTCGGCGATGGAGGTCGCGCGGCGCGTGTTGGCCGGCTTCGCCGCCGACGCGACGGTCGATGCGCCATCCGACGGGTCTGTCGCAGATCTCGAAGGAGCGGCCGTATGAGCGCTACCATCCGCGCGTTCGCGCGCGCCGCTGCCCCGGATCCAGCGCCTCTGTCTGCCGTCGCCCTCGTCCTGCCGGCGGGACCGCTGGCGCGCGCGTTGTCGCACCATCTCCCCGCGTCGTGGCGCATCGCGGAGGCGGGCGGCGCCGAGGCGGGCGATGCCTGGTCGGGCTGCGCGGAGGGCACGCTCGTCTACAGCCCGCCGCGACAGCGGCTGCCCGATCTCGAACCGGATCTCACGGCGTCGCACGACATGTTGACCGCGGCCCGGCGCGCCGCGGTGCGGCATCTCGTGCTGGTGTCCAGCACCGCCGTCTACGGGGCGACGCCGCATCACGCCGGCCTGGTGACCGAAGCAGAGTCGACGGTCCGGACAGACCAGCCCATCGCCCGCGGATGGCGCGCGCTGGAGGCGCAGGCGATTGCCGCCTTCGGACCGGACGTCACGATTCTTCGGGCCGCGCCGGTGCTGCTCGCGGACTCGCCGGATTTTTTCAGCACGTTGTTCACGCGCGGCGCGGCCATCACGATCGCGGGCTACGATCCGACCCTCCAGTTCTTGAGCGTTGCTGATTTGGCGCGAGCGATCGCTTGCGCAGTGGCTGGAGCCGGCGGCGGCGTCTTCAACATCGTGCCTGCCGCGCCCGTCCCGCTCCGCGCCGCTCTGCGCATCGCGTCGCGGCGTGCCCTCCCGGTTCCTTGGTCGCTGCATCGTGCACGGCGGCTGGTGGCGGTCGCGCGCCGTCGGGCCGCATCCGCGCGCCAGGTTCAGTACATCCGCTACCACCTGACCGCGTCCGGCGACGCGGCCGCACGCGATCTCGGGTATCGCGCCCAGCACACGAGCGCCGATGCAGTCCGGATGGTCCGCCGAATGGGCTGGAATACCGGTCCGGACGTCGAGCCGTCCGAGCGCTTCGATCCGTTCGGCATGGATCGCGGCTACATCGACGCCTGCTGGCGCGGCGCGCTCGGGATGCTGCATCGGCATTACTGGCGGGTGGAGGCACGCGGGCTTGAACACATCCCCGGTCAGGGCGGGGCGGTACTTGTCGGCATGCACCGCGGCTTCATGCCTTTTGACGGTGTCATGACCCTGTTGAGCGTCGTGCAGGCGACCCGACGCGTCCCGCGGTTTCTGATTCATCCCGGTGTCGGACTGCGCTTTCCGTTTCTCTTCAACCTGATGTCCAAGCTGGGCGGCATCATTGCTTCGCACGTCAACGCGACGCGCGTGCTCGAGTCAGGCGAACTGCTCGCGGTGTACCCGGAAGGGATTCGTGGCGCGTTTACGCTATACACGCGCGCGCATCGCATCGGCCCGTCGTGGCGAAACGACTGCATCGCGTTCGCGCTGCGCCATCAGGCGCCACTCGTGCCTTTCGTCACCGTCGGCAGCGCCGACATCTTCCCGATTGTCGGGCGCATCGATTGGCGATGGTGGAAGCGGCTCACAGAGTGGCCGTTCCTTCCCGTCACCACGCCGCTGCCGCTGCCGTCGAAATGGCACACCGTCTTCCTGGAGCCGCTGCAGATTGGCGGCCATTACGGTCCTGAGAGCGCCGAGGATCCCGTGCTCGTTCGCGCGCTTGGCCGGGAGGTGAAGCGCCGGATGGAAGCTGCGACCGCGGAGCTCCTCGCGCGCCGGCCGTCCGTGTTCTACGGATCCGTGTTCGAGGAGCGGCCATGAAGTTCCTGACGATGGCGGTCGTGCGACTCCTCCGGATCACCACCATCCTGCTGCGGCACCTCGCGGCGCACGCGCTCATCGCGGCGCTTGATCGCAGGCCGGCTCTCGCGCGTCGTCTGTTCGTCGATCGTCTGTCCGGTCCGATGCGTCTGCGAGTCGCGCTCGAGCAGATGGGCGGCAGCTTCATCAAGCTGGGACAGATGCTTGCGCTTCAGCCCGACATCCTGTCATTCGAGTACTGCAATGCGCTGTTCAATCTGCTCGATCGCGTTGCGCCGTTCCCGTATCGCGATGTCGAACAGACGTTTCGCGAGGAACTGGGGTACCCGCCTGAGGAACTGTTCGACACATTCGAGCGAGAGCCGCTGGCCACCGCGTCTGTCGGCCAGGTGCACGTCGCAACACTCGGCGGCCGCAAGCTCGCAGTAAAAATCCGCCGGCCGAACGTCGAACGTGACTTCGCCGGCGACCTCCGCCTGATCGCCGCGGTCACAACGCTCATTCGTCACGTGCGCCTGAGCGGTCTCTATTGGCTTCTCGAACCGCTGGAAGAGTTCGCGGCGTGGACGCGCGAGGAGCTCGACTACCGGATCGAGGCGCGCTACATGACCCGGCTGCGGCAGAACGCCGCCGGACGCCCGACCGAGCAGGTCCCCGCCGTGCTATGGCGCTTCACGACGCAGCGGACGCTCGTGGCGGAGTTCCTCGACGGACACACCGTGCTCGCGTGTCTGCGTGCACGCGAAGACGGGCACAGCGATGACGGCGGGCGCGTCGCCGCTGCCGACATCGATCCGGATGCCGTGTCTCGCAACATCATCGACAACTTCCTTAGCGACGTCTTCCGCCACGGGATGTTCCACGCCGACTTGCATCCCGCGAATCTGCTGGTGATGCCCGGCAACAACATCGGCTACATCGACTTCGGGATCACCGGCGTGATCAGTGCGTACTCACGGCGCACGCTCGTTCAACTGACCCTCGCGTATACGAACGGCGATCTCGACGCGATGGCGCAGGCTTTTTTTCGTGTGTGCCGTATGACGGACGAGGGAAGTCCCCGCGGATTTCGGGCCGGGCTACACGGCCTCGCATCGAGCTGGTACGAGCAGGAGGGGGGACGCCAACGGCTCCGGAAGAACTTCACCCTCGTGATGCTGGACATGTTGCAGCTGTCGCGGCGATGCGGCGTGTGGCCCGAGCGGGACGTCGTGAAGTACATCCGATCGGCAATCGCGATCGACGGGCTCATCACGCGCATGGCCCCGGGCTTCGACGTCAGCCGCTATCTGGCAACCGTATGCTCCGGCCACCTGCGGGCGCACTTGAAACAATCGCTGTTCACATACCACACGTTTGCGGACGGCGCCGCGGCAGGGGGGCGCCTGCTGTCCGATGGTCTCGGCCGCGTGCTCACGGCGATCACCCGCGTCGCGGAACCGGAACTGTCGACGCCGATCCAGTTGCACCAGGAGCGTCCGAGTCCTGTCGAACGATGGCCTCACGACGCAATCGCGCTGGGCGCGATCGGCTTTGCCGCGGCCGTCGTCGGCGGTCTCGCGCCCGGCGAGACGATTGGAGTGAACGTGTTCACGGCCGCGGCGGTGGTCGTCGCCATGGCATTCGCGAAGCTGGCGCGTCTGTTCGGACGTATCGGGCGGGCGCCCGCCATATGACGCAATGACCTGTAGAAGGAGATGGACGATGCGGGATCTGACGAAATCGGTGACGAGCTACACGTGGGCGATGTCCGTCTTCTGCACGCAGCAGATGTTCAACCTGCTCGGCCTTGGCGGACGCGGCTCATGGGATCGGAGCACGCGCGCCTTTACCACCGTCACGGAGGCCACGACTGACGAAATGGGCGATACGGTTCGTGCGCTGTTCCGTGGCGGCGACGCGCTGCAGCGGGGCCTCGTCGATCTGTTTCTGGCGCCGTTCACGCTGGGCACCGGGTGTGGCGGTGGACGGCGTCGCGGCTCGCGTGACGACGCGTACGGGGAAGACCCATACCGCGGGGACTGGCGCGACACCGCACAACGGGGGTGGAGCGATCGCGACCGGCGTCCCGGGTGGGGAGATGCCGCCGCGGCGACTGCGCGTGCCGGCGCCGACGCCGTGCAGGCGGCCGTCGATACGACAGCCCGCACCACGCGCCGCACCCCGGAGGCCGTAACGGCGCCGGCGCCGCCGCCCGCACCAGCCGCAAGCGATCCGTCGCTCGGATGGGGGCCGATGCCGCGATGAGGCCGTGGTGCAACCGGGACTACGCGACGCCGGGCCAGATTCGCGCCGCCATGAGCGCTCGCTCTACCGCGCGACACAGGCACTCTCGAACCAGCTCGGCGACGCGCTCTGGGCGGCGTACCGCGTGGGTGACGACGCGCTGCACACGATCGTCGACGTGACATTCGACATCGTCGAATTGTCCTTCACCGACGTCTGCCGGCGCGCATCGGACTGGAGCGGGCAGGCGCAGGAGACCGCAGTCGTGGTGGGTAGTGGCCTCGACCTGCTGTGGATGCAGGCGCGCAACAACTTCGAGGTTTACAGCCTCGTCAAGGGCGTGCGATCGCGTCTGCATCTCGATTGGGATCGACCGTTCGACCTCGGCGATCTCGTGCAGGCGGCGTACGGCCTCGGCGTGTACGCCGACCTCTGGGCGATCGAAGGGCTCGGGCACGATTACGCCGCCATGTGTCTGGATCGCCGCCGCGCCGCGGGCGGCATCCTGCGCGACGGGCCTGCGTCGGCACTGCCGGCGGGGAGCCTGACGATGATGCATGCCGGCCTGGGACTCGCGCTGGCCGAACGCCTGGCGCCGCAGCTCACGCCGTGGTCGTCGGCTGCCGAATTCTGCGACGTCGCCACGCAGTTCATCGCCGCGTGCGACGCGCATTCACGAGAAGGATACGTCGGCGCCGCGTACGAATCGCTCGGGCTGGTCGTTCGCACGTGGCATCCGCGGCTGGTGCGCAAGATGGACGCAGCGCTGCTCGCGATCGATCCCGGGATCGCCGCCTATTTCTGGCACGGCGCGGGACGGGCGCTGTATTTCCTGCCGGCCTACATCGTTCCCGGTGTGCTGTCGCCCTGGCGCGGCGCCGATCGTGAAGCGCCTCACGACCTCGCGCACGAGAACCTGTACGCAGGGCTGGCCTGGGCGACGACGCTGGTGAACCTACGCCAGCCGGACATCATGGCGGGCTTGCTGGAAGTGCGCGGCGAGGCCCTGGCGCGTTCGCGCGGGTTCTCCAACGGCATCGCCTCAGCGATCGTCGTCGGCATCGATACGACGCCCGGTGACGAGTACGTGCTGGCGTTCGCGGCGTACGATGCAGCCACCCGGCGCGGATCCGCGGCCGATCGGTGGGACGCGATCGTGCGCCATGCGGCGACCGCGGCCATCCGACGCTACCATCCGCTCCTCTCGAAGGCAGGTCGACTCGACTTTGTCTTCCGGCATGCCGATCTCGACGCGCTCGTTTCGCGTCTCGAGCGCGGGGAAGCGGTTGCGCCGGTCCATTCGCCGATCCCTTCTCAGGGACCAGTGTTGAACGTTGCCACAGGCGCGACACGACCGGGGGTGTACCCGGCGTCAGCAGTGCGTTCCGGGGGGACAGGCCCGTGACCGCGTTAGCTCACGTCCTGACGTTCCGGTCGAAGCGCGATCGCCCCGACGACATTCGCCGGCACCTCGATGCGTGGGAGAGGGACCGCGGCGATCGTCGCGACTGGGCGGCGTGTGCGCGCGCGGCGCTCGAGCAAATCGGTCCGGCATTTGGCGCATTTGCTGCCTATCTCGGCGGGCGGATCGATCTGCTGCCGGCGGCGGACTGCCATGAGTTGTCGCGCGTCCCCCGGACCGGCAGGGCCGCCCCGGTGGACGCCCGAAGGACACAGCTGGCCGCGGAGCCCGCTCTGACGCACGCGCAGACCAACGACC
>JBKPRU010000059.1:0-4013 GCA_046734675.1 Acidobacteriota bacterium
CACCTTCTGCAGCAAGTCAGGTTCGTATCCGTAATACGTCCCACCCTTGATGCCCGCCGACCTCCCGCTGCGGATCTCGTCGTAGCGGCGCTGGACATCCGGACCATCGTGCTCTCCCGGCGGCGGAATCATCCCGAACACGTCGTAGACGTTGAACGGGCGCTCGCGCCGTTTGGCCGCGGTGATGACCAGCGCCGATCCGCCGAGCGCGCAGCCCGCCTCGATGAACAGACCAGGCACCCTCGCCGCGTCCAGTGATGCGGCCGTGCGCCGCAGATCGTCGAGCGCCGCCGGCGACAGGTAGGTCAGGCCTTCGTCGACGACCCGCGCCGCGACCGAGGACGCGCGCCGGTTCGAGAATCGCGTCAGCAGGTGCATGAGAGGAGCTGCTCCGCCGCGTCACGCGCCTCCGCGGGCGAATCGACCCACTGGACGCGAGGCATCGCCTGCGTCCACGTCTCGTGGAAGTGGCGCAGCTTGCCGTAACTGTTGTCGAGGAGCACCTGCGGGATCCCGAGGAGCAGCGCGAGGATGTGGCCGTGCAGGCGGTCGGTGACGACGACCCGCGCCCGCGCGAGCAGCCGGCAGCCGACGTCCATCCGCTGCCCGGCCTGGTAGTCGAACGACGCTTCCGTGAGTTGACGCAACAGGCGCAACCGACGCGGATGACGCAACAGCAGCGGCTGAACCGCCTCGCGCAGCCGCCGGATCATCGGCTGGTGTGGATCGAGCCAGTCAGTCACGACGGTGCCCGTGCCGCCAATCGCGTCATGCCGCGTGACCGCCTCGAGATCGGTCCGACGCAGCCACAGGACGTCGACATCCTTGTGCCGCGAGACCGTAAGCGGACCGAGATAGAACGCCATGTCCGGGCAGAGCACCGTCGTCGCCTGGAACTCGCGCCGCGCCAGGTCGAGGCTGACGGTGTCGCGCACGAGAATCGTTAGGTCGCGATGACGGTCGAACACGTCCCGGGCCCGGGCGAGCGCGTTGCGATCGGCGAAGTGAATCGTCTGCGGCAACTGCACGATGCGGCGCCCGCCGAAATCCTGGATCACGCGCTCGCGCAGCCGCTGCATGCGTGGCCAGAGATCGCCAAGGTTGCCGCCCCCGTGCAGCAGGATGAGCCCGCCAGGGCAGCTCTCCTCGAGGATCTTCGGATCGTAGTCACGTTCGTGGCAACGGTAGGCGACGCGCACGCCGAGGTCGCGCAGCCACGCCAGCTCGCCGAGCCAGATCGCGCTGTCCCCGACGTTCGAGGAATCCGGAAAGCCGACCAGCGCGCAGTCGCGGTATCCGGCGACGAGCGGATCGACCGTCGCAGTGAGGCGATCGCGCAGGGCGAACAACGACTGACGGGCGCCGCCGCGCTCCGCCATCACCATGCGGCGGCCGCCATCTGCGCGGGGACGTCACCGGCTCGATCGCGCACGCCGAGCGCCGACACGAGCGGGTCGACCGCACGATCCCAGGAATAGCGCGCCGCAAGACGAAGCGCGGCGTGGTTGCGCGTCGACGCCGGCCGCGTGAGGAACTCGAGAATCGCGTGGCCCCAGTCCGCCGGGTCGCGCCCCGACACCAGCAGGCCCGCGTCCGGCTCGGGAGCGAGCATTTCCTGGAAGTACGGAAGATCGGACGCAACGACGCCGCGTCCCAGGCCGAGCGCCGCCATCAGCGCGGAGCTGCCCGTGATCGCGACATAGGGCAGCAGCACGGCATCGCTGGCGGCCGTGAGATCCGAAAATTCCTGATCGCTCAGCGCCCGATCGATCGTGACGACCGTGTCGGTCCCGGCCGCGGTAAGGCGGCCGGCGTCGAACCCTGCCTGTGGTGGGCCGCCGATGACGAGCTGCACTTCTCCGTTCAGGCGCTCGATCGCTGCGCAGGCCACGTCCAGTCCCTTGTAGTCACGCAACCGTCCGAGGCAGCACACGACGGGACGGCCGGCATCGAGCCGCAGCGGGGCGAGCACCTCACCGCGCGGGCGCGGCGGCGGATAGGCGGAAGCGGGATCGCCAATCGGCATCACGACGAGGCGGCCTCGCGGACGGTAGCGGGCGCGAACCGCGTGAGCGGCCGAATCGCTATGGCAGATGACCAGATCGCATTCCCTCGCCAGGAGACGATACCCGTAACGGTCCCACCGATACGCCCCTTCATGCGGTTCGAGGTTGTGCACCGTCCACACACAGCGGATGCCTCGACGGCGCGCGGCACGGAGGAATCGCGTGAGCTGCAGCAGGCGCTCCAACGCCAGCGCGGCGCGCTGCGCGCGCGACACCGTTCCGAACTCGCCCCGCCGCCAGAACCGTTCGGGCCAATGCAGGTGCACGGCGTCGAGTTCGCCGCCGCGTCGGTCCAGCCACCGCAGATCGATTTCGAGATCATCCGACACCAAGACGCCGCGTTTCGCGAGCGCCGCATGACACAGGGAGAAGTACGGATTGCCCTGTTGCGTGACCCCCGGTGGAAAGGCGGCGATGCGAAAGGGTCGCTCGCGCGGCTCAGCAGCGTGCGGCGCCATGGGCGGCCGAGGTGCAAATCAGACGCCGACGATGCTTCGGAGCGTCGAACCGACTCAGCCGTGTGGCTCCAGTGTCAGGGTGGCCCGGCAGCGAGTTTGCTGAGGCAAACAGGTCCGACTGCCTCTTCTGCAGCCGCACACCTGTTGTATGGACTCTGATTCGGTCTATCCCGTCGCTCCGGCGTCACCGGACGTCCCCTCGTCGACCGAAGCCGAAGACGCGGATTGGATGACCGCGCCCGAAGAGGAGCGATCGATCCGCGGCGACCTCCGCGAGATCTTTCGGGACGAACTGTGGCGGTATCGCGGCCTTGCCTACGAACTGATGCGGCGCGATCTCCGCGTCCGCTACAAGCAGACCGCACTGGGGTTCGCGTGGGCGGTCCTGATGCCGACACTCGTCGTACTGGCGGGCGCCACGGTTCGCTACGCGATGTCCTACATCGGCGGCCGCCCGATGGGGATTCAGGACCTTGCGGGTATCGCGATCAAAGCCGTGCCGTGGTCCTTCTTCGTCGGATCGCTGGGCATGGCGACGACGAGTCTCGTCGGCCAGGGGAATCTCGTCAGCAAGATCTACTTTCCCCGCGAGGTGCTGCCGCTGGCCTCCACGCTGGCGCAGGGTTTCGATGCGTGTGTAGGCATTCTTACATTGGTCGTCGCGTTCGTGCTTCTGGGAGTGGACGTGCGCGCCGCCGCACTCTGGGCGCCCGCGCTCCTGCTCCTGGTCTTCATCCTGACGGCGGGCCTCGGACTCCTGGTCAGTTGCGCGAATCTCTTCTTCCGCGACGTGAAGTACGTCGTGCAGGTGTTGCTCACGTTCGGCATCTTCTTCACGCCGGTATTCTTCGAGCCGGAGATGTTCGGTCGCGTCGGCGCGCGTCTGATGATGCTGAATCCGCTCGCGCCGCTCATGGAGGGCTTGCGGCTCTCCGTCGTGTTCGATCGCAACCTGCTCGACACCATCGTGGTCCAGGGGCGCCACGGCGCGGTGCTCGCGTGGTCGCCGTGGTATCTGGCGTACAGCGCGATCTGCGCGGTGGCCGCGTTCGTCGGCGGCCTCGTGCTCTTCCACCGCGCCGAGTCGAAGTTCGCCGAGTACCTGTGAGGTCGCGTGGCTGAAGGACGGATCGAATTCCAACAGGTCTGGAAAAAATTTCGCCGCGGCGAGTTTCACGACAGCCTTCGCGATCTGTTGCCGGCGCTCGCCTCGCGCGTCTTCCAGCGGCGGCACGCCGACGATCTCGAACGGCGCGAGTTCTGGGCCGTCCAGGACGTCTCCTTCTCGGTGCGCCCCGGCCAGGCCCTGGGAATCATCGGGCCCAACGGCGCCGGCAAGTCGACGATCCTCAAGCTGCTGACGCGCATCCTGCGGCCCACGCGCGGCCGCTGCGGCATTCGCGGCCGGGTCGGCGCGCTCATCGAGATTGCCGCGGGCTTCCACCAGGATCTGACCGGCGCGGAGAACGTGTTCCTCCAGGGCTCGATC
>JBKPRU010000060.1:0-12522 GCA_046734675.1 Acidobacteriota bacterium
AGCGATGGCTGATGATGACGACAGGTTCAGCGCCGACACGATCTTCTTCGTTCAGAAACGGCCGTCCCCAGAGTGGAGGCACACCAAGGCCCTGGAAGAAGTTGGCGCTCACGTACTGCAGGCTTACCGGCTCCGCGGGACGTCCTTCGATTGTCGCCGTCACGACATCGGGATCACCGATTCCGACAAGCGCATCCAGGACACGCTGCTCACGGGCGAGGCGGCGATACACATTCGCTCCGACCGAGGAGCCCTGGCGCCGGCCCGCGGCGATTGCCGCGAAGCTCCCGTTGATGTTCGAGATCCACCTCGGAAATTCGTCGTTGGTCCACTCGATGATTCGAAGCGAGCCGGGGTCCTCGACCGGCAACGGCCGCAGAAGCGCGGCATCGATCAGGCTGAACATCGCCGTGTTGGCGCCGACCCCGATGGTCAGCGACAGAACGACGGCCGCTGAGAGCACCGGGCTTCGCGTGAGCTGGCGCAGTGCGTATCGCACATCGGCTGCCGCCGACTCGAGCCATTCGATGCTGCCCACGGCTCGTGTTTCCTCTTCGATGCGTCGCAGATTGCCAAGTCTCACTCGTGCGTCGCGAGGATCGTGGCCGTCGGCGGCGTCCATCTCCAGGTGGAACCGCAGTTCCTCCTCGATCTCCCCGCGATGCCGTTCGCCACGAAACGTGCGACCGAGTCGCCTCCACCACCCCATATCAGGAGCTTGCGCTCAGCACTTTCGCGACCGCGTCGGAGATCATGTGCCACTTCCGTTCGCTGGTCGTGAGCGTGCGGCGCCCCTTCGGCGTCAGCTCGTAGTACCTGGCGCGGCGTCCCGTGTCGGACGTCCGCCACGCGGCTTTCAAGAGACCGGCTTCGGTCATGCGGTGCAGGGCCGGATAGAGCGATCCGGCTTCGACGCGCAGAATGTCCTCTGAGCTATGCCGGATGAACGTCGAAATCGCGAAACCGTGTTGCGGGCCACGGCGGAGGATTTTCAAGACGAGCAACTCGAGAGCACCTTGTAACTTGTCGGGCTTAGACATGGTGTGGAAACCTACTGTAGGCATCTATACCTGCGACTGTCAACGTGGTTCGAGGCACCGGGCGCTCCGTGAACATCATGTCGGTGTAGGTGGGACCGCCAATGGACCGCTCCGAACATCGCCAGGAGGTCAATCGCAATGAGCACTCGTGTCATGCTGACCGGAGTCATACAATGCTCCGCATCATGAGACCTTCGACGTTGTCGGCTGCGAGTCTCGGCGTCGCCGCTCTCGTCATGCTGCCTGCAGCGGCAGAGCAGGACGTCGCGCTCAAGGACCTGATGCCTCGCGGAATGGTGATTGGCGTCGCCATCAACCAGCGGCAGTTCGACGGCGTGGACACCGCCGCTGTTGACATCATCACGAAGCAGTTCAATCAGATCAGCCCCGAGAACGTGCTGAAGTTTCAGTCGACGCAGCCCGCCGCCGATCGCTACACGTTCGACGAAGCCGACCGCTACGTCCACTTCGGTATCGAGCGCCACATGCAGGTCGTCGGGCACAATCTCGTCTGGCATTCGCAGACCGGGGCCTGGGTGTTTCAGGCCGCGGACGGGAAGGCGGCCGATCGCGAGACGCTGCTCGCGCGCATGCGCGATCACGTTCACGCGGTGGTCGGGCGCTACAAGGGCAAGATCCACGGCTGGGACGTGGTCAACGAAGCGATCGCCGAGGACGGGTCGATGCGCAAGTCACCGTGGCAGGTCGGCATCGGCGACGATTACGTGGCCAAGGCCTTCGAATTCGCGCACGAGGCGGATCCGGACGCGGAGCTCTATTACAACGACTTCGATCTCGAGAGGCCGGCGAAACGTGCCGGCGTGATCAAGCTAGTACAGGATCTCCAGGCACGAAAGCTGCGCATCGACGGCATCGGTAACCAGGCGCATTGGCGCCTCGACACGCCAAGCATCGACGAGATCGACGAGGCACTCGTGGACTTGCACGTGACCGGACTGAAGGTGATGTACAGCGAGCTGGACATCAACCTGTTGCCGAACACGCCACGCGGCGCTGATCCCGCCGTCGCCAACCCATACCCGAACGGTCTGCCCGACGAGATACAGCAGAAGCTTGCGCGGCGGTACGCCGACCTCTTCGGCGTGTTTCTGAAGCACCGCGACGCCGTCACGCGCGTCACATTCTGGGGATTGAGTGATTCTGACTCGTGGCTGAACCGCGGACGCCTGAACTATCCGCTGCTCTGGGATCGTCAGCGCCGGCCAAAACCGGCGTTCGACGCCGTCGTCGAGGCATTGAGAAACGCCAAATGACACGCCGGCCGCTGACGTCACCCTGCATCGTCGGCGCGTGTCTGGTCGCTGCCCTCGTCTCAGGCGCCGTACTGGTCGCGCAGCAATCGCCACTCTCGCCGCGGCTGGAGGGGGAAGCGCCGCCGCCCGCGTCGGCGCTCAGCCTGTGGTATCGAGCGCCGGCCTCCGATCACTTGCTATTGCCGCTCGACGCGCCGCGTCAGAGCCGCCAGGCCGGCACCGCCGAGTGGGTGCGTGCCCTTCCGGTGGGGAACGGCCGTCTCGGCGCGATGATCTTCGGCGGCATCATCCACGAACGGCTGCAGCTGAACGAGGACACCTTGTGGGCGGGCCGACCGTACGATCCGGTGAACCCGGACGCGAAAGACGCGCTGCCCGAAGTCAGACGTCTGCTTGCGGACCGCAAGTACGCGGAAGCGGCGAAGCTCGTCGCCGCGAACGTGATGGCGAAGCCGCTCGCGCAGATGCCGTATGAGACGGTTGGCGATCTCGCGCTGACGTTTGCAACGGTCGACTCAGTGGAGAACTACAGGCGCGATCTCGACCTGGCGACGGCGACGGCTCACGTCTCGTATACCTGCGGCGGCGTGACGTTCTCGCGCGAGGTGTTTGCGAGCGCGCCCGATCAGGTGATCGTGATGCGGCTGACCGCCAGTCGTCCTGGCCAGATCTCTTTCGAGGCGCGCATGCAGACGCCGCAACGCGCCACGGTCGAAGCGACGGCCGACGGCGACCTCGTGATGCGCGGCGTCAACGGCGACGGCGCGGGCACCACAGCCGACGGCCGTCCTATGACGGGCGCACTGCGGTTCGAAGCACGCGTCCGCGTGATCACCAGCGGCGGAACCCGCAGCGCCAGCGGCGACGCCGTGGCCGTACGCGACGCCGATGCCGTCACCTTGCTGATCGCGGCCGCAACCAGCTATCGGACGTATGAGGACGTGAGCGCCGATCCCGCCGGCCGTGTCGCGTTGGCGCTCGATCCAGCCTCGCACAAGAGCATCGATATGCTGCGGGCGGCGCACGTCCGCGATTACCAGCAGCTGTTCGATCGCGTCACGCTCGATCTCGGATCCTCGACGCGTATGCCGACTGACGAACGCGTGCGCGGGTTTGCTGAAGGAAACGATCCCGGTCTTGCCGCGCTCTATTTCCAGTACGGCCGCTACCTGCTGATTGCCAGCTCGCGGACCGGTTCGCAGCCAGCGAATCTGCAAGGCCTCTGGAACGACAGCATGTCGCCTCCATGGGGCAGCAAGTACACCATCAACATCAACACCGAGATGAACTACTGGCCGGCGCTCTCGACCAACCTCGCCGAGACGATGGACCCATTGACGGCCATGGTGTCGGATCTTTCAGTCACCGGTGCGCGAACGGCGCGCGAGATGTACGGCGCGGGCGGATGGATGGCGCATCACAACACCGATCTGTGGCGCGCAACTGGTCCGATCGACGGCCCGCAATGGGGAATGTGGCCGACGGGCGGCGCGTGGCTCACGCTCCCGCTCTGGGATCGCTACGAGTACACCGGCGATCGCGAGTACCTGCAGCGCATCTATCCGCTGATCAAAGGGGCGGCGCACTTCTTTCTCGACACTCTCGTCGAGGAACCGACGCACCATTGGCTCGTCACCTCGCCGTCGCTGTCGCCCGAGAACCCGCACCCGTTCGGCACATCCCTGACGGAAGGTCCGACGATGGACGAGGCGATCCTGCGCGAGCTGTTCGGCAATGCGATCGCTGCGGCGCGTACGCTCGGGATCGATGCGGACCTGCAGGCCAGGTGGAGCGCGACGCGCGCGCGGCTGGCGCCGCTCCAGATCGGCCACGCCGGCCAGCTCCAGGAGTGGCTGGATGACTGGGACATGCAGGCGCCCGAGATTCACCATCGGCACGTGTCGCACCTGTTCGGCCTGTTTCCGGGTCACGACATCGACCTGCGCCGCACGCCCGACCTCGCCGTGGCGGTGAAACGCTCGCTCGAGATTCGCGGCGATCAGGCGACCGGCTGGGCAACCGCCTGGCGCATCAATCTCTGGGCCAGACTTGCCGACGGCAATCACGCGTACGACATCCTGAAGTTCCTGCTCGGGCCCGAGCGTACCTACCCCAACCTGTTCGACGCGCATCCGCCGTTTCAGATCGACGGCAACTTCGGCGGCACGTCCGCTATCGCCGAGATGCTGCTGCAGTGCGACGAGGGGGAGATTCGCCTGTTGCCGGCGCTGCCGGCCGCGTGGCCCGCCGGTCAGGTCACCGGGTTGAGAGCGCGCGGCGGGTTCGAGATCGATCTGAGCTGGAAGCACGGCGCACTCGAGCGCGCAAGCGTTCGTTCGCTGCTTGGACAGCCGCTGCGTGTGCGCCGCGGCAATACGCTCCGCACGTTCGATACCACACGCGGTGCAACGCTGACGCTGGTCGGCGACGGCCTGCAGCAGGAGCGCGGTGTCGCGATCCTCCAGGTCGACACCGATCGCCGCAGAGGCACGATCGACGAGAAGATCTACGGCCAGTTCCTCGAACACATCAACCACTCGGTCGAGGATGGCCTCTTCGCCGAGCAGATCCGCGGCGCCGGCTTCGAGGGACGCGACTTCGAGACCTATTGGACCGCGTTCGGATCGCCGGACGCCGTGCGTGTCGTCGAGACGCCGTTCGAGCATGGCGCGAAGAGCGTCCGGATCACGGCCAGCCGCCAGGTGTCGGGAATCAGGCAACGGCGAGTGTTTCTGGAATCTGGCCGCAGCTATGACGGATCGATCTGGATCAGGGTCGAGGCGGGCGCGCCGCGCCTGTCACTGCGCGTGCTGGCGGAGGACGGCAGCGCCCTCGCGCATGTTCCACTCCAGGCACGCAGTTCGGCATGGCAGGAGGTGCCGTTCTCGTTTGCGAGCGCGCGCACCGACCGCGACGCGACCATCGAGATCGCCGCCGCCGGACGCGGCGTCGCACTCGTCGACTTCGTGTCGCTGATGCGTGCCGATGTGCGCAGGAGCGGCATGCTCCGTCCCGACCTCCTGGCCGCCCTCCGCGGACTCGCGCCTGCGTTCATCCGCTGGCCAGGCGGGTCGTTTGCTTCGACGTACAAGTGGCAGGACGGCATTGGTCCGTTCGTCTCGCGCGTGTACCACCCCAATGAAATATGGGGTGGCTACTCGGATTACTACGGCTTCGGCACTGACGAGTACCTCGAGCTGACGCGGCAGCTCGGAGCGCTCCCACTCATCGTCTTGCCGGCGCCGGACGACAGCCCGACCTCTGTCGAGTACGCGATGAACTGGGTGCATTACGTCAACGATCCGCCGACGACGACCTGGGGGCAGATGCGTGCCCGTCACGGGCATCCCGAACCGTACGGCGTCCGTTATTTCCAGATCGACAACGAACCGATGAACAACGGCTTTACGCCCGAGCGCTACGCGGCCATCGTCAATCTCTATGGAAGCCGCCTGCGACAGATCGCACCCGATGCCGTGATCATCGCCTGCGGGCAGAAGCGTTCGAACGACATGGCGTGGAGCGAGAAAGTCATCGACCTCGCCGGCGACAACTTCGACGTGCTCGGCGTGCACAACTACGAGTATGAGAGCGATCTCTTCGAGTCCGGCGTGCAGCGCATCCGCGATTATCTGGTGAAGCTGCGGGACTATGTGCGCACGTCGGCGCACCCTGGAATCAGGCTCGCCGTACTTGAATGGAACCTGAGCCGGACCTACGACTGGCGCGCCGGCCTGCATGCCGCCGGCAGCCTCATCCTGTACGAGTCCCTGATCCCCGAATTGACGATGACCTCCCCCGCGCTGCTGATGCGCAACACGACAGACGACCCGACGTGGACGGCGTTCATCTACCACGATCACGTCTCGTGGTTTCCCGGAAGCGCATACATCGTCGAGAAGCTGTTCCGCGAGCATTTCGCCGAAACCTATCTGGCGTCGACGTCGGGCACCTTCCGCGACATCGATAACCGCGCGAGCTTCTTCAGCGACATCTCCCAGATGAAACCGGAGAACTGGCAGCCTGGAACGGTGGACGCCATCGCCACCGCGTCAGCCGACGGGCGGCGGCTCGTGATCAAGGCCGTGAATTACAGCAGCGGCCCGAACACGCTGCTCGTGCATCTGCAGGGCTCGCGCGTACCGGCTGCCGCGAGCGTCACGGTGTCCACGATCAGTGCCAGCCTGCGCGACGCGGCCTCGCTCGACCAGCCCGATCGCATAAAGCCCGTTGATCGCAGGCGCGAGTACAGTCCCGAGCTGACCATCGATCTCGAGCCATATACGGTCGCAGTCGTCGAGATCGCCGCCCGATAGCCGACAGCTTCGACGACTGCGTCCGCGGTGCCGTGACCCGGACGGGTTAGATCCGTACGGCGATCGCAATTTCGTGGCACGATCGATGTCGTGATCCATCGCTCCCTCGTCGGCGTTCTGCTGGTAGCCTTGTTGGCGCCGCTCGCGAGCCAGGAGCTCCCCGCCCTCCACATCAAGATCACGGTCGGCGACGCGGACGGCCGCGTCCGGCCCGTCCCCCGGCATGCCCTCCTGATCAGCGACAACCCCGCGACTGGCGCCCCGCGCCGCGTGGTCACGTCGCTCGAAGGGACGGTGGATGTGCGGCTGCGTCCGGGCAACTACACTATCGAGTCCGACGAGCCGCTGGTCTACCAGGGGCGGTCGTACCAGTGGAGGCAGATCCTCGACGTGGCGGCCGGCCGCGACACGACGCTCGATTTCACCGCGGCGAACGCCGAGATTGAGGAAACGTCGCGGTCCCCTACGATGGCGGCCGGGCAGTCGCCCTCCGAGTTGTTGATGGCCTGGCAGGGGAACGTCGTCAATCTGTGGAGCGACACAGCGCGCGGCGCCGGTTTCGTGCTGGATCGGCGCGGCCTGATCCTCACGAACGAGCGCGTTGTCGGCGCGTCGGAGATGGTCGAGGTGCAGTTCACTGCGACCAGGAAAGTCGCGGGACGGGTGCTCTCCTCGGACCACTCGAAAAACGTGGCCGTGATCTGGATCGACCCGTCGCTCGTATCGGCACTCCCGCCGGCGAAGCTCGGGTACAAGGACAGCGCGCCCGCGCTCGCCGAAGGGCAGGATGTCTTCGCGGTCGATGCGTCGGTGCTCGATCAGAAGACGCTGGCGTCAGGAAGGGTGATACGCGTCGACGTGGCGTCGATCGAAACGGACATTCGGCTCGACCACAACGCGTCCGGCGTACCGATCCTGGCAGCCACCGGAGCGATCATCGGCATCACGTCACGCGACGAGAGTGGCCGGGAAGACGGGGTGCGGATCGACGAAGCCTCGGCGGTGATCGCCACGGCGGAGAAGAAGATGGCCGCCGCGGCGGCGCCGAAGGCAACACTGCTGCCGGTCGAACCGCCGCCGCCTTCGCATGACGCGTGGAAAGACACTGCGCCGAAGCGGATGGGCAACCTCGGGCCCTACCAGTTCTCGGCGTCGGACTTCGACGTCACCTTCATCACGCCGCTCCTCAATCACGTGATGCACCATCCACCCGAACGCACGACTGGCGCCTCGAAGCCGGGCGGCACGCAGGACATGAGCGACCTGGATCCCGCGCGGCGGGCGCTGGAAGACTTCGGCAACTGGACCGACTACGTCGACGGCATCCCCCCGGTCTTGATCATCCGGGCGACGCCGAAGTTCAAGGAGAACTTCTGGACGACGGTCGGCCGCGCAGCGGCGAGCACACAGGGCGTCTCGCTGCCGCCGTTCAAGAAGATGCAGGACAGCTTTGCCCGCATGCGGGTGTACTGCGGTCAGGTCGAGGTCACGCCCATCCACCCGTTTCGCATCGAGCGCCGCCTCGACAACGACACCGGCATGTTCGAGGGGCTCTACGTGTTCGATCCCGCGTCGATCGGCCCGCACTGCCGCGAGGTGAAGCTGTTGCTGTTCTCGGAAAAATCTCCAACCAAGGGGGACGAGTACGTGGTCGAGGCAAAGCTGCTGGAACAGCTCGCCAGGGATTTCGCCGCAGTCCGCTAGCCGCGGGCCAGCATCGTCGTCGCGTTGCATAGAAGTGAACCGAACCGTCTGGACGTGCGGCAGAATTTGGCGATGTCACGCGGCGCCACCGATCGATGTCGATACCGAACGTCCTCCTGAACGTGTACGCTCCTGACTGTCAACCTCTCGCGGACGATACACCAATCACCACGCCGCCGCCGTCGTCGGAGCTTATGCCACCCCGTCGACCGATGCCACGCTCTCGAACCTGCCCGACGAGCAGGCGGGATCCGGATCGGGCCTCTACAAGATGGCGTCCTCGCTCGGCGCTTCGTTCGGCGTGGCGATCTCCGCGGCAATCTTCACCGCTTTGAGCGGCGGCGCCGCATGTACCCGGTGGGTCGAGGGAGTGATCACGTTTGCCGGTCGTCAGGACAACCTCGCGGTCAGACAGGCTGCGCTCATCGCGCTGACGTTCAATCTCCTCATGGTCGTCGCCGCGATCGCGTCGATCGTCCTCACCGTGCCCCAAGAACGCCAGCGGGGAGAGATGCGGTAACTGCATCCACACCGAACCCGGCCGCTCGGCCATGGTGGCGCGAGCGGCCGGTCTTGCCAGCCGGCCTATGCGGCGAGCCACGCGTGGGCCGCCACCGCCATGGTCGCGACGCCGGTCTCGAGCGTGGGATGCAGCACCGGCGCAAAGCCGGGATTGTGGTTCGTGGGGATTTCGCGAACGCGCCCCGCCTGCTTCGCCTCGGCGTACCGCTTCGCCTCGGTGCCGCCGACGAACCAGAAGACGGCGGGCGTGTGCCAGGCCGACGCGAATACGCCGAAATCTTCGCTGGCTGAGGTCGGCTTGGCTTCGCGGATCCGGTCGCTACCAAAATGCGTCCGAAACGCGTCGAGCACTCGCCGTGTCGCATCCGGATCGTTGGTGACCAGCGAGTACCGATCGAGCGGCGTAATCTCCGGCGGCTTCGGCGCACCCGACGCCGCGGCTTCCGCCTTGACGATCCGCGTGATCGCGGCGAGCACCCGCGTCCGCACCTCGTCGTCGAACGTGCGGACATTCAGCTTGATGACCGCTTCGTCCGGGATGACGTTTTCCTTGTCGCCTGCCTGCAGCGACCCGATGGTCACCACTGCTGCCTCCGACGCGGCGAGCTCGCGCGACACGATGGTCTGCAGGCGAAGCACCGTTGCCGCCGCCATCACCACCGGGTCGACGCTGGCCTGGGGCATCGATCCGTGCGCGCCGCGTCCGAACAGCCGGATCTGCAGGCTGTCGGCGGCCGACGTGATCACGCCCGCGCGACTGCCAATCGAACCCGCCGGTCCCACCATGACATGCTGGCCGAGCACGACGTCGGGCTTGGGAAATCGCGTGAGCAGCCCGGCATCGATCATCGCCTGGGCGCCTCTGCCGGTTTCCTCCGCGGGCTGGAATACCAGCATCAGTGTCCCTTTCCACGTGCCGTGTGTGTCGGCCATCAGACCAGCCGCGCCGATCAGCCACGTCACATGCATGTCGTGTCCGCACGCGTGCATGACGGGAACGGTTTTGCCGGCGCTATCGGTTGCTGTCTCGACGCTGGCATACGGCAGGCCGGTCTGCTCTCGGACGGGTAACGCGTCCATGTCCGCGCGGAGCATGACGGTCGGCCCTTCACCATTGCGCAGCAGCCCGACGACGCCGGTCTGGCCGATCCCGTCGGTCACCTCGTATCCTGCGCCGCGCAAGCGATCCGCTGCGATACGCGCCGTGCGCGTCTCCTGCATCGAAAGCTCCGGGTGTGCGTGGATGTCCATGTACACACGCTCGAGCTCGGGGAGCAGCTTCGTGATCCTCGATTCGAGTGCGTTCGCCAGTGTCGACATGAGATCGTGCCTCCTCACTCGCGTGCCAGTCATCGCGCCGGCGGAACGTTCCTTAACGGATCGTGGAGAAGAGGTGTTGAGTCGTAATCCACAGCCTGTGAGGCGCACGTCGTCGCAGGCACTATCACGCCGCTCGAACGCGATTGCGGCCGTCTTCTTTGGCGCGGTACAGCGCCGTATCCGCGGCTCGCACCACCGAAAGGCGTGCTGCTGGCCGGCCCGCCGGGGACAGGCAAGACGCTCCTGGCGCGCGCAACCGCCGGGGAAGCGAACGTGCCGTTCTTCAGCGCGAGCGCATCGGAGTTCATCGAGATGATGCAACGTCGCGGGTGATCATTCAATCATGTCGCTGAAGATCGGATGGAATCGGCCTCGCCGAGCGCTGTGGTACTCCGTCGCGGGTGCAAGTCTGTCCGTGGGCTCTTGAATTCGGTATACGTGACCGGCTGCGGGCCCGACAGCCGATCCTGAATGGTCAACAGACCGAACAGAAGCAGGTAGGCCAGCAACCCGACGCCGACGTTGACCCACCGACGCGGCGACCGCGCCGGCGCAACCTTCGGCATGCCTTCAGTACGCCAGGGCTTGCCCGGATCTTGCGAAGGGTTCGTCGTGGGATGTTCCCGCTGCGGAGCGCTGGTGGGGCGAGTGTGGTTCGGGCTCATCGTCGTCAGTACCGATCGCGCTTCAAGAGACTTGCCACGCCATCCCAGCCCTCGTTCGCGGCGGCCTCGATCACGGCGGAAGGTTCTTGCTCTTCGAGCATAACGAGCGACGGCGCGCTGGCTGCGACGCCCCCACAGCGACAGTGTCACTCCAGCTTGCCCCTGGATCCACCTCGCACTATCCTCGCGCTGTCGAAGGGTGCCGCCAAAGCCAGCCAATCCGTGGAGGCTCGCCCGATGTCCATCTACGACACACCTCACGAAAGCAGCGTCGTCGTTCGGGGAACAGGCGTTGGGTTCGCACAAGAGATCTCGGCGCGCTCGCATCGTTTCGCCGCCGATGAACCCATTCCGAATGGCGGCACTGACACAGGTCCCACTCCCTACGACCTTCTCCTTGCCGCCTTGGGCAGTTGAGCGTCGATGACGGTTGCGCTGTACGCGCGACGCAAGGGGTGGTCGCTGAACCGTGTGGCAGTGCGTCTGTCGCAGTCCAGGATTCATGCCGCTGACTGCGCCGAGTGCGACACCAAAGCCGGACGGCTCGATCAAGTGGCCTGGTCGTTATGGTTTGACGGCGATTTGAGCGGAACTCAACGCAGTCGATTGCTCGAGATCGCGCAGATGTGTCCCGTCCATCGCACGCTGAGGTCTGAGGTGCACATCACGGCGCCGCAACTCCTCGAGGGCGAATCCTCTTTGCACGATCCATTCGGGAGGTAGCATGGGCATGGGCGCACTTGGGCGCATTCTCTGCGCCATCGATCTCGAAAAGGCGAGCGAGAGAGCGTTCGATCGCGCACTGCAGCTGGCCATCATCGGGCATGCCAAGCTGTTCATCCTCCACGCCACCCCCGCGAAGGTGCCATTCTCATGGCGCGCCGGCGAACGCCTCGAATATCTGACCGAACTTCGCGAACGTGCGGAAGCGGCAGGCGTAAAGGTTCGAGTCGAGCAGCAACACGGCGACCCGGCCGGCGTCATCGTCCTTCATGCCAACGCGCGAAAGGCGGACATCGTCATCCTCGGCTCCAATCGGCGTCGCGGGTGGCGGCGACTTCGGGAGGGTTCGGTCGCCGAACGCGTGCTCCGACGCGCAGCCTGGCCCGTTCTGATCGTGCCGTGGGATGCTCGTCGATCGGGCGTGCTCGAGAAAAGACGCGCACAGAGATGACGCGATTTGTGGGAAGAATGAAGTCTCGTCGTTCAGTGGATCAATTGCAGCACGTGCCGCGACGGTACCCGGCCGACGCGGGAACTTCAAGGTCCATGGCGCGGAGGGTAAGAAGATGAAGCCGAAAGTCGGAATCATTGGCAACGGCAACGTCGGGACTGCGCTTCACCGCGGCCTCGAACGTGCCGGATATCAGGTGCGAGCCGCTGGCAAGGATCCGCGGCAGGTGAAGGAAACGGGCGCCTGGGCCGACGTGGTTATCCTTGCGATTCCATATGGGGCGATTGACGAAGCGATCACAGAACTCGGCGACGCGATCAGCGGCAAGACGATCATCGATGTCACCAACGCGCTGACCGGCGACATGCAGCTCGCCAGCGGCTGCACGACGAGCGGCGCAGAGGCGCTTCAGCAGAAGGCGGGCGCGGCAAAGATCGTGAAGGCATTCAATACGCAGTTCGCCAAGCACATGGACAGCGGTGTTGTGGATGGGCAGCAGCTCACCAC
>JBKPRU010000061.1:0-9565 GCA_046734675.1 Acidobacteriota bacterium
CTTCACGTGCGTGCCGAGCACCTGCCGCAGCGCCGCGTGCAGAAGGTGTGTGGCCGTGTGATTGCGCCGGGTGGCGTCGCGCACCTCGTCGGCGACGCGCGCCGTGACCAGATCGCGCGGCTTGAACCCGCCGCGTGTGACCGTCACGCGATGCGCGCGCGGGCCGCCGGGCGCGAGGCGCACGAGCGCCGTGACCGCTGCACTCGCGCCGGTGGCCTCGTTCTCGACCGACCCCGTGTCGGAGACCTGCCCGCCCGCTTCCACGTAGAACGGGGTCCGCTCGAGGACGATGAAACCCGTCTGTCCTTCCGCGAGCGTGGAGATCTGCTGCCGGTTCTCGTCGAAGACGGCAATGACGGGCACGCCCGTTACCGTCGTCGAGCTGTAGCCTTCGAACTGGTCACCCGGCGCGAGCGCGGACGTGCGCGCGTCGTCGGACGCGAAGACGAAGTCCTGCGCCTTCTTGGCGTCGAAGGTGCTCCCCGCGCGGGCGCGCTCGCGCTGTCCCTCCATCGCGCGGTCGTAGGCCTCGCGATCGATGGTCAAACCGCGCTGACTGGCGAGGTCTTCCATGAAGTCGAGCGGGACGCCAAGCGAGTCGTAGAGGCGGAAGGCCTCCTCACCGGACATCACCTTCGATCCAGCCGCGGCGCGATCGAGGACCTCTTCGAGGCGGGACAGTCCGGCGTTCAGGACCGCCTCGAACCGCTCCTCCTCGCTGCGCACGACCTGCACGATCGCATCGCGTCCGCTCCGGAGCTCCGGGTACGCGGCGCCCATCTCGGCGACGATCACGTCGACGAGGCCATGGAGGAACGGCTCCGGGATGCCGAGCTTCTTGCCGTGGCGCATCGCGCGCCGCATGATCTTCCGCAGCACGTAGCCGCGCCACTCGTTGGACGGGACGACGCCGTCGGCGATGAGGAACGTCATCGCGCGCAGATGATCGGCAATGACGCGCATCGACACGTCCGACGGATCGTCGAGGCTCGCGCCGTACTTGCGGCCGGCGCGCCCGCCAATGGCCGCGAGGATCGGGGTGAACAGATCCGTGTCGTAGTTCGATAGCTTCCCCTGGATGACCGCCGTGATCCGCTCGAGGCCCATCCCCGTATCGATCGACCGGGCAGGCAGCGGATTGAGCCTGCCGTCCTGCTGCCGGTCGAACTCCATGAACACGTTATTCCAGATCTCGACGTAGCGATCGCAGCTGCAGTCGACGCCGCGGCAGGTGCGGCCCCGCTGCTCCTCGTCGCAGGGGAATTCGTTGCCGCGGAAGTAGTGAATCTCCGAGCAGCGCCCGCACGGGCCGGTGTCGCCCATCTGCCAGAAATTCTCGGCAAGGCCAAGCTCGGTGATGCGCTCCTTGGGCACGAACTGCTGCCAGATCGCGTACGCCTCGTCGTCGCGCGGGATGCCCGCCTCACCCTTGAAGATGGTCGGAAAGAGACGATCCGCCGGCAGACTCCAGGCCGTCGTCAGCAACTCCCACGCGAAGGGGATTGCATCCTTCTTGAAGTAGTCGCCGAACGAAAAGTTCCCGAGCATCTCGAAGAACGTGTGATGCCGGAGCGACGGCCCGACGTTGTCGAGGTCGTTGTGCTTCCCGCTGACGCGCATGCACTTCTGCGAGGTGGTCGCGCGCGTGTACGCGCGCTTCTCGCGGCCGAGGAACAGATCCTTGAACTGGTTCATCCCCGCGTTGGTGAAGAGCAGCGTCGGATCGTCGGCGGGCACGAGCGAGGAGCTGGCGACGATCGCGTGGCCGTTCCGCTCGAAGTACTTCAGGAAAGTGTTGCGAATTTCCCGGGAATTCATCCAATTATTCTAACGGATCGATGCCCTTGCGGTAGGCGCGGAGCGCGTCGGCGACGCCAGCCGGCGAGAAACCCTGGCGCATGAGGAACTGATACACGCGGGCATATTCGGCGGGGGAGTCGATCGTGCGCTTGCCGCGAAGCTTTTTGTTGAGGGCGGCGGCGATCAATCGCCGTTCGTCCAGGTCGCCGAAGGTGTCGGCAATCGCGGCGGCGGCGATCTCGCGCGCGATGCCCATCTCGTGCAGCTCGCGCTGCACGCGCAGCCGCCCGCGTCCCTTCACTTTCACGGCGGTCTGCGCATAGGCACGCGCGACCCGCTCGTCGTCGAGCGCCTTCTCTTCGATCAGGCGTCCGATCGCGGACTCGACGTCGTCCGCCGCGTGGTCGCGCTCGACGAGGCGGGCCCGCACCTGCGCCACGGACAATTCGCGCATGGCCAGCATGCGCAGGCCGTCCACATAGGCCGAGTTCATCGACTGATCATTGTACCGGGCTCGTGCCGGAAGACGGCGCCGCGTGTCATCGGCGTGCACGCGACGCCGTTGACGGACGGCTACGCTGGAAGCCCGCCGGGAACCGTGGCTGCAAGCGGCTCGCCTCAGGCTTCGCATCCGTCTGAAGACGCTGCGTGCAGCGCCACAACGAACAGGGAACAACTCGTGCCTCGCACGGACGCAACGAGCGTTCCCGATGGCGGCCGACGAGTTCGCGAAAAATCAGCCGCCGAAGCGGGTGATCTCAGGAATCCCGCTCCGCGACGCCGGCACAGCCGCCTGCATCGCCTCGCGCGACATCTCCGTCGTCGACGAGATGCCCTGTACGCGGAGCTTGAAGTCGTCGACGTTCGAGGCCCAGCGCAGCGCCTCTTCGAGCGTCACGTAGCCGGCCTGGTAGAGGCCGAAGATCGACTGGTCGAAGGTCTGCATCCCGTACTGCGATCCGCCGTTCGAGATCGCGCCGTGGATCTGCGAGGTCTTGTCCTTGTCGACGATGCAGTCGCGGATGAATGCGGTCGTGACCATCACTTCCACGGCCGCAGCGCGCCCGACGCTGTCGGCGCGCGGCATCAGGCGCTGCGAGATGACCGCCTTGAGGACGCTCGCGAGCTGGATGCGGACCTGGCGCTGCTGATGCGGCGGGAACACGGCGATGATGCGGTTGATGGTTTCGGTGGCGTCGAGCGTGTGCAGCGTCGAGAACACGAGGTGCCCGGTTTCCGCCGCGAGCAGCGCCGTTTCAATCGTCTCGAAGTCGCGCATCTCGCCGACCAGGATGACATCAGGGTCCTGACGAAGCGCGGCCCGCAGCGCGTGGGCGAACGACACCGCGTCGACGGCAATCTCGCGCTGGTTCACGAGCGACATGTGGTCGCGGTGCAGGTACTCGATTGGATCCTCGACGGTCATGATGTGCGCCTGGCGCGTCGAGTTGATGTAATCGATCATCGCGGCCAGCGTCGTCGACTTGCCCGAGCCGGTGGTGCCGGTGACGAGCACGAGCCCGCGTTCTTCCTGCGCGATCTTCTTCAGCACCGGCGGGAGGCCGAGCTCGTCGATCGATTTGATGCGGGTGGGAATGACGCGCAGGACGAGGCCGACGGTGCCGCGCTGCTGAAAGACATTGCAGCGAAAGCGGCCGAGGCCGGCCACGCTGTAGGCCAGGTCCACGTCCTGGTTGCGGCGGAACTTCTCGAGGTGCTCGGGCGTGAACATGCCCTGCGCCATCCCCTCGGTGTCGGACCGATCCAGGCGCTTCTCTTCGGACGCCACCACCAGGGTGCCGTTCACGCGCATCATCGGGTAGCTGCCGACTTTCAGGTGGAGGTCGGACGCGCCGCTCGCGACCGCCGTCTTCAGGAGCTCATTGATGTGCATACCGGGCCACAGTCAGACAGAGGAAGACACCGAACAGCGCCGAGGCGGTCCACAGGAACACGCAAAGGAACACCACGAGCGAGATGAGTGAAGCCATCCGCAGAACCCAATTCAGAGCGATTGGGCAGGGAGAGCCACAGGCGACCAGGGGATCGCCACAAAAAAGTCTGGATCGCCACAGAACAACACAGCGCAAACACAAAAGAACTCAGAAAGTTTTTCTGTGCTCTTCTGTGTTTTTCTGTGGTTATCCGTGGCCAGTGGCCGTTGCTGGGGTAGTCCTAGTGTAACAGGTGGCGCTATTTCTGTGCACTGGTTGTTTTACCGGCGCCGACGGTCTGGCGGGGCTCGCCGGGATAGACATATTCCAGCCAGCCGTGACGGTCCGCGACCGCGCCGCTGACGATGTCGAAGAAGGCCTGCTGGATCGCTTCGGTCATCGGGCCGCGGCGGCCGTTGCCGATCGTGATCTTGTCGACGGACTTGATCGGCGTGATCTCCGCGGCGGTGCCGACGAAGAACGCCTCGTCGGAGATGTAGAGCAGCTCGCGCGGCAGCATCTCCTCGCGCACCTGGAAGCCGAGATCCTTGGCGATCGTCATCACGGAGTTGCGCGTAATGCCCGGCAGGACGGCGGCGCTCAGCGGCGACGTGTAGAGCGTGTTGTCGCGGACCAGGAACAGGTTCTGTCCGCTGCCCTCGCTCAAGTAGCCGTAGACGTCGAGCGCGATGCCCTCGCTGTAGCCGTCGGCCATCGCCTCCATCTTGATCAACTGCGAGTTGGCGTAGTTGGCGGAGCTCTTCGCGAGCGTGGGGAAGGTGTTCGGTGCAGCGCGGGACCACGAGCTGACGCGCACGTCGACGCCATTCGTCAACGCATCCTGGCCGAGATAGGCACCCCATTCCCAGACGAGCACCGCGGTGTCGACCGGGCAGGGGAACGGATTGACGCCCAGCGTGTGATAACCGCGGTAGACGATCGGCCGGATGTAGCAGGCCTTGAACTCGTTGGCGCGGATCGTCTCCATCACCGCGTCGCGCAACTGATCGTACGAGAAGGTGGGCTCCATCCGGTAGATTTTCGCGGAGTCGATCAGGCGGCGCAGGTGCGCGTCGAGACGGAAACAGGCGCTGCCCTGCTGGGTCTGATAACAGCGCGCGCCTTCGAAGACGCCGCTGCCGTAGTGCACGACATGCGAGGCGATGTGAATCTTGGCATCCGGCCAGTTCACCAGCTCGCCGTTCATCCAGATCTTGCCGGTGGCAGGAAACGACATCTCTGCTCCTTCTCGTAGGCTCTTTCGGATGGTACCACAACGGTCCCGCTGGACCGGGTAGCGGATCCAATCACAGTTTCGGTCGTGAACGGAGAGCCAAGCCGAAAATGGGGCGTTGCGCCGCGGGTGATCACGACGGGGGCGCGGGCGGGAACGCGTTTACTGAGTTTCGCCGCAGAACGGGCAGCGATCGGTGCGCGCGTGGAGGGGCTTGCGGCAGTGCCAGCAGAAGCGGGCCGCGGGCGCCTCTCGCGCGCGAAGCCGGCTCTGGATACTCTGCGCGTCGTCACGGGGCCGGCCTGCGGCCGCGCCACGCGGGAGCGCCGCCGGCGGGGTGCGGGTGGCGTTCCGGGCGGCGAGCACGTCTTCCATGAGATCGGTGGCGCGCTGATACCGGTCGGTCGGATCGGGCGCCATCGCTTTCATCACGATGTCGTTGATGGCTTTCGGGATGGACGGATTCTTCAGGCGTGGCGGCGACACGAGCTCGCCCGACATCAGCTTCTTGAGGTCGCTCGGCGCGGGCGCGTCGTAGGGCAGGCCGCCCGTCAGCATCTGGTACATCGTCACGCCCAGCGAGTAGAGGTCCGACGCGAACACCGCCTTGCCGTGAAACTGTTCGGGCGCCATGTAGGGCGGGCTGCCGATGACGGTGGTGCCGTGGGCGGCGATCTCGAGGAACCGCGACGTGCCGAAGTCGGCGACCTTCAGCATGTCGTGGTCGGTCACGAGCACGTTGGCCGGCCGCAGGTCGCGATGAATGACGCCCTGCCGGTGCGCGTGATCGACGGCGTTGCAGATCTGGCAGGTGAAGTCGAGCGCGCGGTTCAGCTCGAGCCCGCCGCGCGCGGCGATGACGTTCTCCAGCGTCTCGCCGTGCACGTACTCCATGACGATGAAGAAGATGTTGTCCTGCTTCTCTGCGGTCGTGATGGCGACGATGTTCGGATGACTGACCGAGGCCAGGAGGCGCGGCTCGCGCAGCAGCTCGCCGAAGTCGAGCCCCTGGCGGTGCGGGACTTTGATCGCGACCTTCTTGTCGATCCAGGTGTCCTGCGCGAGGTAGACGGTACCGAAGCCGCCGCTCCCGAGCGGCGCGATGATCTTGTACTTTCCTAGCGTTTGTCCCTTGAAGAGCAAGAGGATTCGAGTATAGCGCGAATATAATCGCGCCCCATGCTCCCGCGCTTCCTGGCCGCGGACCTCGACCCGACATCCGGTACCGCATCGCTCCCCCCCGACGAAGCGCATCACCTCACGCACGTCCTGCGTCTGCGCTTCGGCGACGAGATCGCCGTCTTCGACGGCAACGGCCGCGAGTATCGCGCGCGCATCGAGCGCGTCAGCCGCGAAGGGGCACAGCTCCACCTCCTCGAAGAGATCAGCGCGGCGCCGGAGCCGACCGTGCGTCTCACGCTCGCG
Organism: Acidobacteriota bacterium; assembly: GCA_046734675.1. GTDB lineage: Bacteria > Acidobacteriota > Vicinamibacteria > Vicinamibacterales > 2-12-FULL-66-21 > QHWT01. The sequence continues at coordinate 6,394 of JBKPRU010000061.1, forward strand.
CAGGGCGTGTTGAAGGGGGACAAGATGGAGGACGTGGTCCGCGACGCGACGATGATGGGCGTCGCGTCCGTCGAGCCGCTCGTCACCGCGCACACGACCATTCGGGAGAAGGCGCTGACCGAGGGTCAGATCACCGATCGGTGGCGGCGCATCGCTGTCGCGTCGGCCAAGCAGTGCCGCCGTGCGGTGCTGCCGGTGATCGGCCACGGCACGACCTTCGACCAGCTGATCGTGCAGGAGACGGCCGAGATGCGCCTGATGCTCGTCGAGCCGCAGGCGGCCGTCCAAGGGCACCCGGTCGGTACGGTTCAGGGGCAGCGGCCGTCAGCGGCGGCGTTGATGGTCGGGCCGGAAGGGGGATGGTCCGTCGAAGAGATCGAGTCAGCCGTCCGCGCGGGATGGATGCCGATCACGCTCGGCCGACGTACCCTCCGCGCCGACGCCGTCGCGATTGTGGCGATCGGCGTGTTGCAGTTCTTGTGGTCGGATCTGTGATCGCGAGGATGACGGAGGACGGCAGCGCCTGCGGCCCGCGCGAGGCGACGGAGTTGTACGGTAGGGCGCACCTTTAGGTGCGCCTGCGCGGTAGGGCGCCTCTAAAGAGGCGCCCTACCGCCAGTTCGACACCACTACGCGTGCGGCATCTCGAGGCAGATCGCCGCCCAATCCCCTTCGGTGATCTCGTTGATATCGAGCATCCCGTCGAACGCCGGACGAATCTCGACGAGGTGATCGGGGCCGAAGCCGCTCAGGATTAGATAGCCGTTGTTTCGCGCGAGCGCGCGGAGCGCGTCGGCATGGCGGACGAGCACGGCCGCGGTGAGGTTTGCGAGCACGACGTCAGCCGGCTGGACCTTCACCGTCGTCAGATCGTCGCAGATGATGTCGATGACCGGCGCGCCGCCATTTCTCGCGATGTTCTCGCGGGCGTTGTCGAGTGCGTCCGGATCGTTATCGATCGCGATCACGTCGGCCGCCCCCATCTTCCACGCCGCGAGCGCGAGCACGCCGGATCCGGTGCCGATGTCGAGCACGCGCGCGCCGCGGAGCTCGAGCTGCTGCAGCAGCCGCAGGCACAACCGCGTCGTCGCATGATGGCCCGTGCCGAACCCCGTCGATGGCTCGATGATGATGACCGGCTTCGCTCGGGTGCGCGGCACATCCCACGGCGGCGCGACAATCAGGCCGCCGATCTCGACGGCCTTCAAATTCTGCTGCGACCGCCGGGCCCAGTCTTCGTCCGGGACATCGACCGGCGCCGCGCGGAGCAGCTGAGGAGCTATCGCGGTCGAGAGCTGCGCCGCCGCCGCGTCGCGATCCTCGGAGGACTTGAAGAACACGCGCCACGTGTCGCTGCTCTCGTCCTCGTGGATGGCGAGTGGCTCGAAGTCGTCGAGCAGCGCATAGAGACGTTCGCGGAGAAAGGGATCGGGGCCGGGCGTCGAAAGGAACGCGACTTCCAGCGCCGGCGAATCAACCAAAGATGTCCTTCACCTTTTCGAAGAACGGCTTCTCCGAGGAGTCGTCTCCGTCGCGCTCGACCGCTTCCTGCGGCATCGTCTTCGCGAGCTCCTCGAGGAGGTGCCGCTGCTCCCTGGTGAGTTTCTTCGGCACCGCCGGACGGACGATGACGTAGAGGTCGCCGTGGCCGCGCCCGGCAACGTTCGGCATGCCTTTGCCGCGCAGCTTGAAGCGCGCGCCCGGCTGCGTGCCGGCGGGAACCTTGACCTCCTCTTCGCTCTTCACGGTCGGGACGCGCAGCTCACCGCCGAGCGCGAGGAGCGGGAACGTCACCGGCAGCTCGGCATACAGATCGTCCCCTTCGCGATGGAAAATCTGATGCTCCTGCACGTGCACGACGACGTAGAGATCGCCCGGAGGGCCGCCCGCCGATCCGTGTTCCCCTTCGCCGTATAACCGCAGCCGCTGGCCGGTCGCGATGCCGGCGGGAATCTTGACGGTGATCTTGCGCTCGCGGCCGACGCGGCCGGCGCCGCGGCAGGCCTGGCACGGCTTGCTGATCACGCGGCCTGTGCCGCGGCAGCCGGGGCACGGCCGCGCGACGGTGAGAAAGCCCTGCTGAAACCGCAGCTGGCCGGTGCCGCGACACTGGCTGCAGACTTCTGCCGACGAGCCCGGCGCCGCACCCGAGCCCTTGCAGGTGTCGCACGATTCTTCGCGCGGGATCTGAATGGAGGTTTCGGTGCCGTCGTAGGCCTCGTCGAACGCGATCTCGAGGTCGTAGCGTAGATCGGCGCCGCGCTGCGGCCCGCCGCGCCGCCGTCGTCCGCCGAAGACATCGCCAAACCCGAACAGATCGCCGAGGCTTCCGAAGATGTCTTCGAAGCCGGCGAATACCGTGGGATCGAACCCTCCCGCGCCCGCGCCGGCTCCACTCACGCCGGCGTGGCCGAAGCGGTTGTAGAGATCGCGCTTCTGCGGGTCGGCGAGCACGGCGTACGCCTCCGCCCCTTCCTTGAAGTGCTCTTCCGCGTTCTTGTCGCCAGGATTGCGATCGGGATGGTATTTGAGCGCGAGCTTCCGATAGGCGCTCTTGATCTGCTGGTCCGTCGCGTCCCGGCCGACGCCGAGCACCTCGTAGTAGTCGCGCTTGCTCACCCTTTCGCCACCTTCACCATCGCGGGACGCAGCAGGCGATCGCCCAGCAGGTAGCCCCGGCTGAATTCTTCGATGATTTCACCCTCGCGCCGGCCCTCCGCGTGGTCGTGCGCCACCGCCTCGTGAAAATGCGGATCGAAATCCGCACCGAGTGCTTCGATCGGCGTCACGCCGCGTCTGCGCAGCGCGTCGAGCAGCTGCGAGTGGATCAGTTCCACGCCGCGCCGGTACGCGTCGCCCCCTTCGGCCCCCGCGTCGGCACGGAGCGCGCGCTCGAGATTGTCGACGATTGGCAGGAGCTCCCGGAGCAGGTCGGCTGCGGCCGTCTCAGCCTGCTGCGCGCGCTCGCGCTCGACGCGCTTGCGGTAGTTGTCGAATTCGGCGGTCTTGCGCAGCAGCCGCTCGTAGAACTCGTCGCGCTGCTTCTGGAGCTCGCCGGTTGCTTCGCCGGTATCGGCGGGCGCACTTTCCGTCGCCGCCGCCGAGGTCTGTTCTGATCGCTCGTTGAGTTCGTCTGCCATGGCGTTCTACGTTCTGTCGAGGACCTTGTTGA
>JBKPRU010000062.1:0-20468 GCA_046734675.1 Acidobacteriota bacterium
CGTCTCTTCCGCCTTCAGGCGGAAGCTCCCGCTCACCTGCGCCAGCGCGGACGCGATCACCACACGCTGCTTCTCGCCGCCGCTCAACGTCGTGAACAGGCGATCGCGCAGCGCCCGCGTTCCGGTCGCCTGGAGCGCATCGTCGACGATCGCGAGATCGTCGGGGCCTTCGATCTCGAACGCGCCGAGGTGCGGGTAGCGCCCCATCATCGCGACCTCGAGCACCGTGTAATCGAAGGCAAGGTGCGTCTCCTGCGGAACCACCGCCATGCGGCGCGCGAGCGCGGCGCGAGACAGCCGGGCGACCAGCGCGCCGTCGAGCGTGACGCTGCCGCGCTGCGGCTGGCGTGTTCCAGCCAGCAGCCGCAGCATTGTCGTCTTGCCGGAGCCGTTCGGGCCGAGGAGGCCGACGAAGCTGTCGGCAGCGACCGCGAGCGAGACGCCGCGCACGACCGGCGTGCGGGTGTCGTAGCCGTACCAGACGTCAGCGGCTTGCAGCAACGCGCACGCCCACCATGCCGCCGCGGCCGAGCGCCGGAAATCCGAACGCTTCCTCGTACGCGCGGTCGAAGAGGTTCTCGATGCGGCCGAAGACTTCGAGCCGGCGGGCGATCGTCCAGGACGCGCCGGCGTTCCACACCGCATAGCCGGTGGCGATGAACAGCCCGCCGAACGTGCCGAGCGTGGGTTCGACGTCGAGCACGCGTCCACGGCCGCCTCCGCGCAGCCATGCCGCCACCGGACCACGGGACACTGCGAAGTCCGCCGCCCACTGATGGCGCGGCCTCCGCAGCAGCGGGTCGCCGACCTCGAATGGCGGGGGAGCCGCGCCGCTCTGGTCGACCGCGAGAATCTCCGTGTCGAGGAAGGTATAGGTGATGCGAGCGTGAAGATCCACGGCGGCGGCACGCGTGCGGAATGTCGACGCGAGCTCGACGCCGCGGGCTCGCGCGTTCGAAATGTTGTCGGTGCGATAACGGCTCGATTGCTGGAACTGCCCGACCGCGACGATCAGATCGTCGAACCAGTTGTGGAACGCGGTCAGCTCGACGAGCGCGTGGCCCGACGCGAACGCCTGATCGACGCCGGCCTCGATGCTGCGGCTCCGTTCCGGCTTCAGCGACGGATTGTCGGTGAACGCGATCTCGAAGCCGTCCGGCGGGCGGATGCCGGTGCCGGCAGCGACGCGCACCTTCGTGGACTCGCCGGCATCCGGCCGAACGAACCATGCGGCCGCCACGCGTGGATTGGTCGAGACGATGCGGTCGCTGGGGAACGCGGGACGCGGACTGAAGGGATCGGCGAAACCGGCGAGCGCGTCACGGCGGATGTCCTCGATGCGGACGCCGCCGGTCACGAAGAGCCGCTCCTTCGTCGTCCACCGCGCCTCGCCGAAGTACCCCGCCGTCGATCGTTTGACCGGAACCTCCGCGAAGGCGTCGTTGGTGATGAACGTGTTCGTCGCCCGCTCGCGCTGCACTTCGAGGCCAGCCGACAGATCGAGGCCGGGCCGCAACGCGACGTCGCTTTGTGCGCGCGCGGTCCAGCGCCGCGAGGTCGACGTCGACGGCCCGAACGGACTTTCGAAGCGGCCATCGAGCGTGTTCCATGTTGCGTCGGCGTGCGTGCGCACGCGCGCGCCCGAGGGAACGGTCCCGGCAATCGATCCGATCCAGCGATCGTCGTGGCCGCGCGAGATCGTGTCAATGTGCTCGAACGCGCCGATCGGGTTGGAACCGAATGGGCCGGGGAAGCCTCGCTCGTCACGCTCGAAGCGAACCGAGCCGTCGATCGAGGCGCCGTTCGCCGCATGCCATCCACCGTTCGCACCGGCGCCGGTGCGCTCGTAATCGTCGTTGGTCACCTGCTCACCCGTCGCCAGCATCGTGCCGTTGAAACCGTCGCTCGTCAGATGCTCGGCGCCCGCGCCCCACGACCAGGCGCCCGCGCTGCCGGATGTGGACGCGGCGCTGCGCCGGGTCGAGAAGCTGCCCGCTTCGAAAGAGGCGTCGCCGCGAATCGGCCCGCCGCTGCGCGTGACGATCCGCACGACCGCGCCGATCCCGTTCGATCCGTACAGCGCGCTCTGCGGCCCGCGCACGATCTCGATGCGGTCGATGTTGTCGGTCGAGAGATGCGCGAAGTCGAAGCCGCCGCCGAACACGTTCGCCTGCACGCCGTCGATGAAGACGAGCGTGTAATCCGACTCGCCGCCGCGTGGGAAGACGCTGGTCACTGCGCCGGCGGAGCCGTTGCGGGTCACGCTGAGCCCGGGAACGTCCCGCAGCGCGTCGGCAACGGTGGCCAGTTGACGGGCGCGCAGTTCGGCGGCGGTGATCACCGTCGCGGCGGATGACGCCTGTGAGAGCGGCACGTCGACCTGCGCAGCTGACACGAGGACTGACTCCGAGACGGCGCTCACCTGCAATTGCACCGTGCCGGCATCGCGCCGCGCGTCGCCAGGCGGGAGATCCAGCTTCACGGGCGGCGCGGCAAATCCTTCGAGGGCGATGCGCAGCTCGCATGCGCCGCTCACGTCCTCAGTCGTGAAACGCCCGTCGGCGTCGGTGATCGCCGAGGCGCTCACCGACGAGCCGCAGATGATGACGACCGACGCGCCGGGAACGGGACGCGACGCGGGATCGATGACGCGTCCCTCGACGACGGCTGCGTCAGCGGTCGTGAATGAGATCAGAGACAGTGTGAGGGCAGCAGGAACGGACGTGCGGAAAGACACCGGGCCTCCTTTCGGCGTGCTCACGCGCCGATGGTTGGAAGTGAACGGCCCGGCTGCCAGGTATCCTGGCTTGCGGATCGCTGCGTGATCCTTCGCCTTCCCGCGTCCGTCGGGTCACACCCGACTTGCGTGTGACGCAGTGGCTGCCGGCCGCAACCGGCATGAAGGAAACGCTCCCCGCTTACAGTGGCGGCACCGCGTGGGCTTCGCACCCACTTCGCTTGGCGCCGGGGTTTTTGAAAGTATACCCGTAGTAACATTCTCAGGACGTGCTGAGCCGAATAGAACGCGCAGGGCTGGGTGACATTGCCGCGAAAGTGGACGCCGGCGAACGGCTGTCCTTCGACGACGGCGTGCGTCTATTCGCGTGCAAGGACGCGCTTGCGCTCGGCTGGCTCGCGAACCGCGAGCGCGAGAAGCGCCACGGTGCGCGCACCTACTACAACTTCAACATCAGGCTCGAGGCGACGAATGTCTGCGTCGCGAATTGCCTGTTCTGCTCGTTCGCGCGGCTCCGCCCCGGCGATTCCGGGTCGTACACGATGTCGCTCGAGCAGGCATGGGACAAGCTTCGTCAGCGCGCCGGCCAGCCGCTGACCGAGATTCATGTCGTCAACGGACTGCATCCGGATCTGCCATTCGACTACTACACGGAGCTGTTGCGCGGGTTCAAGCGCATTCGTCCCGAGATTCACCTCAAGTGTTTCACCGCGGTTGAGATCGCGTTCTTTGCGGATCTTTACGGGAAGACGGACGAGGAGGTCCTTCGCGAGCTGCAGGACGCGGGACTCGATTCGCTGCCCGGCGGAGGCGCCGAGATCTTCGCGGAACGCGTTCGCCGGAAGATCTGTGACGACAAGTGCGGCGCGGACCGCTACCTCGCGATCCACAAGATCGCGCACGGGCTCGGCATGCGCTCGAACGTCACCATGCTCTACGGCCATATCGAAACGGCCGAGGAGCGCGTCGATCACATGCTTCGCACGCGCGCGCTGCAGGACGAGACAGGAGGGCTGCAAGCCTTCATCCCGCTCGCGTTCCATCCCGACAACAATCAGATGCGGAAACTGCCGGCGCCGAGTGCGATTGAGACGCTGCGCGTGCTCGCCGTGTCACGGTTAATGCTCGACAACGTGCCGCACATCAAGGCGTTCTGGATCGCGACGGGCGTGGAAACCGCGCAGCTCGCGCTCTGGTTTGGTGCCGACGACCTCGACGGGACGGTCCAGGAAGAGCGCATCTACCACATGGCCGGGTCGCCCACGCCCGAAGCGATGAGCACGCGCGAGATTCGCCGTCTCATCCGCGCTGCCGGCCGCGAGCCATTCGAACGCGACACGCTCTACAACGTGGTCGTCGGGCCCGAAGCCGACGCGGTCGCGTCCTGAAATGCCGGGTCTGAAGACCCGGCCTACGTGGTTTCAATCACGCGACCCGGCAATCTCGGGTAGTACAATCAATAGTTGCGATGGATATCCGGCTCCTCACTGAGGTCGAGAAGCAGAGCATCGGCGAGCGGCAGCCGCTGCCGGATCGGTACCTTCGTCTCTCCGACGATGAGATGGACGCGCGGATCGTGGCTGCGAAGCGCACGCTCGGCGAGCGGCTCGTCATCCTCGGCCATCACTACCAGCGCGACGAGGTCATCAAGTTCGCCGATTTCACCGGCGACTCGCTGAAGCTCGCGCGTGCGGCGGCGTCGCGCGGCGCGGCGGAGTTCATCGTGTTCTGCGGCGTCCACTTCATGGCCGAGAGCGCCGACATCCTGCGCGCGCCCCACCAGAAGGTACTCCTCCCCGACCTCGCGGCGGGCTGCTCCATGGCGGATATGGCCGCTGAAGACCAACTCGAGGTGTGCTGGCGCGAGCTGCGCGCGCTCGGCGTCGACGTCGACCGCATCGTCCCGGTGACCTACATCAATTCGTCGGCGGCGATCAAAGCGTTCGTCGGCGAGCACGGCGGTGTGGTCTGCACATCGACGAACGCTGGAGCGGTGATGTCGTGGGCGCTCGAGCGCGGCGAGCGGTTACTGATGCTGCCGGATCAGCACCTGGGGCGCAACACCGGTTACAAGCTCGGGATTCCACTCGATCGCATGGCCGTGTGGGATCCGCACGAAATCAACGGCGGTCTGACCGCGGATGAAGCACGGAACGCGAAGCTTCTGCTCTGGAAAGGCCACTGCTCGGTGCACACGCGATTCACCGTGCAGCAGATCCAGGCGTTCCGGAAGAAGTACCCCGAAGGCAAGGTCATCGCGCACCCCGAGTGCACGTTCGACGTGGTGCAGGCGGCGGACCTCGCGGGCTCGACCGAGTTCATCATCGACACCCTGCGCAAGAGCCCGTCCGGATCGGTGTGGGCGGTCGCGACCGAGATTCATCTCGTCAATCGCCTGATGCACGAGCTCGCGCCCGACCGAACCATCGTGACGCTCGATCCCTTCGGCTGCCTGTGCTCGACGATGTTCCGCGTGTCGCCGAACCACTTGCTGTGGGTGCTCGAAGGCCTCGTGGAGGGGACGCTTCACAACCAGATCGTCGTCCCCGAAGAGACGAAGCGCTGGGCGAAGCTGGCGCTCGACAGGATGCTCGAGATTCGTTAAGGAGACGTTTTATGGCCGATGTCAAGGAAAGCGTGAAGGCACACGTCGTTCCCCCGCTTCCGTACGAGTACAACGCGCTCGAACCCCACATCGACGAACAGACGATGCGGATCCATCACGACAAGCACCACGCAGCGTACGTGAACAACCTGAACGCGGCGCTCGAGAAACATCCGCAGCTGCAGGGCAAATCCGCCGAGGAGTTGCTGAAGGGCATCAACACCGTGCCGGAAGACATCCGGACGGCGGTGCGGAACAACGGCGGCGGGCACGTGAACCACACGATGTTCTGGGAAATCATGGGGCCCGGCAAAGGCGGACAGCCGACCGGCGCGATCGCGGACGCGATCAAATCGACGTTCGGCAGCTTCGACACGCTGAAGACGCAGCTCAATGACGCAGGCGCGAAGCGCTTCGGCAGCGGCTGGGCGTGGCTGATCGATGCCGGCGGCAAGCTGGTGGTCGAGAGCACCGCGAACCAGGACAGTCCTTTGATGGAAGGGAAGAAGCCGATCCTCGGCGTTGACGTGTGGGAGCACGCCTACTACCTGAAGTACCAGAATCGCCGGCCGGACTATCTCGCGGCGTGGTGGAACACCGTCAACTGGGACGCGGTGAACAAGCGCTTCAAATAGCGGCCGCTGTTTCCGCAGCGGCGAGGGCGTGAGAAACGGGGCAGCACTATCGTGCTGCCCGTTTTGCGTACGCGGCCTCGTAGACGCCGGCGTAATCCTCGATCATCCGGTCGAGCGTGAATCGCGCCTCGACGATCGTGCGGCCGCGTGCCGCGAGGCGCGCGCGGCGGTCACGATCCCGCGCGAGCGCGAGCATCGCGCGCGCGAGTGACGCGGCGTCGCGCGCCGGCACGAGCACGCCGGTCTCGTCGTTCACGACTTCCGGCGTGCCTCCGACGCGCGTGGCAATGACCGGCAGCCGTGCCGCCATCGCCTCGAGGATGGTCAACGAAATCCCTTCGCTGATCGAGCTGTTGACGTACACGTCGCACGCGGGGAGCAGGCCGCGAACGTCGGCGCGATAGCCGGTGAAGATGACCGACGCGGCGACGCCGCGCTCCGCTGCGCGGCGGACGAGCGCGCTGCGCTCCGGCCCGTCGCCGACGATCAGGAGGCGTGCGCCGGCGATCTCCTCCCGCACGCCGCCGAAGGCGTCGATCAAGGTTTCCAGATTTTTCACCGGATCGAGACGCGCCGCGGTGCCGAACACGATCGCGTCTTCGGGAATCGACAGCTCGGCCCGCGCGCGCCGCCACTCGATGTCCCCCGGCGCCTTCCCGACGTCAATGCCGTTGGTGATGACCTCGACCCGCGACGCGGGATGACCCTCCGCCAGCATGTGGCAGCGCAGATCGCGCGACACCGCATAGATGCCGTCGGCGAGCGGCGCGAGCAGCGGATTGATGGCGGTGCGCTTCTTCGACGGCGGCGCGTCGCTGAGGCGCCCGTGTTCGGTGTAGATCACGCGCAGCGACGGACGCAGCACGCGCGTGAGGGCGCCGTAGACATACGGCGAGTACTGCTGGCAGTGCAGCACGTCGATGCCGCGGGCGCGGGTGATCTCGGCCAGCGTGCGCGCGAGCGAGGGGCGGAATCCCTGCTGCCGATGGATGGCCGTCACCTCGATGCCGCGCTCGATCAGTGTGCCCGCGAGTGCGCCGGGCTCCTCGAGGCAGATGATCGGCATTCCGAACCGCGACGCCAGGCGGAGTGACAGCTCGATTGCCAGACGTTCGGCACCTCCCGCGCACAACGTGAGCACGAGTTGTGCGACACGGGGTCGCGCCGCCACCGGGCGCAGGCGCGCGCTCGACGGCGCCCGGTGTCCGCCAACGTGTGGACGGTCCGCGACCGCGGACGATTTCACAATCGTCAGGCGACGAGGGGGCGAGGGGACCATGTGCCGACGTCCTTCGCAAAGGCGTCGCCACCGCGATGAAGCGGAACGAGCCGTGCACTGTCGCGGGAGTCGCCCGTCATTGCGGGCAGCAGCCAACATTGAAGTCGGCGCGCCGAGTGACTTTTGTGTCCCCCTCGCGCTACTTCCATCTCGACGACCAGGAGGCGGTTCTGTCGTCCCAGGCCCCGGCGCGCCGCATGCCCGCCCGTCCCTCGATCCTCGCGATCACGAGCGAGTTGCCGTGGCCGCTGGATCGCGGCGGACACCTGCGCAGTTTTCATCTGCTGCGGGGACTGGCGGCGGATTTCGACGTGCGGTTGGTTGCGCCAGTGGAGCCCGGACAGGAAGCGCTGGTGCCGGCGCTCACCGGTGCGGGGCTCCGCGTCTGCGCCGTGCCGGTCGGGCCGCGCCGCGCCCCGGTCGAGACGCTGCGAGTCGTGCGGGCCGCCATTTCGCGCGAGCCCTACGTTCTCTTCCGCCGTCACGATCGCACGGCGGTGCACCAGGCGGTGTCGGCGCAGCTGACGATCAATCGTCCCGACCTCCTGTATCTCGACCACCTCGACTCGGCGATCTACGCGGAGGGCAGCCGCGTGCCGTCGATGCTGGATCTGCACAACGTGTATTCGGCGCTCGTCCGACGCACCGCAGACGAGCAGACCAATCCTGTCGTCAGCCAGTACCTGCGCGGGCAGGCGGCGCTGCTCGAGCGCGCGGAGCAGCGTGCGGTGATGCGCGCGGCGGTCGTGACCGCGACGTCGGAGGAAGATTGCCAGTACTACCAGGCCTGCGGCGCGCGGCGCGTCGTGCTCGTGCCGAACGGCGTCGACTGCGATGCCTACGCCGACCTGCCGCTCGTCCGCACCGCGAAACCGCCGCTCATCCTCTACGTCGGCACGATGTCGTGGGGACCGAACGTCGCCGCGGCCAAGTTCCTGGCGCTCGACGTGCTGCCGCGCATTCAACTCCGGCTCCCCGACGTCCGGCTGCGGATCATCGGGCGCGAGCCTCCGCCGGAGATTCGCGCCTTGGCCGACCGGCCGCACATCGAGGTCACGGGCGCCGTGCCGGACGTCGTGCCGCACCTGCGTGAGGCGCAGGCGCTTGCGGTGCCGCTCGAATCGGGCGGCGGCACGCGGCTCAAGATTCTCGAAGCATTCGCCGCAGGCCTGCCGGTCGTCAGCACGCCGGTTGGATGCGAGGGACTGCGCGCCGAGCACGGCGTGCACCTCCTGGTTGCCCCGCGCGAGCTCCTCAGTCAGGCGCTCGTGACGGTGCTCACCAACCGCCTGCTTGCGTATGGGCTGGCGGAGCGCGCACGCGACCTGGTGCGCGAACAGTACGACTGGCGATCGATCGGTTCGGTGGCGCGCCGTGAAGCGCACGCGGTCGTTCATCGCCACGCCGCGCGCGCCTATCAGATGCAGGACGCAGGATGACGCCCATTCGCGTGCTCGAACTCCGCAGCGTGCTCGGCACCGGCGGAGGACCCGAAAAAACCATCCTCTCCGGCGCGGCGCTGAGCGATCGACGGGCCTTCGCGATCACCGTGTGTTACGTGCGTACCGCGGCCGATCACCGGTTCGACATCCGCGCGCGCGCCGAGTCCCTGGGGCTCGATTACGTCGAACTGCTGGAGCGCTCGTCGGTCGACCTCACGATCTGGCCGGCCCTCTGTCGCCTCGTCAAGGATCGCGGCATCGAGATCGTCCATGCGCACGACTACAAGACGGACCTGCTCGCGGTGCTGCTGGCGCGCAGGCTCGGGACGATTGCGATGGCCACGGCGCACGGCTGGACGGGTCACAGCGCGCGCGAACGCTACTTGTACTACCCGGCCGACAAGCGCCTGCTGGGTGCATGCGAGCGCGTCGTCGCGGTCTCCGGCGAGATTCGATCGCAACTCGTCGCGCACGGCGCGCGTCCCGATCGGGTGGTCACGGTGCTCAACGGCATCGATCATCGGCGGTTCACGCGCAACCCGGCGGCACGCCCCGCGGCCCGCGCTGCACTGGGGCTCCGCGACACCGACCTGGTGATCGGCGCCGTTGGACGGCTCGAACCGCAGAAGCGATTCGACCTGTTGATCGATGCGGTCGGCGCACTCCGTCAGTCCATGCCGCGTGTGAAGCTGCTCATCGCGGGTGACGGGTCGCTGAAGAGCGCCCTGGACGCGCAGATCCAGGCTGGCGGCCTCGGCGAGGTCTGCCGGCTGCTCGGCCACACGTCGGATGTGATCGGCCTGCACCACGCGCTCGATCTGCTCGCGCAGTCCTCGGATTACGAGGGCACGCCGAACGCTGTGCTCGAAGCCATGGCGCTCGAGACGCCGGTCGTCGCGACCGCCGCGGGCGGCACCGCGGAACTGGTCGAGGACGGCGTGCATGGCCGTATCGTCCCGGTCGGCGACCTTCGCGCGCTGCAGGAGGGCATTGCCGACGCGTTCTCGCGGCCCGACGAGGCGCAGGCGCGGGCGCTGGCTGCACGGCTGCGCGTCGCCGGCGAGCTGTCGTTCGACGCACGCAACGCGAAGATCGAAGCCATTTATCGCGAGCTGGCGCACCGCGTGCCGAGCTCCACATCCGATACGAGGCAACTTACCTGTGCGTGACGCGCTCAATGTGTTGATGCTCACGCACCGGCTGCCGTTCGCGCCCAACCGCGGCGACCGCATCCGCGCGTACTATCTGCTCGAGGCGCTCGCGCGTGAAGCGCACCTCGACCTCGTTTCGCTGGTGCACGACCGCGACGAGGAAGCCGAGGTCGATGGACTGCGCGACCGCGTGCGCAGCGTCACGACGGCACGCGTGGTCCGCGCCCGGTCGCTCGTCCGCGCCGGCCTGGCGCTCCCCGGCGCGCAGCCGTTGACGCACGCGCTGCTGGACGCGCCGGATCTCGGCCCCGCGATCTCGCACGTGGTCTCACGGCATCGCCCCGACGTTGTCGTCGCGTTCTGTTCGAGCATGGCGAAGTGCGCGCTGGACGCGCCGCTCCGGGGCATTCCCTTCATCCTGGATCTCGTCGACGTGGATTCGGAGAAGTGGCGGCTGCTCGGCGAGTCGTCACGCGGACCGCTCGGCTGGGTCTATCGGCGGGAGGCGCGCGTGCTTGGCCCGTTCGAAGCGCATGCGGCGCGCGCGTCAGCGGCCACGCTCGTGGTCAACGACCGTGAACGGGGCTCGCTCGAGGCGCTTGCACCCGGCGCTCCCGTTCACGTACTCCCCAACGGCATCGACGCGGTGCGCTTCACGCCGCCCGTGACGCCGTCGGCGGAACCCGAGATTGTGTTCTGCGGCGTCATGGATTACGCGCCGAACGTGGAAGGCGTGCTCTGGTTCGTGAAGCACGTGTGGCCCGCGGTGCGGGAGGCGCGCGGGGACGCGAAGCTGACGATTGTCGGCGCGCGGCCGGCGCCGTCGATTCGCGCGCTCGCGATCGATCCGTCGATCGAGGTGACGGGCACGGTCGCCGACGTGCGTCCCTACCTGTGGCGCTCGGCGCTGTCGATTGCGCCGCTGCTCATCGCGCGCGGCGTGCAGAACAAGGTGCTCGAGGCGCTCGCCGCCGGCCTGCCGTGCGTGGTCAGTGAAGCGGTATACGAGGGCTTGCCCCACACGGCACGCGCCGGTTGCATCGAGGGAGGCAGCGCGCCGGCGTTTGCCGCGGCGGTGGTCCGGCTCCTCGGCATGCGCCCGGAGGCGCGGCGCAGGCTGGCGGCCCACGTCAATCTCGCGGAGTTGTCGTGGCGCGACGCGTTCGCGCCGCTTGGTGGTCTCTTGCGCGCTGCCGCAGGCCGGCGTGATTCCGGTCCTGTGCGGGAGCATCACGCTGTTTATGAATGCCGTGTCTGAAGCCCTGCCGATGACGGGCCACACTGTGCTCCGGCGAGCGCGCCAGGCGCTGCTCTGGAAGCTCGATCGGTTCTTCCCGCCGGATCCGGCGGCATTCCTGACCGCGCCGGGGCAGACCACCCGCTCGATGACCCTCGCGCCCGAAGCCGCGGGGAAGTATCTCTCCGAACTTCCATCCACCGATGTCGACATCCTCGACTTCGGCTGCGGGTGGGGCGGTGAGACGTTGTGGCTCGCACGCAACGTTCGGTCGGTCACGGGCGTCGACATCGAGGCGTCGGCGATCGCCCAGGCCAACGAATCGCGGCGGAAGGAAGGGGTTGACAACTGCGCCTTCGTCCAGGCGACGGGCGGAAGACTGCCGCTCCCCGATCGCTCGTTCGACGCGGTGTTCTCGACCAACGTCTTCGAGCACGTCATGGATCTCGACGGCGCCTTCCGCGACCTCTATCGCGTGCTGCGTCCGGGCGGCGTCGTGTTGTCGCGCTTCGGGCCCTTGTTCTATTCGCCTCAGGGCTACCACCTCTATTGGGCGTGCCAGGTGCCATACGCGCATCTCGTCGGCGGGCTCGACGCGGTCCTCGCGCTGCGCAATGCGCGATGCGAGGCTCCTCGCACCGCCTCGAGCTGGCAGGACCTCGGGCTGAACGGCCGGCGCTACGCCGACTTCAAGCGCGCCGCGCGCGATGCGGGCTTCGTGCTGGACCGCTTCGCCCGTATTCCGGTTCGCGGTCTCTCGTGGCTCGCCGCGCTGCCGGCGATTGGGGATCTTCTCACCTTCGGCATCGATATGAAGTTGCGCCGGCCGTACTGATTCCACCGCTGGGCAGTGACGTACACGGAGAGAACGCAGAGGGCGGAGAGGGCGGTTTAATGGGTTTTGAAAACCAAATAGACCCGTTCTCCCCGTGCTCTCCGTATTCGTCAGGGCGCAGGCCTACGAATTGACAGCTTCAGGCGTGCGTGCGAACAGGGATCGCAGCAACGACGCGCCGCGCGGCTTGAGACGCTCGAGAGCGCGCGTCTTCTGCGGGATGAATTCCGGCGGCGGCGATCCAAAGTCGTGCGTCTCCATGCGCGGCGCGGGCGCCGTGTCGTGCGGGTGCTCGACGAAGTGGCGGTACATGAACCCGTGCGTCAGGAGCAGCACGACGGGTCGGGCGCAGCCGCGGGTCGGCATCTGCCGCAAGGTCGACGTCGAGTACTCGAAGAAGAAGCGTGCGCGTTCCTGGAAGGCCTCGCGCTCGTCGTCGTGCGCATGGCGCGACGCGAGCAGAAACACCTCCGCCTTGCGCATATCCTGTGCGGCCCACGTCTCGGTGGGGTACTCCAGGATCTCCGGCCGCTCGAGGAACGGATACTCGCGCCGCAGCATCCAGCGCGCGTACTTCAGCAGGCTGGCGCGCGCGTAGGCATACGCCTCGTCGCGTTCGTCGCGCTCCGCTTTGTAGTCCAGGTACTTCGCGAGCGCTTCGAGGAACGCGGTGTACGACCATCGCCGCTCGGCGTCGAGCAGATGACGCGCATCCACATCGTCGCCGGGATGGATGCAGCGACGGATCAGCTCTTCGGCCTTGTCGAGGAAGGCGCGGTCGCCCGACAGGCGGTGCGCGTCGAGGAGCACCGCGATCGAGTGACCGGCGCCGCGGCCTGGGCCGTGATAGTCCGGGGTGCACGTCGCGCTCGCGAGCCCGGTCGCACCGGAGGCCACCCACGCGAATGGGGTCGTCGACCCGTCGTCCATCGCGATGACCCAGCGCCCGAGGCCAATCGCCGCCTCGCGCGAACACTCGTTGCCGGTCAGCAGATAGTGCAGCCGGAGTCCTGACGCGTAGTTGTGCTCGTTCGACGGACCGCCGCCCGAGACGCCCTTTGCGTTCGGGTAAGAGCGGTGCGTGCAAAGGCCGGCCGGCACGTAGTGATACGTGTGCCAGAACAGCCCTCCGTTGTACGCGCTCTTGTCGCGGTTGGTGTGGTAGATGTCGACATCCACCACGTGCGCCGCCAGTTCCTCCATCTGCGTCAGCCATCGCACGTCGGTCGTGCGCATGAACTGGCAGGCGAAGCCCGCGATCGCGTCGTACTGATTGTTGTAGTGCGAAATGAATGGCTCGTCGCTGCTCCAGAACGCGGCTTCGTGATCGGCGTAGATGTCGCCGAAGTTGCGCCAGCCGTACTCGTCGATGATCTCGCGCTTCCGCTCGAACGACTCGGGCCCGGCGACCGCGCTCGTCACGAGCTCGTCGTACGCCGCCATCACGTCATTGCCCGGCGTCAGATAGGAAACCGCGTGCGCGGCGGAGTAGTAATCAGGAGAGCTGTGCGCAACACCCGGCGATCGGCCCCAGTCGACCGCATCGCGGCTCAGGGCGTCGTGTCCGAACGCCAGCGTGAACGTATGCGTCTTCTGCTCGCCTCCCTGGAGCTCGTGGAGGTCGGCATGCTGGTGCGGGAACAAACCGAGCACGATTGCGTTGTCGCGTACCTCGAGCGACTTCGGGAAGTTCTGCCAGAAATATTCCATCGCGACCGCAATGCGATCGGCGCCGCGCTCGAGCGTCACGGCCGGCGTCGCCCGGTCGCCGCTCGACCGCACGTTGCCGGCGCGAACGCGGTAGCCGCGGAATGTCGTCGTGATGATGCCGTTGCGGTTTCTATGGTTCGCGCTGTGCCAGCGCTCGCCACCGCTCGAATCCTGATAAAGCTCGAACGGCTGCTCGACGGGCAACGGCTGCTCGTCGTACTCGGCCGAACACGACGCGGCCGCCCTTTCACCGTCAGGGAGTGCGATCTCGATCTCGACCGAGCGGAAGTAGATCGATCCGCGATCGCCGAGCTCCCACATGCCGCCCGGATGGATCGCGGCGCGTGGGTTGCGAAGGAGCAACGCGCACCGGACCGCCGCGGATCCCGCGAAGAAGTGCAGGCGCGCCTGCAGCGTCAGCATCGGCCGGGTCCAGCTCGCGATCGCGCCTTCGACGAAGACGGTCGTCCGGATCGGCCCGTGTTCCTCGACCGTGACTCGGCGCAGCTGAACGCGGCACACGCGCCCGTTGCCGTCTACGACGCGCAGACCGCTACGGGCGCCCGACATCGCGTCACGTCCATCGACATTGACGGACGCGAACGGAAAAGCGCCGTGCACGAGGATGGAGAACCGCGCCGCGCCTGTGTCGACGAGCACGCCGCTGCGGGCTTGCTTGACCGAGACGGGCTGCGGGATCGCGGCCCGCGGCCCGATGCCCGTGCTGAAGCGCCCGGCATCGTCATGGGTCTGGAAATCAAGGAGCGCCCACCGGACCGATCCATCATGCCACCGCTCGAGCGCGCGCGCCTGGAGCGGCACGCCGCGATCCTGCGCATCACGGAGATCCAGGTGGGTGATGTCCGCCACCGCGCCTTGCGGGAAGGGCAGGCCAACCGTGAATGGCTCGTGCCGTCCCGCCGACGGCCGGTCAGAGGCGTGCCGTCGTGTGACGACGATCGGCACACGAGGCCACGCGCCACTCTCGCGGGTCATGGAATCGACCGGACAACGTGGGGACCGATGAAGCTGGCGACGGGAAGCGGCAGGCGCTTCCAGATCCGGATCGCCGACTGCATGCGCGGATTCTTCGTCGACTGATCCGGCAGCGCGGTGATCCCGTTCAGGCAGTATTCCCACCAGAGCTGCTCGGGTCGCGCGCCCCACTGCAGCTTGAAGAGATAGGGCCCTTCATCCGGCGTCGACCGGCCGAAGTCGAGCACGGTGTGGCCGGTGCGAATCGCTTCGCGAATCACCGTCCAGTAGAGCAGGTTGTTCGGACACAGATCACGGCGCTCCTTGAGCGACGACGCCCACGGCATCTCGAGCACGTGACGATGCGTCTGCGTGATGCCCGCGGCGATCACGTCGCTGCCCAGATGCACGAGCACGACGCGCACGCGCGCTGCGACGTGCGCGAAGATCGCGTCGAAGAACTTCGGGCTGTAGACCGGGGTCCCGAGGTCCCGCATGTTGCGCGCAAAGACCGTGTAGAACTGCGGCAGCAGCTCGGCGCCGCCGACCGCCGCCGTAAGGCCGCTCTTCTCTGCTTTGCGCACCTGGTTGCGGACCTTGCGATCGAGCGCCTGCCAGCATGCCTCCTCGCTCGAGGGCAGATCCAGCAGCAGCGTGACCTTGTGGTCCTTGGCCGGCAGATCCGTGAAACGCCGCGCGCGGTGCCGCAGCTCGAGATGCCGGCTGCCGCGGCCTGCCACCAGCGATCGCGCCGACGCAATCAACGCGTCGGCCGCCTGCTGATCGTCGGCCAGCACGCCGCCGTAGTTCACGAACGGGAGCGACACGGCAAACCGGCCGAAGAGTGCTGAACGGAACAGCACGATCGGCAGGACGCCCGCGATCCGTCCGTCGCGGTGCGCGGCGAGATATGCCGTTTCATGGCCGAACGCGTCCTCGAACACGTGACGCCATGGCCACGCGTGATAGCCGCTCGCGTCGGGATGCGCGTCGACATACGCGTCCCACGCAGCCGCATCGTCCGGGCTGGACACCGTCACCGGTCCACGTGCCGTGAGTGTGGTCACCATACGTAAGGAAGTGCGAACGCGAGCGGTTCGAGCACGTCGCTCGTCTCCGGTGGCAGCATCACCTGCTCCATGGGGCCGAACGCGAAATCACGCAGCAGCCGCTTCAGCCGCGCTTCTGTTTGATCGAGATTGCGATAGTGGCGGAACCGTCCGAGCGCGGACGTCCCGAGCCGCGGTTGTTCGGGATCGATCTCCCACGGGTGCAGATAGAACACCGCCGGACGGAGCTCCTCCTGATTGAGGCGCGCGATGCCGCGGCTGGTCCACCAGTACGGCAGGATGCGGAAGTACCCGCCTCCCCCGACCGGCATGTTCCACGGTCCGACGCGCACGGTCGACCCTGGAACTTCCATGATCGTGCCGTGGGTACGTTCGATCGGATAGGGATGCCGCGGCGAGATCGGAATCCCGTAACGGTCGTGATGGATCGGGAAGATGCTCGCGTCGTACTCGAAGCCCTCCTCGATCAGCACGTCGATCGCCCACAACGAGTGCGGCGTGATCGAGTAGCTCGGGGCGCGGTAGCCGCGGACGTGGCGTCCGGTCATGGCCTCGAGCGCGAATTTCGAGCGGCGCACGTCCTCGCGGAAGGTGCGCGCCGTCAGGTCGTAGACGAGGCGATGGCCAAAGCCGTGCGACGCGATTTCGTGACCGCGTGCAGCGATTCGGCGCACCAGCCCCTGATGCCGCTCCGCGACCCATCCGAGAATGAAGAAAGTGGCCGTGACGTCCGCCTCGTCGAAGAGATCGAGGAGGCGATCCGTGTTTCGCACGACACGGCTCTCCAGCGACTCCCAGCGATGCCGCGGGACGACGCCGTCGAAGACGCTGACGTGGAAGTAATCTTCCACGTCAATCGTCATCGCGTTGACGATTTGCGCGCGCGCGCGGCCTGACATCAGCGCCCCCGGTGCAGAACGACCGTCTTGACGGTCTCGAAGATGATGAACAGATCCAGACGCAGTGAGAGGTTCTTGATGTAGAAGAGATCGTGCTGCAGCTTCTCCATCGTGTCCTCGACGCTCGCCGTGTAGGTGTAGCGCACCTGCGCCCAGCCGGTGAGGCCGGGTTTTACGACGTGCCGCAGTCTGTAGAGTGGAATCTGCTTCGCGAGCTCCTGCACGAACTCCGGCCGCTCGGGCCGCGGTCCGACCAGGCTCATGTTGCCGATCAGGATGTTCCAGAGCTGCGGCAGCTCGTCGAGCCGCGTGCGCCGCAGGATGTTGCCGATCTTCGTGATCCGCGGATCGCCGGGCACGGACCACACCGCTCCGGTGCCGCGCTCGGCGTCGTTGCGCATCGACCGCAGCTTGTAGACGCGAAAGACGCGTCCGTTCTGGCCGACGCGCAGCTGGCTGTAGATCGCCGGTCCCGGTGAGGTCAACATGATGGCCGCCGCGAGCAGCAGCAAAATCGGAAGCGCAATGACGAGCGCCACTCCGGCGATCAGGACTTCAATCGCGCGCTTGACGAGCAATGTCGTCCGGCTCTTCTTGAAGCCGTCCGAGAACACGAGCCAGCTCGGTCGGAGGTTCTCGAGTGCGATCTTGCCGGTGCACTCCTCGTAGACCGACGCGAGATCGGCGAACGTGACGCCCCGGAGCTTCATCTCCAGCAGCTTGTCCATCGGCAGCTTGCCGCGTGCATCGGCGAGATTGACGACCACGCGATCGACGGCGTGCGCGCGGACGATGGCCGGCAGATCTTCGAACGCGCCCAGCGACTGCAGCGCCGAGTCGCCCGGCGTCGCCTCGACGAAGCCGACGACTTCGACGGCGTTGTCGCCGCGCTCCGCGAGTTCGCGCTCGAAGTTGTGCGCGGTGGCGCTTCTGCCGACCAGCAGCAGCCGCTCGCGCGGCCCGACCTGGACCGTCGCCCAGCGGAACGCCAGGCGCCATCCCATCAGCGACGCACCGACAATGGCTGCGGTCAGGACGAACACGCCGCGCCCGACCACGAGGTCGGGGAAGCGCGCGTAGACGATCGCCAGCAGAATCGAGGTGGCGCCGAGTGCCTGCAGCAGCCGCACCAACATCTGGCGCAGGTCGCGCAGCATCCGCGGGTCGTCGTACAGATCGCCGTAGTACAGACAGATCTGACAGACGTAGCCAATGAGCAGCACCTTCGGCAGCAGGTGCGCCAGCGTCGCGAGCGACCAGGTGGAGCCCAGCACCACGTAGGTGCTGAGTGTGACCGCGGCCATGATCAGCGCGGTCTCAGACAGAATCAGCGCGCTCGCGCGCCACGTGACCGGTTGCATCAGCCCCTTGGCCATTCGCTACCTGCTCTTCCCGTAATGGCTCTTGCCGTAATAGCCGTAGTAGTCGTTGCCGTAGCGGCGCGAGGTTTCCGCGCCGTTGAACACCACGCCGAGAATGCGTTCGCGGCCGACGCTGTCGATCGCCCGTTTGATCAGGTCGTGGGGACTGTGGCCCGCGCGGACCACGAGCAGCGCGCCGTCCACGAGGCTGCCGAGCAGCCCCGCGTCGGGCAGCAGCCCGATCGGCGGTGTATCGATCAACACCCAGTCGAACTGCTCGCGCGCGTCCGTCACGATCCGGCGCATCGTCTCGGAGGTGAGCGCGCCGAGCGGATCGGAGTTGGGCCGTCCCGCGGGGAGCAGCGTCAGCCGCGGCGCCACCTTGATCAGGTTCGGCGTTTTGGCGCTCTTCGCCTGGATGTGTTCGTTCAGCCCGCGGACGCCCTCGAGATTGAACATCGTGTTGAGCGTCGGCCGGCGCAGGTCGGCGTCGATGAGCAGCACGCGCCGCTCGTACGATCGCGTCAACGTGAGCGCCAGGTTCGTGGTCGTCAGGCTCTTGCCTTCGCCGCTGATCGCGCTGGTCACCATGACGACGCGCATCTTCGTGTCGGTCTGCGCGTGGTGCAGGATCGCCGCGAGGCGCCGGTACTGCTCGGTCGCGACCGGCAGCATTTCCGCTCCGAACACCTTGCCGGTGAGCGCCGGGTCCAGCAGGTCTTCGGGCGCGCCGGGAGCGTCCTTCAGGGGAAGCAGCGTGCGCGCGGCTACTATGCTCTCTGCCATCACAACCACCGTTTCAGGAGTCCGAGCCGCCAGGCCGCACCCGCGGCGGCGGCCGCGGTCGCAACAAAGGCGACGGTGACGGTCAGCGCCATTCGCAGGCGCCGGCGCCGCCTCTCCCGAATCGACTCCATGACCGGCAAGACGGCCAGCACCGGAATCTTGAAGGCTTCGAGGAGCTGCGTTTCGGTCCGGAGCGACGTGTCGCGATACTCGAGCAGCGCCGCGACGGCGATGCCAAGCAGCAGCCCGACGCCGACCCCCACCAGGTTCAACTGCAGGCGCTTCGGACTGAACGGCCGCTCGGGCACGCGCGCCGGATCGAGCACCTTGAACTGCTCGCCGATCTGCTGCTTCTCGAGGTTCGCCGCGATGTTGGAGTCTTCCTTCTTCGCCAGCAGCGACTGATAGGTCTTCTGCAGCGTCTCGTAATCGCGGGTCAGCTCCGCCATCTCGGACTCACGCGTCGGCACGGCCTCGACGCGGCGCTGGTACTCGGTGACGACGCCGCGCAGGCGGACGGTGTCGGCTTCCTTCGCGCCAATCTGGCGATCGAGCTTGTCGATCTCGTTCTGCGTCTCCCGCATGCGCCGGACGACAATGCTGTCGGCGACGCGCGCCGGCGCGGGTGCGGCCGTGTTCACCGTCGGGGCCGCCGGGCGCTCGGCTTCGAGCTGCGCGACGCGCTTCTTTGCGGCAATCACGTCGGGGTGCGTCGGCTTGAGCCGCCGTTCCAGCGCAGCGAGCTCGTTACGCGCGACCTCGAGCGGATCGGCCGCGTGTTCTGCGGAATCCGCCGTCGCCGCCGCCGTCACGGGATCGGCGCGCATGTCTGCGAGCGCCCTCTCGAGCACGAGACGTCGATCGCGGTCGCGATTCAGCGATTCCGACAGCGACTGCAACTGCATCTGCGTCGTTTGAATCACCTGCAGGTTCGACTGCAGCTGCGATGGCAGCTCGCCGATGTAGCGGCGACGGTACTCTTCGAGCTTGCGCTCGTGCTCGATGAGCCGGCGCCGCGCGTCTTCCATCTGCGACTCGAGGAACTGGTTGGTGCCCTCGGCGAGGACCTGGCGATCGCGGACGTTGCCCTCGATGAACATGCCGGCCAGGCGTTCGACGACCTTCTGCGCGATCACCGGGTCGCCCGACACATAGCTGATGCGGAACGTGTCATCCTTGATCGGCGGTTCGACGTCGATGTCCTTGCGCATCCGCGCGACCACTTCTTCCATCGGCACGCCCTTGCGGAGCTCGGCATACAGATCGAAGTCGACGATAATCCGCTCGAGCACCGAGCGGCTGAGGATCTGCTCGCTGATCGATCGCAGGCGATCCTCGATGCGGCTCGTCACCGTCGATCGGATGTAGGTTTCCGGCACGCGCTGCGGAACCACGAGAATCAGCGTTTCCGATCGATATCGATTGGGCATCGATCGGGTGACGAGAAATGCCGCGATGCCGAACACGATCACCGGGCAGATCAGGAGCCACTTCCGGCGCCAGACCGCGTCGATGACGTCCTGCGGCGTGTACCTGTGGCCGGGAATCATGATCGCCCCATGAGCGGCGCCCAGATGTCGAGGCCGAACCTCGTGCCGTGCTGCACGCGCCGGTGTGGCACGTCCGGCGGCAGCAGCAGATCATCGGGGAACCGGTGCTGGTAATAGAGATGCTCGATGTACAGCTGGAAATGACGGCCCAGCGCGACGCCCGCCCGACCTTCCGCGAGGTAGCTGCGATACGGCG
>JBKPRU010000063.1:0-17262 GCA_046734675.1 Acidobacteriota bacterium
GTACAGGGGTCCCCGCCATTCAAGCGCGAGCGGAACGGAGCGAGCGACGGGAGCGCGAGCGGAGTGCAGCGAGGTTGGCGGGGTGCAGGGGTCCCCGCCATTCAAGCGCGAGCGGAACGGAGTGAGCGGCGGTAGCGCGAACGTAGTGCAGCGAGCTTGGCGGGGTGCAGGGTCCCTGCCATTCAAGCGCGAGCGGAACGGAGTGAGCGGCGGTAGCGCGAACGTAGTGCAGCGAGCTTGGCGGGGTGCAGGGGTCCCCGCCATTCAAGCAATGAGCAGTGAGCAGTCATCAGTCCGGTCGAGGCGGCGAAGAGCTGGCCGCTGGGAACGCAGACTACCCCGGTCTGCGAGGTCCGTGTCTTCCCCCGCGATCGGCTGATGACTGCTGACTGCTCGTCCACGGGCCTCGGGCTGAAGCCTGAAGCCAGACATGTTCTCGGTTCAGCCGGGCTGAACCTTTAGGTCACCGGATCGCGAAGTATGGCGCGGAAACTCAAGTCGGACAAGCTGCTCTTCACGGCGATGCTGCTGCTCGTCTGCGCGAGCGTCGTGATGGTCTACAGCGCGTCGGCCGTCATCGCGATGGAGCGGTACCAGCAGCCCAACCTGTTCCTGTTCAAGCAGGCGACGTGGGTGCTGATCGGCCTCGCGGTCATGCCGATCGTCATGCGCATCGACTACCGCCATTACCGGCAGCCGATCGTGATCTGGAGCGCACTCGGCCTGGTCGTGTTCGCGCTCGTCGCGGTGCTGTTCGGGCCGCGCATCAACGGCGCGCGACGCTGGTTCGGCGTGGCCGGCGTCGGCGTGCAGCCGTCGGAGCTGGCGAAGCTCGCGGTCATCTTCTTCGTGGCGGCGATTCTCGAGCGGCGCATGGAACGGATCGACGATCTGACCTACTCGCTGCTGCCAATCGGCATCGTCGTCGGCGGCGTGGTCGGGTTGATCCTGTTGCAGCCGGATCTCGGGACGGCGCTGTCGATCCTCATCATCGCGTCCGCGATGGTGTTCGCGGCGGGCATCAATTACCGCTACATCGTGGGGCTGCTGCTGCTGTCGCTACCGGCCGCGTACATCGTGCTCGTCAGCGCGGACTACCGGCGCCGGCGGCTGACCGTTTTTCTGAATCCGTGGGAAGACCCGCTCGGCGACGGCTTCCAGGTCATTCAATCGCTGATTGCCGTCGGCACCGGCGGAATGTTCGGCCGTGGACTGATGGCCGGCGTGCAGAAGTTGTTCTACCTGCCGTATCCGGAGACCGACTTCATCTACGCGGTGATCGGGGAAGAGCTCGGGCTGCTGGGGGCGACGATCGTGCTCGCGTGTTTCTGCGTGATCGCGTGGCGAGGGCTGCGGACCGCGATGCGCGCGCCGGATCGCTTCGGCGCGTTTCTCGCGCTCGGCCTCACCGCGATGGTCGCCTTCCAGGCCTTCTTCAACATGAGCGTCGTGCTCGGCCTGCTACCGACCAAAGGCATTCCGCTGCCGTTCGTCAGCTTCGGCGGATCGTCGCTGCTCATCAGCATGATCGGCATGGGCATTCTCCTCAACGTGTCGCAGCACGCGTCGGCGACACACGTCGTGACGACAGTCATCGAGCCGGGGACGGCGAATGCATGAGCGCACTCCGCGTGGTGATCGCGGGCGGCGGTACCGGCGGCCACCTCTACCCGGGGATCGCCGTCGCGCGCGAGCTCGTAGCGAGGAAGCCGGACACGATCGTGACGTTCGCGGGGACGGCGCAGGGGATCGAGGCACGAGTGATCCCGCGCGAAGGCTTCGCGCTCGACCTGCTGAGGAGCGCGGGCCTGAAAGGGAAGTCACCGGCAGCGCTCGCTCGCGGCGTCGGTCTGTTGCCGATGAGCGCGCTCGACGCCTGGCGGATTCTGAGCAGGCGCAGGCCGCATCTCGTCATTGGTGTCGGCGGCTACAGCTCCGGTCCGGTGATGATCGCGGCCGCGGCGCGGCGGATGCCGACGCTGCTGCTCGAGCAGAACGCGGTGCCGGGCCTGACGAACCGAATCCTGGCGCGGGTGGTGAGCGCGGCGGCGGTGACGTTCGAATCGACGACGACATTCTTCGGCAGGAGGGGATTTGTCGCAGGCAATCCGGTTCGACCCGAGTTCCTTGGCATTGACTGGCAGCGCGAGCGCCCGCCCGACCGGCGCCCGCGGGTTCTGATCTTTGGCGGCTCCCAGGGGGCGCACGCGATCAACATGGCCATGGTGGAGGCGGCGCCGCGGCTGGCAGCCGCCGGCGGCCTGGAGATTACGCATCAAACGGGAGAGCGCGACCTGGAAGTGGTCCGGCGCGCTTATCGCGATGCGGGCCTCGGCGCACGCGTCGAGCCGTTCCTCTTCACGATGGACCGCGAGATGAAAGACGCGGACGTGATCGTCAGCCGTGCGGGTGCGACGACGATCGCCGAGCTGACGGCGGCGGGGCGCGCGGCAATCCTGATTCCGCTGCCGACCGCGGCCGACGATCACCAGCGCAAGAATGCGGAAGTGCTCGCGGACGCCGGCGCCGCGGAGCTGATCGAGCAGAAGAACCTGACCGGGAACGTGCTGGCGGACCGCATCCTGGCGCTGACGCGTGACGATGTGCGACGCGCTGCGGTGGCGCGCGCGGCTCGTGGCCTCGCGCGGCCGGACGCGGCCAAGGTGATTGTCGACAAGGCGTTGTCGCTCGCCGCAGCGGACACGCGGTAATGCTCGGACGCACGCGGCGGATTCATTTCGTGGGGATTGGCGGGATTGGTATGAGCGGCATTGCGGAACTGCTGGCGAACCTCGGCTACGAGGTCAGTGGGTCGGACACGAAGACGTCCGACGTCACCGATCGCCTCGTGACGCTCGGGGTGCGCGTCCGGCGCGGCCATGCCGCCGAACAGGTCGAGAACGCGGACGTCGTCGTCGTCTCCTCGGCGATCGACACGGCCAATCCTGAGGTGCAGGAGGCGCGGCGGCGCCGCATTCCGGTGATTCCGCGCGCCGAGATGCTCGCCGAGCTGATGCGGTTGCGGTACGGCATCGCGATCGCCGGCGCCCATGGGAAGACGACGACCACGTCGATGGTTGCGCTCGTCCTCGAGCGCGCGGGACTCGATCCCACCGCGGTGATCGGCGGCCGTTTGAGTGCGTTCGGCAGCAACGCGCGCCTCGGCCGGGGCGACTACATGGTCGCGGAAGCCGACGAGAGCGATCGCTCGTTTCTCAAGCTCTCGCCGTCGATCGCGGTGATCACCAACATCGACCACGAGCACATGGAAAGCTACGGCACCTGGGACGCGTTGCAGCAGGCGTTCCTGGAATTCGCGAACAAGGTTCCGTTCTATGGCGCAGTAATCGCGTGCGTCGACGACGGGCCGGTGCGTGCGCTGATGCCGAAGATGACGCGCCGCGTCATCAGCTATGGGCTCGGCGACGCGCCCGCGCAGATTTCAGGCCATGAGCTGACGCTCCAGGCGTTCGGCTCGACATGCCGCGTCGCCCAGACCGTCGACGGGGTGACGAAGGAACTCGGCAGGCTGCGGCTCCAGGTGCCCGGGCGTCACAACATGCTGAACGCGCTGGCGGCGGTCGCGGTCGGTCTCGAGACCGGTGTGCGGTTTTCGCAGATTGCCGCCGCGCTCGGGCAGTTCGCCGGAGCGGAGCGCCGGTTCCAGCGGCGCGGCGAGGCGGGCGGGGTGCTCGTCGTCGACGACTACGGCCACCACCCGACCGAAATCGCCGCCGTCGTCGCGGCGGCGCGCGCCGGCATCGACCGCCGCATCGTCGTCGTGTTTCAGCCGCATCGATATTCGCGCACGCGCGATCTGCTGGATGCGTTCGGCGACGCGCTGTCGGGCGCCGACGAGATCGTGCTGACCGATATCTATGCGGCCGGCGAGGCGCCGATCCCGGGCGTCACGATCGAGTCGGTCGAGGCGTCGGTGCGCAGAGGCGGACGTGAGGTGCACGTCGTCAAGGCGCTGGACGAGGTCCCGGGCAAAGTCGCCTCGATCGTCCGGCCGAACGATCTCGTGATCACGCTGGGCGCCGGATCGATCGGCACGCTGCCGGATCGCATTCTCGACGCGATCCGCAACGGCACGACCGCGGGGTCGTCGCGATGAGCGTCAAGGCGCCCACCGAGAAGAATTTCAAGCGCGCGAAGGTGCGCCCGTCATCGAAGAAGAAGGCGCGAGCGGCCTCGTGGATCACCTGGCGGGCGGTGCGCTGGGTCATCGCCGTGCTGCTGGTGTTCTACGCCGGGTTCCGCGCGACCAACCTGGTGCTGCACGCCTCGGTCTTGCAAGTACGCCGCATCGCCGTCCACGGCAACGTGCGAATCTCGAGCGGCGAGGTGCAGGCGATCGTGGACGGCCTGCGAGGCGCGAGCATTCTCACGGCAGATCTGCCGCGCTACCGCCGACGCCTGCTGAAATCGCCGTGGGTGGCGGACGTCGCGCTCCGCCGCGTCCTGCCCTCGACGATTGAAGTCTTCGTATCGGAGCGGCGGCCGATGGGGCTGTGCCGGCTCGGACACGACCTTTATCTCGTCGACGCGCGCGGCACGATCATCGACCAGTACGGCCCACAGTACGCCGAATTCGATCTGCCGATCATCGACGGCCTGGTCCGGCCGCCGTCATCCGGCGAGCCAACGCTCGACGACGAGCGCGCCGGCCTGGCCGCGCGTGCGCTCGAGGCGATCGCGCAGCGCCGCGACCTTGCGAATCGGGTCTCGCAGATCGACGTCCACGACGCGCACGACGTCATCGTGCTGCTGCAGGACGACCCGGCGCTCGTGCACCTCGGGGAAGAGCGCTTCCTCGAGCGACTGCAGGCCTACGTGGACCTGGCGCAGGCGCTTCGCGATCGCGTGCCGGAGATCGACTACGTGGACATGCGATTCGAGGATCGCATCTACGTTCGGCCGGCTGACCAAAAGCGCAGCAGATCTTCCGGCTGAAGCCGGAAGCTACGGCACTCGAGACAGGCGGGCGGCACTCGAGACAATCGGCGGCATACGAGCGGTGACTCGTAGCTTCCGCCTTCCGGCGGAAGAAAGGGACCAAGTGGCTCGGAAAGAGCGGTATCTCGTCGGACTCGACGTCGGCACGTCCAAGATCGCGGCGATCGTCGGCGAGCTCATGGACGATGGCGGCCTCGACATCATCGGGATCGGTCTCGCGGACTCCAAGGGCATCCGGCGTGGCGTCGTCGTCAACCTGGAAGCGGCGGTCGATTCGATCAAGAAGGCGATCGACGAAGCGGAGCTGACGGCCGGCGTCGAGATCGACTCCGTGCACCTCGCGCTCTCGGGCGCGCACGTGAAGGCGTTCAACAGTCGAGGCGTCGTCGCGGTCGCAGGAAAAAATCGCGAGATCACGCGCGAAGACGTACGCCGCGCGATCGATGCTGCAAAAGCAGTTGCACTTCCGAGCGGACGTGAGATCCTGCACGTGCTGCCGCAAGACTTCGTCGTCGACGAGCAGGACGGGATCGGGGCGCCGGTCGGCATGACCGGCACGCGCCTCGAAGTGAACGTGCACGTCGTGACCGGCAGCGCCTCGTCGACGCAGAACATCGTCGCGTGCGTGAACCGGGCCGGCGTGGCGGTGATCGACACCGTGCTCGAGCAGCTTGCCGCGAGCGAGGCCGTGCTCACTGACGACGAGAAGCAGCTCGGCGTCGCGTTGGTGGACATCGGCGGCGGCACGACCGACTTCGCGATCTTCGAACGAGGCAGCTTGTGGCACACAGGAGTGGTCGCCGTCGGCGGCGATCACTTCACGAACGACATCGCCGTCGGCCTGCGCACGGCGATTCCCGACGCGGAGAAGATCAAGCGGCGCTGCGGCTGCGCGCTGTCGGCCATGGTTGATGAAGACGAGACCATGGACGTGCCGAGCGTCGGCGGGCGGAAGCCGCGGGTGATGGCGCGGCGGATTCTCTCGGAGATCCTGCAGCCGCGCGCGGAAGAGATTTTTCACCTGCTCTGGGACGAGTTCCGTCGGGCCGGCTTCGAGAAGTCGCTGAACTCGGGCATCGTTCTGACCGGGGGCGGCGCGATGCTCGAGGGCACCGCCGAGATCGCGGAGCAGATTTTCGATCTGCCGATCCGGCGCGGGTGTCCCGCCGGCGTCGGCGGGCTTGCAGATCACGTCAACAACCCCGCGTTCGCCACCGCCGTCGGGCTGGTGATGTACGCGCACAGAAACCACGCGGGAGAAGTCGCGCGGCCGGTGGGGGCCGGCGCGCTGGGCAGCATGGCGCACCGGCTGCGCGCCTTGTTCAAGGAGTTCTTCTAGAAATGGGAGGCCACGGCATGGCTGATCAACAGGCGTCCACCTTGCGGCTGAAACTGGATGAAGACACACGGACGGGCGCCCGCATCAAGGTGGTTGGCGTCGGCGGCGGCGGCAGCAATGCGGTCAATCGCATGGTGCAGGCCGGGCTCGAAGGCGTCGAGTTCATTGTCGCCAACACCGACCTGCAGGCGCTCAAGCTGAATGCGGCGCCACAGAAGCTGCAGATCGGTGCGAAGCTGACGAAAGGGCTCGGCGCGGGCGCCGATCCGAACGTCGGCCGCCAGGCGGCGCTCGAAGATACCGAAAAGCTGATCGAAGCGCTCGACGGCGCCGACATGGTGTTCGTGACCACCGGACTCGGCGGCGGCACCGGCACCGGCGCCGCGCCGGTCATCGCCAGCCTGGCGAGCGAACTCGGCGCGCTGACCATCGCGGTCGTGACCAAACCGTTCAAGTTCGAGGGGCGCAAGCGTCAGGTCCAGGCGGAGCGCGGGCTCGAGGAGCTCCGCAACTCCGTCGACACGGTGATCACGATTCCCAACGAGCGCCTGCTCGCCACGATCGCGCGCTCGACATCGCTCAATGACGCCTTCACCAACGCAGACGACGTGCTGCGGCAGGCGATCCAGGGCATCTCGGATTTGATCCTGGTGCCGGGGATGATCAACCTGGACTTCGCCGACGTGAAGACGATCATGGCCGGGATGGGCATCGCGATCATGGGGACGGGCTTCTCCGAAGGGGAGAACCGGGCGATGCTCGCCGCCAACAGCGCGATCTCGAGCCCGTTGCTCGAGGACGCGTCCGTCAAGGGGGCGCGCGGCGTGATCATCAACGTCACCGGCGGCTCGGACCTGTCGCTCGTCGAGGTCAGCGAAGCCTCCGCGATTATCCAGGAGGCGGCGCACGAGGACGCGAACATCATCTTCGGCGCGGTCGTCGATCCGAAGATGGAAGGGAAAGTCAAGATCACGGTGATCGCGACCGGCTTCGATCGCGGCGTGAAGTCGATGAGCGCGTCGGCGGCGCAGACGCCGGTCGACCTGCAGAACTACACGCAGTGGCGTAACGACGTGGCCGAGGCGCCCAAGGTCGCGGTCGCGGGCGGCGGCGGAGCGCGCATGCCGATCGCCCGGCGCCCGGTGCTCGAGATGCCGCCTACCCCGGTCAGCGCCGCCGATCCCTCGGAGACGATGAGCCCGGGAGCGGAGTTCGAGCCGGTGTCGCCGCTCGACGTGCCCGCGTTCCTGCGCCGCCACAACGAGGCGTAAGCCAGCCGGGCGGATTCTCGCGCACGCATCCGGTCGCGCCGGTCCTCGTACCGGCGCGATCGGGCCCACCGAACGGCCGCGAACGCGCGTGGTAAACTACGTAAATCCACGGGATGCGGGAGCGGCGTCGGATCAGCTGCAGTCCCCGCACCACATCCGTTCGTTTCCCGTTCGACATCGTATTCTCATGGCGCAGCGCATCGATCGCGGGCGCCCGCGCGACGTTCTCTCCCGCGAAGTCGGCTTCATCCGCAAACCGCACGGCGGGCGGCTGCGCGTCGCGCTGGCGTTCCCGAACACCTACTTCGTCGGAATGTCCAACCTGGGCTTCCAGACGGTCTACCGGCTCTTCAACGAGCTCGAGGACGTCGTGTGCGAACGCGTGTTCCTGCCCGGCCGGCAGGAGCTCGCAGCGCAGCTCGCGTCCGGCGTGCCGCTGCGGACCCTCGAGTCGGACACGCCTGTCCGCGATTTCGACGTCTTCGCGTTCTCCGTGTCGTTCGAGTGGGACTATCCGAACGTCGTGTCGATGCTGCGGCTCGCCGGCGTGCCGGTGCGGGCGGAAGTCCGCACCACGCACGACCCGCTGGTCGTGATTGGCGGCGCCGTCACGTTCGTGAACCCGGAGCCGCTTGCCCCGTTCGCCGACGTCATCGCCGCCGGCGAAGGGGAGATGCTGATCCCGTCGCTGATGCGCGGCATCGGCGAGGCAGACGATCGCGAGGATCTGTTGCACCGCCTTGCACGTGAACGCGGGTTCTACATCCCGTCGCTCTACACGGTGGCCTACAACGCGGACGGCACCATCGCCGCGTTCGAGCCAAAGCCGGGCACGAGCGCACCGCCAGTCGTGAAGAAGGCGGCGGTGAAGGCCACCGAGCAGCTCGATCCGCCCTCCACGCAGATCTTCACACCCGACACGGAGTTCGGGTCGCGCTTCCTCATCGAGGTGGTGCGCGGCTGCGCGAACCTCTGTCGCTTCTGCTGGGCCGGCTACAACTACCTGCCGGTCCGCCCGTTTCCTGCGGATCGGATCCTCGAGCTGGCCGCGCAGGCGCGCCCGCACGCGACCCGCGCCGGCCTCGTGTCGATCGCGCTCTGCGATCACCCCGAGATCGAGCGCATCCTTAAAGGCCTCCTCGCGCTCGGCTACTCGATTAGTCCCGCATCGCTGCGCCTCGACGATCTCACGGAGCCGATCGTCCGCATGCTGCACCAGAGCGGCGAGCGTTCCATCACGATCGCCCCCGAGACCGGTTCGGATCGGCTGCGCCGCGTCATCAACAAGACGGTGACCAACGCCGAGATTCTCGAGAAGGCGGACCTGATCTTCGCGAACGGCATGGAGAACCTGAAGCTCTATTACATGATCGGGCTGCCCACGGAAACGGAGGCCGACCTCGAGGCGATTCGCGATCTGAGCGCCGAGCTGCGCGCCTCACTGCTGAAGCATGCACGCCCCAAGGGTCGCATCGGCCGCATTGTCGCCAGCGTGAACCCGCTGATTCCGAAGCCGGGCACGGCGTATCAGTGGCTGCCGATGGAGGACCCGGCGATCACGGATCGCAAGGGGAAGCGCCTGCGATCGATGGTCGCAGATCTCGACAACGTCTACTTCAACATCAAGTCGGAGCGGCACTCGTACTACCAGGCGCTGCTCTCGCTTGGCGATCGGCGGGTCGCGCCGGCGATCGAGATCGCCGAACGCAACGGCGGCAACTGGCGCGCGGCGGTGGCGGAGGCGGGCGTGGACGCGGACTTCTACATCTTCCGCGACCGCTCGTCGGACGCCGTGCTGCCGTGGGACATCATCGACGGCGGCATGAAGGCGACGTTCTTTCGCGCTGAGTTCGACAAGGGGCTGCGCGAAGAGTGGACGCTCCCGCCCAAGCGCCAGCAGGAAAATCGCAAGTTCCTGCCGGTGTTGTCTTAAGCCGTCGCTTCCATCTGCGCGGCGGTGAACTCTTCGTAGGCCTGGAGAATCAGATCGCGGATCCGGTTCTGCCCGGTGCTGTCGTTCATCGGGCGAAGCAGTGCGAAGCTGCGGCGCTCGCCGTTGACCGAGTACTGCCGCGAGGGAAACGTCACGTTCCGCCCGCCGCCGGTCTTCCGCTCCCACACTGCGAAGCCAATTAGCCTCAATCCTTCGAGCGGCCCTTCGCTGAAGTGCAGCTCCGCGTCGGCCAGCTTGCCGGGCGGGGTGCCTTTGTCGTTCACCACGAACTTGATCGTCATGAGCCTGTTCTCCTCGCGCGGCAGGCGCTGCCATCGCAACGATCGACAGGGCAAGGGAGAGGCCGCGCCCACGCAGCGTGTGACGGCTTCGCAACTCGTGACGCGGTGGGTGGTTGATGCGGGTTCGCCGGCGGGAAGTCTTTTCGTGGGCGACGACCCACCCCTAGAAATGGCAACTGCAGTAACCGCTTGGGAAGTCCGTGAAGCCACGTCCGCCCGCAGCACGCAGCGAGCGCGGCCATTTTGATGGTCTTTCTTAACGAGGCGTCCTCCCCGTTCTCCCCGTGTACCTCAGTGCACGGTCGTCACTATTCACTGAGCAGCAGCACCTGCGCCATCGCGAGCGTCTCCGCATGCGTGATGGTGAGGAGCGATCGGACGCCGCGCATCGCCTCGAAGCGGCGGAGCGCGCCGCCCGACAACCGCAGTTGCGGCGGGCCGCCGCGGCGGAACACCTCGATGTCCTTCCACAGCACGCCGCGCGTATGCCCCGTGCCGAGCGCCTTCATCGCCGCTTCCTTGGCCGCGAAGCGGCCCGCGAGGCTCGGGACGGGATCGCGCTGGCGCGTACAATAGGCAATCTCCTCGGCGGTGAAGACGCGCCGGAGGAAGCGTTCTCCATGGCGCGCGAACACCTCGCGGACGCGCGGGATGTCGGTCGCGTCGAACCCAAGCCCGATGATGCTCATGACCGACCCTCAGCCTACCGGCGCGTTCGAGTGGACGCAAGCGCCGTGGGGACGCGCGTTGCGCTGCACGGCGCTCGGCGCGCCGCACCTGTTCACCAGCCGCGACGTCGAGCTCCGCGACCAAGCCGACGAGTGGGCGGCGGTCGCCGCATCGCTGAGCGTCAGCCGCGAGCGGCTGCTGCTGATCCGTCAGGTGCATGGCACCACGGTCGCAGTCGCGCGGCGTGGACAGTCGCAGCCGTGGCCAGGCCCCCAGGCGGACATCATCATCAGCGACGACCCGGACGTCGCGATTGGCGTGCGTGTCGCAGACTGCGCGCCCGTCCTGCTCTGGGATCGACGCACCGGTGCCGCCGGCGCCGTGCACGCAGGGTGGCGAGGCGCGGCCGCGCAGGCGGCGGCCGTCGCCGTGCGCGCGATGCACGACACGTTTGCCGCCAAGGCCGACGACCTCGCTGCGGCGATCGGACCGTGCCTGAGCGCGTGTTGTGGAGAAGTCGGTCCGGAGGTGGTCGAGGCGTTCCGCAGGGGAGGCGCCGACGCGTCAGCGATTGACGCATGGTTCCGGCCCGGCGCGGGCGATCGATCGCTGCTCGATCTCCCGCGCGCGAACCGCGATCAATTGATCGCGGCGGGTGTCCCGGCCGATGCGATTTTCAATTCAGGGCTGTGCACGAAGACGCATCATCTGCGGCTGCATTCGTATCGTGCCGCGCGCGACAAAGCGGGCCGCATCCTCGGGGCCATCCGCGCCACCGCGTCGTGGCACTGATGCCTCGCCGCGCACGAGCGTCATCGGTCCGAACACCATCCCCTGTCCGATGCGTGGGACATCGAGGCCGATCGTGCCGTCGAGGCGATACGGCACCGCCTCGCGATTCATCAGTCGCCGCGCGACGCCGCCGAGTCCGGGCAGATCCGAAAAGCTCATCGACAGATCGATCGGGATGACGGTTTCCGCGCCGGCACCGAGCGGCAGGCCGAGCGGGAAATCGACGTCGGTGGCGCGCGACTCCTCGAGGTACAGCGTGCCCTTGATCGTTTGCAGGGTGAGACCGAACGTGTTCGGGTTGGTGACTTTCGTCCAGAGCCGCACGCCGGCGCCGCCGAGCGGCTGCGAACCGGACGGGCCCTGCACGCGAACTTCAGCGCGCTGTCCGGGGGCCTGCTCGAAGCGTGGCGGCTGCACGAGCGCTGACAGGTTGAGCCCCGCACACGCCTGCAGGGTCAGGGCGATCACGGACATCAGCGCGGCCTTACGTCCCACGCTGACGGAAATTGCAAAACGTGCGCCTCAGGAGCTCTTCAACATCGCCTCGGCCTCGTCCATGCCGAGGTTCGAGAGGCGGTCCGCTTCCTTGTTGAACTCGCGGCGGACGTGCTCGAACGTGACGTCGCCGATCTCGCGAATCAACCTGATCGCCTGCAGGAACAGCGGCTTGAGCCCCTCGTTCTTGACGCGATATTCGCCCCGCATCTGCTTCACGAGCAGCTCGGAATCCGCCTTGATGCGCACGGCGCGATGTCCGTGCTCGGCCGCATAGCGGAGCGCCGCGAGCAGGCCGTTGTATTCGGCGATGTTGTTGGTGGCGATCCCGAGTCCCCCGAACAGCTCGTCGACGAGCGTGCCGCTCGCATCTTCGATGCGGACGCCGTAGCCCGCCGGTCCGGGATTGCCGCGCGCCCCGCCGTCGATGTACGCGGTGATCACGAGGGGTGTGAGGTGCCGGCGTTCGGCGCGGGTGTGGGGACGAAGTAGAGGATCCGCAGGCAGCTGTCACACTGGATCAGCGCGTCGTTGCGGCGGACCTCGTTGAACACCTGCGGACGCAGGCGCACGTGGCACACGGTGCAGATGCCGTCGCGCGCTTCGGCGACGGCGAGTCCTTTGCGCTGCCGCGACACGTGCTCGAAGAGGTGCAGCGCGCTGGGCGAGAGCTGCCCGGCAACCGCGGCGCGCGCCGCCGTCCGCTCGGTCGACTGCGACTGCAGGGTCGCGGCTTCATCGTCGAGGCGCGTGCGCTCGCGCGCGATCTCGTCCTGCTGCGCCTTGAGCGCCGCTTCGGCCGTCTTCAGCTCGCGGCCGAGCGATTCCGCTTCTTCCATCCGTTCGAGGATGCGATCTTCGAGCGAGCGGACGTTCTCCTCCGCCGTCGCGATCTCCTTCTGCATCGCCTGGTATTCCTTGTTGGTTTTGACCTCCATGAGCTGCCCCTTGTATTTGGAGAGGCGAGTCTGGAGGGCGGCGACTTCCGCTTCGGTGGTGCGGCGGGCCGCCTGGCTGTCGGCGAGGCGCTGCTTGACGTTGGCGACCGCCGCCTGCTGCTCGGCGAGGCGCGCATCGAGCGCCTGTTGGATGGAAGGGATTTCCGCGATGCGGCGCCGCGCGCCGTCGATGTCCGTGTCGAGTTGCTGAAGGCGGATTAGATGCTGAAGATCAGAATTCACGGGATACGAATCATCTTATCCCAGCGGTCCCGGTTGCGCTGAGTGCTCAACGTTGCTTGCGGTCCGCCTTCGCGGCTTCGGCGGACACCTTCGCATGGGCCTGCCCGCCGGAGCCGCGCGGTCGGGCAAGCGCGCGCGAAGGTGGGCCCACCAGGACTCGAACCTGGAACGGGCCGGTTATGAGCCGGCGGCTCTAACCATTGAGCTATGGGCCCATTCCAGATTAACAAAAAAGACGGAAGACAGAAGACGGAGGAAGGAAGTACGAAAACTTCCGGCCTTCCGTCTTCTGTCTTCCGTCTTCCGCCTTTTACGTTCTGCCTTCGAGGAAGGCCTTGAGCTTGCGGCTGCGTGAAGGATGACGCAGCTTGCGGAGCGCCTTCGCTTCGATCTGACGGATGCGCTCGCGCGTGACCGCGAAGCTCTGGCCGACCTCCTCGAGCGTGTGCTCGCTGCCGTCGCCGACGCCGAACCGCATCTTGATGACTTTCTCTTCGCGCGGGGTCAGCGTCTTCAGGACCTGGTCGGTCTGTTCCTTCAGATTCAGGTTGATCACCGCGTCGGACGGCGACACCACCTGGCGATCCTCGATGAAGTCGCCAAGATGCGAATCCTCCTCTTCGCCGATCGGGGTCTCGAGCGAAATCGGCTCCTGCGCGATCTTGAGGACCTTGCGCACCTTCGACACCGGGATGTCCATCCGCTGCGCGATTTCCTCGGACGTCGGTTCGCGTCCGAGCTCCTGCACGAGCGCGCGCGAGGTACGAATCAGCTTGTTGATCGTCTCGATCATGTGGACCGGGATGCGGATGGTCCGCGCCTGGTCGGCGATCGCACGGGTGATCGCCTGACGGATCCACCACGTCGCGTAGGTCGAGAACTTGTAGCCGCGTCGGTACTCGAACTTGTCGACCGCCTTCATCAGGCCGATGTTCCCTTCCTGAATCAGGTCGAGGAACTGCAGCCCGCGGTTCGTGTACTTCTTCGCAATCGAGACGACGAGGCGGAGGTTGGCTTCGACCAGCTCCTTCTTGGCCTGCTCGGCCTGCGCTTCGCCGCGCGAGATCGTCTCGAGCGTGCGCATCAGCTGTTCCGGCGTTTCCTCGAGCTCGTCGGCCATGGTCTTCACCTGGACCTTGAGCTCCTTCTGCCGCTTCTGAAGGTTCTTCTTCTCTTCCTCCTTCAGCTTCGGCCGCCGGTTCTTCATCGTCACCTGGCGCTCGATGTAGTCGATCTCGCGTTTCAGGCGCATCACCGCTTCGACCTTGTCCTTGATCTGGTCGATCATGCGGCGCTTGATCGTTTCGGTGAACTCGATCTTGCGGATCAACTGCGAGAGCTCGACGCGCGCGCGCAGCGTCTCCCAGCGGACGCGGCGGTACTTCCGCTTGTCGCGCGTGGTCGTGCCCTTCGGCGTCTTCTCCAGCTTCTCCTTGCACTTCTCGGAGGCCGCCCAGGCCTTGCGTACCGCGTCGATCTGCCGCAGCACCTGCTTCTTGCGGTCCTCGATCTTCTCGTCGGTGAGCTCCTCGTCGACAAACGTCACGAGCTCGCGGATGCTGCGCTCGTCGTTCTTCAACTGGTCGCCCATCTGCATGATGACGCGGGCGATGGTCGGCGTCCGCGAGATCGATTTGATCACGGCCAGCTTGCCGCGTTCGATGCGCTTGGCGATCTCGACTTCCCCCTCGCGCGTGAGCAGCGGCACCGTGCCCATTTCGCGCAGGTACATCCGGACGGGATCGTTCGTTTTGTCGAGCGCGCCAGGAGTGAGATCGAGCTCGAGTTCCTCGGCCCCTTCGCCAGTCCGATCGAGGAGCTTTTCCTCGCGGTAGGTCTTCTCGGAGTCGACGACCTCGATGCCCGCGCTGCCGAACGTGCTGAACAGATCGTCGAGCTCGTCCGAGGATGTGATGTCGGCCGGGAGCAGCTCGTTGACCTCGTCGTACAGCAGGTAGCCCTTTTCCTTGCCGATGGAGATAAGCTGCCTCACCTCATCGTATTTTTCTTCGATCGACAACTGCGTTCCTCCTGAATGACCCCGCGTATGATGCGTTCCTTCCACCGATGACCCGATTACTGGACGCGATACTCGTCGTCCTGGAGCCGGTGCAGCTCCATTTTCTTCCGTAGTAAGGCGTCGAGTTCATCCGGGCGGAGCCCCGCCCCGATGTCCTGCAGCCGTTTGATTTCGCGTTCGAGTTCGCCCCGGGCGCGCGCGCGCCGGAGGCTTTTGAGTGTGCTCGTGCAGTCGAAAAGGTCCTTGCCGGGAGGGGCCTTTTCGCTCGCAATCTCCTGAACCAGCGCCGCTTCTCCTTTACTTAGACGCTCGTTCAGCGCTTCCGGTATTGACCCGGGCGGCCATCCCTGCAGGGATTGCGCCTGCCGGAGGATGCCCTCCGTCGCCAGCCCTTCGAGATCCGCCGCCTCGATCTCGGCGAGCGCCGCGACGGCCGTCCCCGGATCGTTGATGAGGGCCCAAATGAGCCCTTTTTCGGCGACTTTTATTTGTCCCGCCGACGGGAGCCGCCGCTGCACCTGCTCGATCGCCGTCTGCTTCTGGACGGCCGCCTTCCGGATCTCCGCTCGGACGACCTCTTCTGTAATCCGCGCTTTATGCGCCAGCCTGTCTGCAAATTGGTCACGGATCGCCGCGTCCGGAATACGCGCGGCGACCGTGAGCATGCGGTTCAAGAACGCGACCCGCCCTTCGTCCCGGGTAAGGTCCGCGTCCGCGGCCGAGCGATCCAGCAGGTACTCCAAATACGGCTTCGACCGCCGAAGCATTTCCTGGTAGGCGGCGGCGCCGTGTCTGCGAATGTAGTTATCGGGATCATCCCCGGCCGGGAGCACCGCCACATTCACCTGGAAGCCTTCGGCCACCATGAGTTCCGAGGATCGCGCGGCCGCCCCCTGGCCGGCGGCGTCCGGATCGAAGCTGAGGATCACCTTCGACCCGAACCGGCGCAGCAGCTTCGCCTGGACCGGCGTCAGCGCCGTCCCGGACGAGGCGACCACGTTCGTGATACCGGCCTGGTAAGCCTGCGCCCAGTCGAAATACCCCTCGACCAGCACCGCGTATTTCAGGCGCCCGATGGGCCCCTTGCTCCAGTTGAGCCCGTAAAGGGTGCGCCCCTTCACGTAGATCGCGGTTTCCGGTGAGTTGAGGTACTTCGGCTGCTGACCCGCGTCCATCGCCCGCCCGCCGAAGGCGATGATCGCCCCGCTCTCGCGGGCGATCGGAATCATCAACCGGTTGCGGAACCGATCGCGCACCCCGGCATCCTCACGCTGGACGACGAGGCCGGTGCGGACGAGCAGCGCCTCAGGAAAACCGTCCTTCTGAAGACGCGCGCGCAGCCCATCGCGTCCCGCCGGCGCGTAACCCATCCCGAGGAGCGCGGCCGTGTCGTCCGTGATGCCGCGGTCCCGGATCAGCCGCCGCGCCGCCGCGCCGGCCGGCGACGCGAGTTGTTCGCAGAACCACGCCGCCGCGACCTCGTGCGCCTTCAGCAGCGCGTCGCGTTCGCGCTGCGTTTCCGCATCCTGCCGCGCGTGCTCGGCTTCGGGGACCTGCAGACCGGCGCGCGCGGCGAGCTGCCGGACCGCGTCGGGGAATGCCACCTTGTCGTACAGCTCGACGAACTTGATCACGTCGCCGCCGACGCCGCACCCGAAACAATGGAAGAAGCCCTTCTCGCCGTTCACGTGAAACGACGGGGTCTTCTCCCCGTGAAACGGACAGAGCCCCTTCCACGTGATGCCCGCCCTCTTGAGCGGCACGCGCTCCTGCACGACCTGCACGATGTCGACGTGCGACTTCAGGTCGTCCACGAACGAGGCAGGGAACAGCGGCATCTATTCCTTCAGCTCCACGACCGTCACGCCGCCGCCGCCCTGGTTGTCCGGTGCGGGGCCGAAGTTGGCGACGGACGAATGCGCGCGGAGCAGTTCCGCAATCGATCGACGCAGCTGCCCGGTGCCGTAGCCGTGAATGATACGGACGCTTCTGAGGTCCGCCATCTCGGCGTCGTCGAGGAAGCGTTCGACGCGCGTGACCGCCTCGTCCGAGGTCGCGCCGATCACGTTGATCTCGCTCAACGCGGCGGTGCGCGGCTGCATCTCGACGTTCACGCGCACCCGCGACGGTGACGCGGCGACGGAAGATGCGGGCACCAGGACGCGCAGTTCGTCGAGCCGCGCGCGCAGACGCTTGCCGCGCACGTCGACCTCCGCCGTGCTGTCGTGGACGGCCTGCACGATCCCTTCGAGCCCCAGCGGCCCGACCGCGACGCGGTCGCCGAGCGCGGCAGGCCGCAAC
>JBKPRU010000064.1:0-10788 GCA_046734675.1 Acidobacteriota bacterium
ATCCAGAACTGGCCCGCCGCCTTCCCATCGTCGGTCGTATCCGGATCCGTCCAGATCGAGATGCTGTAGGGACCGGCAACGCGGCTGGTGACGATCGGGAAAGGCGGTCCGCTGTGCGCGAGGATGCCGGGCGGCGACGACAAGAGCAGCACGAGCGTCAGCACCGCCCTGCGCTCGAAACACCGGATCATCCGCCGAGACCCGTGCCGCGCATCTCCATCGGCTGCGCGAGAATCCAGAGCGCCAGCACCGTCAGCGCGACGATGACGAGACTCCACGGCGCCGCCGCGCGTGCCGGAGCATGGGGATAGTCGCGCTCGGATACGCGGTGGGCGAGCACGATCGAGCCAAGCGCGCCGAGCAGCACTGAGCCGAGCTGCAGCGGAAACACCGCGCCCGGACGCAGGCCGAGCCATTGCCAGTTCGGATCTCCCAGTAGCGCGCGGCCCGTCG
The DNA here is from genome assembly GCA_046734675.1 of Acidobacteriota bacterium. Classification (GTDB taxonomy): domain Bacteria; phylum Acidobacteriota; class Vicinamibacteria; order Vicinamibacterales; family 2-12-FULL-66-21; genus QHWT01. The sequence continues at coordinate 454 of JBKPRU010000064.1, forward strand.
CGTCGATCACCGCACTCTGCGCGACCGGCCATACGGTGCCGACGCCGGTGAGGAAATGAAAGCTGTAGTGCGCGAGCCAGACGCCGACGCCGAACGGGACGAACGCATACGCATACCGCAGCGCGATGTCCTTGATGCCGAGCGCCGACGCATGGGTCACGCGTCGCGTGACCCATGCCGCGCCGGTCGTGAGCGTCAGCGGGATACCCACGAGCGCGACGAGGAACATGAGGGCAAGGACCGGGGCTTCGTGCGTCGTGTGCAGCGCGCCGGCCGTCCATGATTCGAGCGCGTAGACCGGCCCGATCATCGCGACCGAGTTGAGCAGCGCGCCGAACGTGAAGACCAGCGCAAGTGCCGCGAGATCGGTGCGGCGCGAGAGGCGGCCGATCGACGAGCGCCGACGATCGTCGGCGAGCTCGTCACCTGGCACGCGCCAGTTCAGGCCGACGTTGTCGTGCGGGCACGCCTGCACGCAGTCGAGGCAGAACGTGCAATCGAGATTGCCCACCTTCGCCGGCAGGAACAGCCCCAGCTCGCACCCGCGCTGAAAGAACGCAACTGGGACCGGCGCCACGTCACGCCCCTTGATGCAGTCGACGGTGGTGCACGCCTCGCACACCGCTCTCTCCCGCACGCCGATCTCGAATGGCGAGAGCGTGGATGCGATGAAGTTGAACTGCCCGACCGGGCAAACGTGTTTGCAGAAGGCCGCGCCGCTGAACGTCATGTCCACGAGCAGCGCCGCGCCGAAGTAGCCGACCACGAGCCAGGCCGTCGCCATCGGCAGCGACCAGAGATCGAAGAGCTCGTAGCCGAACAGGACAGCCGCGAACAGCGAGAGCGCCAGCCATTTGCCACGCAGCCATCGCGGCCAGTGCCGCGTCGGCGAATGGGCGCGCCGTCCGAGATCGCGAACGAGAATCATCGGGCACGCGCCGCAGAACACGTTGCCGACAGCGAGCAGCGCGCCAATCAGCAGCCCGCGATAGTGGATCCACGTCAGGACCGTCGACAGGTTCTTCGGCGCGAGGTCCGGGCCGAACAGCCCGTGCACGACAATGATGGCGGCGATGCACAGCAGGACGACCTGGCTGGTCGTGCGCAGCCGCCGCCAGGCGAGGGGTGTCATTTCGATGCGCGCACCCCGCGCACGTCGATACGACGCTCGGTCCTGCGCCCGTCGGGCAGCACGACCGAGACCAGCAGGATCCAATCGCCTTCCATCGTGAACGTGAACGCGATCGTGTACGCGCCCGGCGTGCCCTGCGTTTCGACCGCGTCAGCGAACACCGGCGACATTCCCGCATGCGACATGTGACCTTCGAGACGCACCCGTGCGCCGGTGACGGGGTTTCCCGAGGTGTCGTTGACGGTCAGCGCGAGCGTTGCGGGTCCAATCGCCGGGGACGCCGGGGTGAGCGTCGAACGGATGTCGAGCCGCGCTTCGTTCGAGGTTCGGCGGCACGCGGCCGCGAGTGTCGTGGCCAGCAGTACGCCGGCGATCGCACGAGTCGCGATCAGGCGGCGTCGGCGTAGATCGCGCACGAGCACCGGGGTGCCACCGTTTCGTCCGCGGGCGGGAACAGGTGGTAGTACATCGCGATCACCATCGGGACGAACACGATCGTGTTGTAAAAGAGGTGCAGCTCGACGCGCGGCACCCAGAGCTGCACGATGCTCGTCGGCACCGGGCGGCCCAGCAGGTTGTGGCCGATGATCGCCTGCGTCTGCAGCAGCGCGTGTTCGATGTGGTGAAAGAACTGAATCCACAACGCCGTCATCCACCAGAACCGATCGAGCCTGCCCGTGAAGCCGCTCCGCAGCAGCCAGAGGCCGATTAGCATCACGACGGCGTAGCCGTAATGGAGCGCCTCGGACTTGATCAGCGCCGGAAACAACAGCCCCACGGCGCCGCGCGCCTCCGGCACCGGCCAGCCGAGCACGTAGATCTGAAGTCCCTGCAGCAGGTGCTCTACCCAGTGCGCAAGGACGATCACCATGAAGACACGGAGCGCCAGTTCATGCCGGTCGGAGTTCAGGCGATCGATGAAGCTCGCGCGGGGGACCGCGAGCGTGGCGGCGTGTGCCGTGTGCATGGCCAGACCCTTCCTGCCTCAGTGATCGTTGCGCCAGATTCTCGTGAGCGCGAACGCGCCGGCCAGCGCCGCAATCGACAGCACGACGTGGCTGGCGAGCCTCAGCGGCGGCGGCTGGTGGCGCGTCGTCCACGTCCAGCCCAGGCTGACAATTATAAAGAGAACGAGCACGAACGCGGAGATCGCGACGCGCACGCCGTTACGGATGCGGTCCCTTCTGGTCATCGCTCCTGTCAACGCCGGCATCACACCGTGCCTGCCACGTGGCGGCGGCGCGCCGACACGAATACATCGTACGCCGGCCAGCCGAGCGCGACGATCGCCAGGCCGCCAAACGCCTGGAGCGGACGATTGATGGCCAGCACCGCCAGCACGCACGCGACCAGCAGCACGAACGCCGCCGGCGTCCACGGATACGCCGGCACGCGGAACGCGCCGACCTCGGCTGCACGCCGCCGGATCACGAACAACGCCGCTGCGGCGAGCGCAATGAAGCCCATCGCGGCGGAGATCAGGAAGGACACGATCTGATCGAACGATCCGACGATGACGAGCGCGCTGGCGAGCACGGCGAGCAGCGCCGTCGCACGAACCGGCGCCTCGGTTGAGCGGTGCACCGACGCCAGCGTCGCCGGGAACAGCCCGTCGAGGCTCATCGCCACGTAGAGGCGCGGTGCCATCATCAGGAGCGCCATCGTGCTCGCCACCACCGACAGCAGCACCACCGCCGCGAGCATCGAGGGTCCGGCCGCACCCAGCATCGCTTCGCCGGCGCGCCGCGCGAACGCCGACGCGCTCGTCGCCTCATGGCCGGGCACGAGATAAATGAACGCGCAGGTCGTCGCCACGTAAAGCAGCGTCACGCACAGAACGCCGAGCCCAAAGGCGAACGGCAGCGTGCGGCGCGGATCGCGCACCTCACCGGCGACGCGGCTGGCTTCCCAGAACCCGGCGAACGAGAAGAAGACGCTGACGAGTCCGATCGCCAGCCCCTCTGGCAGCGGCGGCGCACTCGCGCGCGCCGCGTTCGACGTCGCGAAGTTCGCCCAGCTTCCCGCGCCCACCGCGAACGCAAGGATGATGACAGCCGCGAACGCGAGCAGTTTGAAGACGGTCATGGCGTCAAACACCCGCGCGGAGAACCTGAGGCCCAGCATGTTGAGCGCGGCGAGCAGCCAGATGACCGCGACGGCAATCGCGCGCTCCGCGCCCGCCGCCGATGGCCACAGCACGATGAGGTATTGCGATGACCCCGACGCCAGCGCCGCCGTGATTCCCGGGTCCATGATGAGCAGCGCCTGCCATCCATAGAGGAACGCGATCCGCTCGCCCCACCCTTCACGCAGGTACACGTAGGGACCGCCTGCCTGCGGATACCGCGACGCCAGCTCGCCGAATGTGAGCGCCCCGGCCAGCACGATCGCGCCGCACACGATCCAAAGGCCGAGCGTCAGCGCCGGTGATGCGAGCGCGCCGATCAATCCCGCGGGTGTGAGAAAGATGCCGACGCCAATCGTGTGCCCGACCACGAGTGCCGTTGCCGACCACAGACCGAGCTCGCGCCTGGCGGGCGCACGGCCGTCTGTTTTCACCGCCATCAGAACGTCACGCGCGCCCCCAGCTGCAGCGCGCGTGGTCCGCCCGATCCGAACACGCCGCCCGCGGTGCTGACCGGTCGTCCGAACTGCGACGACTGCAGGTACCCGGGATTCGATGGATCGTTCGAGTCGCGCACGAGCACATTGGAGAAACCCGAATAGTTCACCGTGGACGTCCCGAGGATGTTGGTCGTGTTGAAGACGTTGAACAGTTCCGCCATCGCCTCGAGCCGCGCCTGGCCCAACGAGAACGTCTTCGAGAGCCGCACGTCGACGGAGCTGAACGTGTCGTTGAACCGCGCGTCACCCGAGACGAGCGGCAGGAGTTCGTCGTTGATCCCGCCGTTGGCGTTCAACCCGCCGATGTAGGTGTTCAGCTCGCTCGCCGACGTGAACACCCGTCCGCCGGCGTTGCGCGACAGCACCGGGATGCGGCTCTGACCGCTCGGCATCTGGATGTCCATCGGCACGCCCGATGCGACGCGCCACAACCCGGCCACCTGAAATCCATGGGCGAGACCGACGATGCCGGACAACGCGAGACGATGGCGTTGATCGTTGGGCGCGGGACCATACTCGGCCGCGAGGTTGTTCGGATCGATCGGCCCGTTACCGAACGGAATCTGGTCGTCGTTCGCGTAGTTCTTCGAATTCGACAGCGTGTAGGCGGCGCGGAAGCCGAAGCCGCCGGTGTAGCGCCGCTCGAAGTCGACGAGCAGCCCGTCGTAATTCGTCTTCGCTTCAGGACCGAGGATCACCACGCGGTCCGGGCCGCCGACGACCGGGTTGAAGACGGTGCCGACGGTGTGGCCGATGATGAAGTCGGTGCCCTGGTTGTGCACGTAGTCCGCGCGCAGCACCTGGCGCGCGCCGAGCTGCCGTTCGAAGCCGATCGACACCTGCTGCACCATCGGGTTCTGCAGGTCCGGATCGATGACGTTGATGCCCGACGCGCCGGCGCCGGGCAGGATGAAGCCGGTGAACGGGTTCGACACGCTGGGCGCGAACGGCGGGACGGTCCCGGCGTTCTGGTCGACGAAGAAGACGTTACCTGCGCGCACTTCGATCGGCAGGGCGCGGCCGTCGAGGCCGCGCTCGAGCGATTCGATCTCGAGCGTGATGCGGTCGTAGTAGATGCCGTAGCCGCCGCGCACGCTGAAGCGCGCGTTCTCGGTCGACCAGTTGAAGCCGACGCGCGGCGCTACGTTGTTGGTGTCGCGCTCGCGGGGTTCGGGCACGAAGGGCAGCACCAGCGGGTTCAGCTCGTCGACGCGGCTGATGTTGTTCACGTCGGTATCGATCTCGTAGCGCACGCCGAGGTTCAGCGACAGCTGCGGGTGGATGCGCCAGTCGTCTTGCGCGAACCCGACGAGGTGCACGTTGTTCGCGTCCGGGATGAGCAGATCCCGATCCGGTTTGCCGCTGCGCAGCGTGACCGCGAACAGCAGGTCGTTGTCGTCGACGCGGCCGTCGCCGTTGCGATCGAAGTCGGGGAAGTCCTCGACGAATTCAATCCGTCCGTCGCGGAAGACCCCCAGCTGGAAATCGCCGCTGACGCGTTGCACCTCGCCGCCGAACTTCCACTGATGCGTGCCGCGCGACAGCGACAGCGCGTCCGAGAACTGCCACCGTGACTGCGTCGTTCCTTGCGGTACGCGGAACGACGAGCCGTCCAGCATGCTCGGGTAGGTGAGCTGCACGCCCGGCGCAACCGGGGTGATCGCATTATCGAACGAGCTCACGCTGCCGCTGAGCACGTTCACCGCGCGCGCGGACAGAATGCGGTTCCAGGTCACGATTGCCGAGTGGATGCGGTTCCGTGACGACTGCCGCTGCGAGGCGCTGCCGATCGCGCGGTCGAGCGCGCTCGTCGCGGTGTCGTCTTCACGCTGCCCCGAATACCGGAACATCACCGTGTTGTTCGCGTTGGCGTGCCAGTCGCCGCGGAACGTCGCGAGTAGATCGTCGAGCGGCGCCGGCGCGAACGTTCGCGTGATCGTTCTCGACGCGGTGTCGCGGATGCCAACCAACGTGCCCCCGTTCTGATTCCGCACTTCAATCGACCCGAACCCGAACAGCTGGCCCCGCCGCAACGGCCCGCCGAGCGTGAGCGGCACCTGCTGGCGATTGAACGGCGGATCCCCCGCGAGGCTTCGATCGAGCGTCGCCGGCAGCGCCTGCCACGCCTCGTCGCGCAGGTACACGGCCGCGGAACCATGCACGTCGTCGCCGCCGGACTTCGTCACGACGTTGATCACCGACGAAGCGGAGCGACCGAGTTCGGCAGAGAAGCGGTTGGTCGCGACCTGGAATTCCTGCACCGCGTCCTGCGACACGTTCATCAACGGGCCGCCGACCACATCGTCGTTGTCGTCCATGCCGTCGATCGTGACGTTGCCGCCGCGGCCGGCCTGCCCGGCCGACGAGACGACGACCGACTGGGCCTTCGTTGGATCGAAGTTCGGCGCAGGCGAGCTACCCGGCGTCAGAAACGCGAGCTCGAGGAAGTTGCGTCCGTTCAGCGGCAGCGATTCGATCTCACGGGCGGACACGACGGAACCGACGACCGAGCTGAGGACGTTGACCGTGCCGGCGTCCCCGGCCACTGTCACACGTTCCTCGACGGTGGAGAGCCGCATGTCGATTTCCACTTCGGCAGCCTGGCCGACCTCGAGATGGACGGCCTGAATGCGGCGCTCGGCGAAGCCCTGCGCGGAAACGACGACATCGACGTCGCCCGGCGCGATGTTGGACACCGCGAAATTGCCCGACGCGTCGGCCTGGGTCTCGCGCGTCAAGCCGGTGTGGGTGTCGAAGACCTGCACGCGCGCCGGGACGCCGCGCTTCTGCGGGTCGAGAACGCGGCCGCGCAGCGCGGCCGACGCGCCGGGTTGTTGCGCGGCAACGGACCCGGTCGAGGCGAGGATGAAGAGAACACACAGCCAGCGTGAAACGCCGGTGAGACGCGACATGGGGCCGCACTGTATGGATGCGGCGCAATGCGGTCAATAACCCGAAACGACTAGCGCAGGTGCGTTCCACTCGCTGTGACAGGTGTAGGGCAGGTCTTTAGACCCGCCACGTTAGGAGTCGCTCAGCATGAAATCGACAGGCTTCTTGCATCTGTGATCGGCACCTAACTCACACCGACATACAGACGAGGAGCCCAATGATTCTTCGCATCGACCGGCTCGCCATCGAGCTGCCCCCACCGAGCCATCCATCACCGAACTCCGCGTCCGCCGTGCAGGAACTTCTCGGCGGAAAGTTCGGCGAGATGTCGACGCTCATGAACTATACGTTTCAGTCGTTCAACTTCCGCGGCAGTACGAAGATGAAGCCGTTCTACGACCTCATCGCCAACATCGCGGCCGAAGAGTTCGCACACATCGAGCTCGTCAGCCATACGATCAACATGCTGCTGACTGGATCCACCACGCGGGGAAGCGACCCTTCGGACACTCCGCTCGAAGTGGCGACCGACGCGCGCAACCACTACCACTTCATCGCGAGCGGCCAGACGGCGCTCCCGATCGATTCCCAGGGAAATCCCTGGAACGGAACCTACGTGTTCTCCAGCGGCAACCTCAAGCTCGATCTGCTGCACAACTTCTTCCTCGAGTGCGGCGCGCGCGCCAACAAGATCCGCGTGTATGAAATGGTCGACGATCCGGTCGCGCGCGAGATGGTTGGCTACCTGCTCGTCCGCGGCGGCACGCACGTGGTCGCGTATGCGAAGGCGCTCGAGACGCTGACCGGAGTCGACGTGGGCAAGCTGCTGCCGATTCCCGACATCAGCAACAAGCGGTTCCCCGAGGCGATGAAACATGAAGCGAAGGGACTGCACCAAGTCATGTATCGCATGAGCCCGGAGGACTATCGCGGCATCTCGCAGATCTGGAAGGGGCCGCACCCGGAGGACGGCTCCGAGCTGCGCGTCGTCGATGGGCCGCCCGCCGGAGGTCCGGTGCCTGCGCATCCGGAAGAGCCGCAGCTCACGGCGCCGATTGGACCCGACGGCATCGACAAGGGCATGCTCGAGGACGTGGCGAAGCGGCTGTTCGGGACCTCGCTCAAGTCATAGCCACGCGACGGACCCGGTGCACGCGCCGGGTCCGCCGATCTTGACCGGTCTGTCGAGATCGAGAATCATCCCCGGATGGCTGACAAGAAAGAAAGCGTCGTAGACGTCGACGCGGCGGCTGGCAAGCTGCGCGACGGCGTGATCAATCTGAACGCGCTGACGGCGGACGCGCAGAACGGCTGCCGCGTCTTCGTCCACTACAACGGACCCACCGACCAGCTCACCGGCATGTGCACGGGCATGGCGGTGCTCGACCCGGGCGCGTCGCCGCATCCGCCGCACCGGCATCCGGAAGAGGAGTTCCTCATCGTCTCCGACGGGACCGGCGAGATCGAGTGCGATGGCAAGACCACGCAGGTGGGACCGGGATCGATCATGTACTGCGCCGGCAACGTCCTTCACGGGATCGTCAACACGGGCAAGGTCCCGCTGACGTTCTACTGGTCGAAGTGGATGGCGAAAGGATTTTAGAAGCGGTCAGCCTCACGCCGGCGCGCGCGCGGCGTCCACGACCTCGAACACGTAGCCGTTGATCGGCTCGCGGAAGAAGAAGCGCTCGAAGGTCGTCGCGCGGAGCGGCGCGATGATCTCTGCGCCCTCGTCGGCGAGCCGCTGCTTGAGCCGCGCGAAGTCTTCGCGCGCATGAAAAACGGCGACGTGGCGTCCGAACTCCCCCTCGAACGCGGACGCGACGAAGTTGGCGACAAAGAGCACGTGCAGTTCCTGGCCGCGGCCGATCTCGAGCCAGACCACCTCGGTTGGCGAGTTGGCGGGCGTCGGCTTCCTCTTGTATCCGAGCGTCCGTTCGAAGAAGGCGGCAGTCCGCTCGACCTCGCTCGTCGCGAGCGTGAGGTGGCCGAGCGTCATCGACCTCGCGTCGCCAGCAGCTCCTGCACGGCGAGCTGCATCCGGACATCCTCCAGTGAGGTGTCCTTGCCGATGCGGACGAACTCCAGGCCGAGAAGGTCGGCGTAGATCCGCAGGTGCTCGGCGCCGAGCTGGGTGGAGTACCCGGTGTGATGCGCCCCGCCGGCCCAGAGCCATCCTTCGAGGCCGGTCGTGAAATCGGGATACGGGATCCACACCGCCTGCGCGACTGGAAGCTTCGGCATCGGGTGCGGAGTCTTGACGGTCTGCACCTCGTTCACGACCAGCCGGAAGCGATCGCCGAACTCCACCAGCGATGCGTTGACCGCGTCGCCCGGCGCCGCGTTGAACACGAGCCGGGCCGGATCATCCTTGCCGCCGATGCCGAGCGGGTGGATCTCGAGACGCGGCTTGTCCGCGGCGATCGACGGGCAGATCTCGAGCATGTGCGAGCCGAGCACCGCCTGCTTTCCCTCTTCGAGATGGTAGGTGTAGTCCTCCATGAAGCTCGTGCCGCCCGGTACACCATCCGCCATGACTTTCATGGCGCGCACGAGCGCCGCCGTCTTCCAGTCCCCCTCGGCGCCGAAGCCGTAGCCGTCCGCCATCAGCCGCTGCGCGGCGAGGCCAGGCAGTTGATCGAGCCCGTAGAGATCCTCGAAGTTGGTCGTGAAGCCGCGATAGTTGCCTTGTTCCAGGAACGTGCGGATCGCGATCTCGAGGCGCGCCTGGACCTTCAGCCGTTCGAGCTGCTTCGCATCCGCGAGCAGCGCCGCGTCGATGGTGTAGGTTTTCCTGTAGACGTCGATCAGCGCGTCAACGTCGCCGGCGCTCACGCGCGCGACGCGCGCGGCCAGCTCGCCGACGCCGTACGCGTTGACGCTCCATCCGAAGCGAATCTGTGCCGCGACCTTGTCCCCTTCGGTCACCGCCACCTCGCGCATGTTGTCGCCAAAGCGCACGAAGCGGGCGGTGCGGCCCTCGGTCACGGCGGCGGCGGCGCGCGCCCACACGCCGACGCGGCGCAGCGTCTCGGCCTCGTGCCAGTGCCCCGCGACGATCGCGCGCGCGAGCCCCAGCCGCTCGGTGATGTGGGCGTACTCGCGATCGCCATGCGCGCTCTGATTCAGGTTCATGAACGCCATGTCGATGGACGGCCACGGGATGTCGCGATTGAACTGCGTGTGGAGCTGCAGCAGCGGCTTCCGGAGCACGGTCAGGCCGCGGATCCACATCTTCGCGGGCGAGAAGGTGTGCATCCACGTGATGACGCCGGCGCACCGCGCGTCCGCGGTCGCCGCTTCGAGCACCGCTGATATTTCTTCGGCCGTGGTCACCGTCGGCTTCCAGACGAGACGATACGGCACCAGCGCGGCGGCGTTGATGCCGTCGACGATGGCGCGGCTGTCGCGCGCGACTTGTTCGAGGGTCTCGGGGCCGTAGAGGTGCTGGCTGCCGGTGACGAACCAGAAGTCGACGTCGGGCTTGTGAACGAGCACGCGGAGAGTCTACTACTGGACCATCGGCTGATGGAGCGGTTCCGCCAGTCGATACACGCCGGGCGCCAGCATCACCGCGTATCCTTCGCGCACGAGCGCGCGATTGCCGCGGCCGGCGTCGGATCGCGAGAGACCGGTGACGCGCGCGAGCTCGCCGCGCACCGTCAGGCCCGCGCCCGACAGGAAAC
>JBKPRU010000065.1:0-4942 GCA_046734675.1 Acidobacteriota bacterium
CCTGTTACTCCGGCGGGTCTACCGACCCGGCCTACATCTGTTGAGGGTACTTCCACCGAGGCCGGGTCTTCAGACCCGGCAACTACACCGACTCACGCGATTCATAGTACGCGCGGCGGCAGCGCTCGCGTTCCGCCGCCACTTCCTCGATCAGCGTGGCGAAATCCGGCCGGCGGCGCAGCGGCGCGAGCAGCCGGTCGCGCAGGAACGTCCCGCGACACGGAAACCCGTTGCGGGCGGCGTCCGTGAGCCACTGCATCGCCTCGTCGTGGCGGCCGAGCAGAGCATTGATGCATGCGACGTCGTACTGCGCGTGATGGTAGTGGCCGAACGCCTTGCGGTGCTCCACGGTTTGCGCGATCTGCCGCTCCGCTTCTGCGTCGTTGCCGCGCAGTGCCGCAATCAAACCGGCCAGCGGATACTGCAGGACGTCTTCCGGCGATTGCCGCGACGCGGCGACGGCGACCTTCTCGGCCTCGTCGAGCAGGCCGAGCTGCAGCTCGGTCAATGCGAGCTGGTAACCGGCCCACGCCGACGGACTTCGGCGCCAGGCTTCGGCGGAAATCTCGAGCGCTTCCGACAGATGGCCCGCGAGGTACTTCGTCCACCCGAGGTGCATGTAAGCGTTCGCATTGCCGGGATCGATCGCAAGGGAGCGCTCCAACTCGCGCGCCGATTCGTCGAAGAGCGACACGTGCGTGAGCACGATGCCGAGGAGATGGTGCGCTTCGTTCAAGCCGGGCGCGCCGGCGATGGCCGCGCAGGTCTCGCGGATCGCGAACTCGTGCTGAAACCCGGAGGAGGGCGTCCACGACAGCCACCCGCGAATGAACCGCGCCTCCGGCAGCGCCGGATCGATGGCCAGCGCGCGCGCCAGCATCTCCCCGGCCCGGGCGTGGAGGTCGGAGTCGGGTTTGAACGTGAACGCCATGCGGCTGTACGCCATCGCCAGTCCGGCATGCGCGGAGGCGAACGACGGATCGATGGCGATGGCGCGCTGGAACTCGTCGATGGCCGCGTCGATGCTCTCGCTCGGCTCGCGTGTCATGTGCACGCGGCCGCGCAGGTAGTGCTCACGCGCTTCGAGCTCGGCGCGCGGCGCGCGCTCGAGGCGTACTTGGTCCGCATCGGTGACCGTCACGTTGAGCGCGCGCATCACCTCGCGCGCGACCTGATCCTGCAGCGCGAACACATCGTCGACGCTCGCGTCGATCTTCGTTCCCCAGAGCGGGCTGCCGTCTGACGTGCTGAGGAGCTGCGCGGTGACGCGGACCTGCGATCCGCGCCGCTGCAGGCTGCCGTCGACGACCGCGTCGACCGACAGCTCGCGTCCCGCGTGCACGGGATCGACCACCCGTCCTTGGTAAGGAAGGATCGACGCGGTCGGCCGCACGAGCAGCGACCGCACGGCTGCCAGCTCGGTGATGGTGGCGTCGGCCAACCCGAGGCCGACATCGTCGTCGGCCGCGGCCTGCCCCAGCGCGCGGAACGGCAGCACCGCGACCGAGCGCACGACGCGCTCGCGATCCGTGTCGGTCGCCGCGCCGGTCAGCGCCTCGACGAGCGCGCGCGCCGACTCGAAGCGCGCCGCCGGATCCTTCTGCAGGAGCCGCATGACGATCGCGTCGAGCGCGACCGGCAGCGACGGCACTAGTGTGCGCGGCGCGATCGCGGCACGGGTAAGGATCGCCGCCATCAACGCCGGCGTCGTGTCTTCGACAAACGGCAGACGCGCTGTCGCCATCAGGTACAGGACGACGCCGAGCGAATAGAGATCGCTTCGTCCGCTTGCTGGTTCGCCGCTCAGGACCTCGGGCGCGAGATACGGCGGTGTGCCGACCACGATCCCCATCGTCACGCTCGGGGCGGTGAGGGTCGCGCCGCTGACCTCCGGCGGACGGCGCGTCCGGGCCAGACCGAAATCCATGACCTTCGCGTGCCCGTCGCGCGCGATCATGATGTTCGCCGCCGAGATGTCGCGATGGATCGTTCCGTGCGCATGCGCGACGGCGAGCGCCTCGGCCACCTCGATGGCGACCCGGTAGATCTCCGGCGACGGCACCGCGCCCGCCTCGACGCGGTGCGCGATCGTCTCCCCCTCCACGTACTCCATGACGATCACGGGCACGCCGTCGTGCTCGAGCGCATCGTGAATCGTGCAGATGAACGGGTGGGTCAGCGCCGCCGCCGCGCGCGCCTCCGCGAGCAGGCGCGCCCGCGACTCGTCGTCAGGCACCAACTCGGCGGAGATCGTCTTGAGCGCGACCGTGCGGCCGAGCCGCTCGTCGTGGGCGGTGAAGATTTCGCCCATCCCGCCGCGGCCGATCCGCTCGATCACGCGATAGGGGCCGATCCGCTCGAAGCGCTTGGACACGAGTGTGGTCAGTCAGGACTAGCCGTCCACGAGCGCCGCCGCGAGGAGCGGAATCATGATCTCGTGGTGCCCGACGATCGAATAACCCTTGCCAACGCCCGCGACCGGACGCGAGACGACGTTCGTCTGCGGACGATACAGCCGGACGAAGTCCAGATTCACGGTCGTCAGGCCATCGAGCGAACGTCCCTGGTTGCGCGCGAGCGCCACCGCCTTCAGGAACACCTCCGGCAGCACGACCGCGGATCCGCAATTCAGGTACACGCCGCGCTCGAGACGCGCGACGTTGGACACGAAGAAGCGGAAATCGCGCAAGCTGCCTTCGCCGAGCGCGGCGCCTGACGCGGCCGGGTGCATGTGGATGATGTCGGTGCCGATCGCCACGTGCACCGTGATCGGGATGTTCAACCGGGCTGCCGCCGCGACGACGCTGAGCGACGCGTGCGCGGGCTGCGCCTTCTGCAAATACTCGGCGACGGATTGTCCGAGCCCGAGCCCGCGTTTCACGCCGTCGTTGATGGCGCCGTTCAGCAGACGTCCGGTCTCGTCGGCCATGCCGAAGCGTCCGGGGCCGAGCGCCTCGTCGACGTCTTCGGACGTCGATCCGGAGAGCGCGATCTCGAAGTCGTGGATGATGCCGGCGCCGTTGGTGGCCAGCGCCGAGACGAATCCGCGCTCCATCAGGTCGATCAGGATCGGCGACACGCCGGTTTTCAGCACGTGCGCGCCGAAGCCCCAGAGGATGCCGCGGCCGCCGGCTCTGGCGTCGCGGATCGCGCGCACGACCGCTTTGAAGTCGGACGCGCCGAGCATCGATGGCAGCGAGTCCAGCAGTCCGCCGACGCCACTCCCCCGCGCGAACGGTTTCGCGAAGTCGGAGGCGTTGGCCTTGCTCGCCCGCGAGGCGAGTGGATAGGTGCGGACGCCCGACAGATCGAAGTCGTCGTAGGAGAACGGCACGGGCGTCAATGCTATGCGATCGCCGGGTCTAACCGCCTCCGCCAAGGCTCCGGCGTGTCTCGCCGAAGCGCTCGCGCGAAGGCGGAAGACCCGGCCTACGTGGGAATGAGGTGAGTCTAAGAGGTGCGGGTGCACGGTAGGGCGCACCTTCAGGTGCGCCTTCATGACGGCGCCTCTAAAGAGGCGCCCTACCGTCATTCTGGTTACGCCTGCTGGCCGCCGGGGCGTGACGCGCCGCCTACACAATCAGCATCATTGACAGGTGTAGGGCGGGTCTTTAGACCCGCCGGGGCGTGAGGCGCCGCCTAGACAATCAGCATCGCGTCGCCGTAGCTGTAGAACCGGTACCGCCGCTCGACGGCCGCGCGATACGCCGCAAGCACCGGATCGCGACCAGCGAACGCCGACACGAGCATGAGCAGCGACGATCGCGGCAGGTGGAAGTTGGTCATCAATCCCGCGATCACCTTGAACGTGAATCCCGGAAAGATGAACAGGCGCGCGTCGCCGGGGCCGGCGACGAGGCGTCCGCCGCCGCGCTCGGCCGCATCCTCGAGCGCGCGCGTGCTCGTCGTGCCGACGGCAATGACGCGGCGTCCCTCGTCGAGCGCGCGGTTGACGATCGCCGCCGACGCGTCGCTGATCTCGTAGGGCTCGGGGTCGACCTCGTGCTCCTCCACCTCGTCGACGCGGACCGGTTTGAACGTGCCGTAGCCGACGTGCAGCGTGATCGACGTGCGCTCCACGCCGGCCGCGTCCAGCGCCGCCACGAGCGCCGCATCGAAATGGAGACCCGCCGTCGGTGCGGCGACCGACCCGCGGTGCGCCGCAAACACCGTCTGATAGCGCTCGCGATCCGCGAGCGTGTCGGCGCGATGAATGTAAGGAGGCAGTGGCACGTGGCCGAGCGCGTCGGTCACGGAGTCGATGCTCTCGCCGCGCTCGACCCATAGCTTGATGCGCCGGCGTCCGAAGAACTGCCGCTCCAGCACTTCGGCCATCAGGACGCCGCCCTGCCCTTCGAACCGCACCAGCGCGCCCGCCTTGAGTTTCTGCCCGGGGTGCATCAACGCCGTCCACGTCTCGGCTCCCGTCGTGTGCTCTTCGCGGCTGAGCAGCAGACATTCCACCGCCCCGCCGCTCGGGACGCGGTGGCCGAGCAGGCGCGCGGGAAAGACGCGCGTGTCGTTCGTGACCAGGACGTCGCCCGGCCGGAAGAACCGTGGAAGCTCGCGGACGTGAGTGTGGTCGAGGTTGCCTGTTGCCCGGTCGAGGACGAGCAACCGTGAGGCGCCGCGCGGCGCGGCTTCCTGCGCAATCAGCTCAGGCGGCAGCGCAAAATCGAACGCCTCGACCTTCACGTAAGTACCTCGGCGTTAATCTTGCACCCCCACGGCTCAGATTGTAATGGCCGACCACAAGCACAACGAGACCCACCACGGTTCGGGCGCCCCTCGCGGACGAGAATCCCAATCCGAAGACACACGGACCCGCACAAACGGAGCGACTCCGACGATCGGGCTCTCCGATCTGCCGGCCGGGACCAAAGGCACGGAAGAGGGGACGCGGCCGGAGGACGCGCCCCCGATCGTCGTCGAGGTGCCGACG
>JBKPRU010000066.1:0-4776 GCA_046734675.1 Acidobacteriota bacterium
TCAACGAGGCGATGGCAAAGCAGTACTGGCCGAAGGCGGATCCGTTGAACGATCGCCTGGTCATCGGCAAGGGGGTCATGCGCGAGTTCTCGACGGAAGGTGAACGACAGATCGTCGGCGTCGTCGCCGACATCAAGAGCAACGGCCTCGACAGCGACCCGCAGCCGCAGATGTTCATTCCGCAGGCGCAGGTGCCCGACGCGGCGAACGCGCTGAATGTCAGCCTGACGCCGATCTCGTGGATCGTCCGCACACAGGTGCCGCCGCAGTCGCTGAGCAACACCATTCAGGAGCAGCTGCGCCAGTCGACGGGACTTCCGGTGTCGAACGTGGAGTCGATGGACCAGATCGTCGCGGTCTCGGTATCGCGGCAGCGCTTCAACATGTGGGTCATGTCGGTGTTCGGCGGCTGCGCGCTGCTGCTCGCGGCGATCGGCATCTACGGTCTCATGGCGTACTCCGTCGAGCAGCGCACGCAGGAGATTGGCATCCGCCTCGCGCTT
The DNA here is from genome assembly GCA_046734675.1 of Acidobacteriota bacterium. Classification (GTDB taxonomy): domain Bacteria; phylum Acidobacteriota; class Vicinamibacteria; order Vicinamibacterales; family 2-12-FULL-66-21; genus QHWT01. The sequence goes on from JBKPRU010000066.1 coordinate 504, forward strand.
GGTGCGCAGGTATCGCAGGTCAAGCAGATGGTGATCCGCCAGGGCATGCTGCTCGCGATCGTGGGTGTGGTCATCGGCCTCGCCGGCTCGTTCGCGCTCGCGCGGCTGATCACCGCGTTCCTGTTTGGCGTGACCGCCCGCGACCCGATCGTCTTCGTCGGCGTGCCGGTCCTGCTCGCCGCGGTCGCGCTGTTCGCGGTGTGGCTGCCCGCTCGCCGTGCCAGCCGCGTCGACCCGATCGTCGCGCTGCGCTACGAATGAGTGCCGCGCCAACGGTAGGGCGCACCTTTAGGTACGCCGCCACAAAGGCGCCTCTGAAGAGGCGCCCTACCGTGTAGGCGGAGCCGGTACCCGTCCACGCGTTAGAATGCGCGGCATGAGAAACACGGTCCGCCTTACCGTTCTGCTCTTTGTCGCGTTCACCACCGTCACCTTTACCCAGCAGCACGCGGCGGCGCCGGCGCCGGCGCGCGCGGCGGTCGCATCCCGGAACGCTGCCGGCTTCTCGACCGAACGCCTCGGGCGCATCGATTCGGTGCTGCAGCGCTACGTCGACGAGAACCGGATCCCCGGCGCGGTCGGCCTCGTGCTGCGCGATGGACGGCCCGTCTACGAGCGCGCCTTCGGTTGGGGCGACAAGGAGTCGTCGCGCAAGATGACGACCGACACGATCTTCAGGATTGCGTCGCAGACGAAGGCGATTACCAGCGTCGCGATCCTGCAGCTCGTCGAGGAGGGCCGCCTCGCGCTGAGCAATCCCGTGAGCCAGTACATCCCGTCGTTCGCGAAGACGACGGTCGCGATCAAGAGCGACACCGGCATGGCGTCCGTTCCGGCCGCGCGCCAGATCAGGATTCGCGATCTGCTGACCCACACGGCGGGGATTTCTTACGGCACGGACCCGCTCGTCGCGTCGTTGTACGAAGCGAAGGGGCTCGGCCCCGCCGCCGGCTACGGCTGGTACACCGCCGACAAGGACGAGCCGATCTGCGACACGATGGAGCGCCTCGGCACGCTGCCCTTCACGGCGCAGCCGGGCGAGTCCTACGTCTACGGCTACAACACCGACATCCTCGGCTGCGTCGTCGAGCGTGCGTCGGGGCAGCCGCTCGACCAGTACGTCGAGTCGCACATCACCGGTCCGCTCGGCATGAAGGACACGCGCTTCTATCTGCCCGCGGATCAGCGCGACCGTCTGGCGACGGTCTACGCGAATCGCCCGGACGGCACGATCGAGCGCGCCCCCGATGGCGCGAAGGGACAGGGGCACTATATCGAGGGACCTCGCCGCAGCTTCGCCGGCGGCGCGGGCCTGCTCTCGAGCGCACGTGACTACGCACGTTTCCTCGAGGCGATCCGCCTGGGCGGAACGATTGACGGCGTGCGCATCCTGTCGCCGCGGAGCGTCGCACTGATGACGACCAACCAGAGCGGCACGCTTCACTCCAAGGACGGACTCGGCTTCGGCTACGGATTCGAGACAACGGACCGGTATGGCGCGAGCGGCATGTACTCCGTCGGCAGCTTCGGCTGGGGCGGCGCGTATGGCACGTCGTATCGGGTCGATCCTGCCGAGCGTCTGGTCGTGGTCTTCATGATCCAGCTGATGCCGAACAGCACGGACACGTCGGAGAAATTCTCGACGCTCGTGTATCAGGCGCTCGACGAGTCGCGGCCGATGGGCACGCGGTAGGCGCGCTGCGCGCGCCATGTTGTCCCCTGAGGTCTGCATCGCGACGATCGCGTTTGCGCGCGATGACCAGGAAGACGCGCTCATCCGTCGCGCGATGCAGCACCTCGCGACCACGGGGCTGCCGATCGTCGTCTCCGACGGCGGATCGTCGCCGGCGCTCCTCGAGTTCATGACACATCTTCCGGGAGTCACGCTCGTTAAGCCACAGACGCGCGGGCTGGTGCCGCAGGTCAAGGCTGCTCTTGCGACGGCTGCCGCGCTCGACACGCCGTTCGTCTTGTACACGGAAGGTGACAAGGCGGAGTTCTTCGAGCGCCACCTTGCCGACTTCGTGAGCCGCGCGCCATCCGAGAACGACGTGGGCGTCACCGTCGCTGCCCGCAGCGAGGCGAGCTTTGCGACGTTTGCACCCTTACAGCGCTACTGCGAGCAGGCGCTCGCGCACCTCACCGCGGAGGTCACGCGCGTGGCCGGCGATTATTCGTACGGCCCATTCGTCATGCATCGCGCGCTCGTTGACGACATGCGCGACGTGCCAGACGACCTCGGATGGGGATGGCGCCACTTCATGTTCGCGAACGCCGCGCTGCGCGGACGCCGCGTCACGCACGTGACCGGCGACTACGACTGCCCGATCGATCAGCGGCACGAAGGGGCGCACGAGCGGATTCACCGGTTGCGGCAATTCAGTCAGAGCGTGGAAGGACTGGTGGTGGCGCTCCAGCGAAGGATTTAGCGGGCATACAAAGGAAGGGCGCACCTCACGGTGCGCCTTCCCGACGCCGGGTCTAAAGATCCGGCCGACAACTGACGTCTGTCTACTCAGCGCGCAGGGTGAGGAACAGGTCCGTGCCCTTCCGATTGACGATGAGGAGCGACGGCTTGCTGCCGTTCTTGTCGAGCGCGCTCTTCAGCTCGTCGACCGTCGTGACGGCGACGCCGTTCACCTTCTCGATCACGTCCCCTTCCTGAAATCCGCTTTCGGCCGCGACGCCCGACGGATCGAGCGACGTGATGATCACGCCCTGCGTGCTGCGGCGCACGCCCGCCTCTTCGGCGAGATCGGGCGTGAGCGGTTGCACGCTCATCCCGAACTTGCCCTCCGAGCTGCGCTCGCTGGAGCGCGACGAACGATCCCGCCGCGACGCCAGCTCGCCGACCGTCGCGTTGATCGTTTCGCTGCGGCCGTTGCGGAACACCTTCAGCGCGACGCTCGCGCCCGGAGTCGTGCTCGCCACGTCGTTGCGCAGCTGGTTGCTGTCCGCAACCGGCTTGCCGTTGTACTCGGTGATCACGTCACCCTGCTTCAGGCCGGCGCGCCCCGCCGGACTGCCGTCCTCGACGTTGCTCACCAGTGCGCCCTTCGCCGACGGCAGGCCGAGGGTCGTCGCCAGATCCGGCGTGATGCCCTGCACCGTCACGCCAAGCTTCGCACGGCGGACCGTGCCGTTCTTGATCAACTGGTCCATCACGTTCCGCGCCATGTTCGACGGAATCGCGAAGCCCAGTCCGATGTTGCCGTCCGATGGCGACAGGATCTGCGAGTTGATGCCGATCAGTTCCCCGCCGGCGTTCACGAGCGCGCCGCCCGAGTTGCCGTGGTTGATCGGCGCGTCGGTCTGCAGGAAATCCTGATAGCTGCCGTCGCCAACGTCCGTCGTCCGCCCCTTGGCGCTGATGATGCCGGACGTCACCGTTTCGCCAACACCCAGCGGATTGCCGACCGCGAGCACGACGTCGCCGACCCTCATCGCATCGGAGTCGCCGAGCGTCAGCGTCGGCAGATCCCGCGCATCGATCTTCACCACCGCGAGATCGCTCGGCGGATCGGTGCCGATGACCTTTGCCGTGAAGCTGCGGCGATCGGGCAGTTCGACCTTCACCTCGTCGGCGCTGTCGACGACGTGGTTGTTCGTCAGGATGTAGCCGTCATTGCTGACAATGACGCCGGAGCCCAACCCGCGCTCGACCCCGCGCGGGGTCTGCCGCGGAATCTGCGGCATGCGCTGGCCGAAGAAGCGCCGCAGCAAATCATCGTCGGGGAGCTGGCTGTCGGTTGGAATCGCCGAGGCGCGCTTTTCCACGCGGATGGTGACCACCGCCGGCATCACGCGCTCGACGACGGGAGCGTAGGACGCAACGGGCACCGCAGGCGCGGCGGCCGTCGTCTTGGCCGGCGCTTCCGCCCGCACGGGCGACGCGCTGACCGTTCGATCGGGAGCCTTCCACGCCGCGACCGTCACCGTCGCGAGCGCGATGGCAGCGAGGCTGCCTTTCTTGAATAGGTTCGTGTGCATGGTTGCTGGTTGGTTACCTCTGTTGGTTAAGACGATCCGCAACCTTGCCGCGCGCTTGCCGGAACATTACATCGGTGTAATTTTCAGAAGACGGAAGGCGGAAGACGGAAGAGTGAACGCCGCCCCGAAGCGCCGATTCTTTGCTGCTGTAGGGTCTTTAGACCCGCCGGAGCGTGAACGCGCCGGTAATGCACTTGTCGCCGGGTCTAAAGACCCGGCCTACGCCCGTCACGACAGCGCCATAAGTCCTGAGCCGTGAGCCCTAAGCCCTGAGCCCTGAGCC
>JBKPRU010000067.1:0-9019 GCA_046734675.1 Acidobacteriota bacterium
GGAGATGTGTATAAGAGACAGCACACGCGCTGGCCGCGCACGGTCCCGACAGCGCGTCAGTGTCGTGGCTGCCGGTGATCCACGACATGGGACTCATTCAGGGCATCCTGCAGCCCGCGTTCAGCGGCTTCCCCGCATGGCTGATGTCGCCGGCGGCATTTCTCCAGCGTCCCGCGCGTTGGCTGCACGCGATCTCGCGCACGCGCGCCACCATCAGCGGCGGCCCGAACTTCGCCTACGAGTTGTGCGTCCGTCGCATCACGCCGGCCGAGCGGATGGGGCTCGACCTTCGACGCTGGTGCCTCGCCTTCAACGGCGCCGAGCCGATTCGACAATCGACGCTGGACGGCTTCGCAGACGCGTTCGGACCGTGCGGCTTCGATCGATCCGCCTTCCGGCCGTCGTATGGGCTCGCGGAAGCGACGCTGCTCGTTGCCACCGGCGCGGGTCCCAGCATCGCCTGCGGATCGCCGGCGCCCGGAACGGACGTGCGGATCGTCGATCCACAGAAATTGGAGCCGTGTGCGCCTGGTGTTCCTGGCGAGATCTGGATCCGCGGTCCCGGAGTTGCTGCTGGTTACTGGCGACAACCGGAGGCCACACGCGCGACGTTCGAGGCGCGTCTCGCGGCCGGCGGCGAGGGCCCATTCCTGCGCAGCGGAGATCTCGGCGTCCTGGCGGAGGACGGCCTGCACGTCACCGGACGAATGAAGGACGTCCTGATCGTCCGCGGCGTCAAACATCATCCGCACGACATCGAAGGCACCGTCGAGCGCGCATCGCCGTGGCTGCGTGCCGGCTGCTGCGCGGTGTTCGCGCTGCCGGGGACCGATGGCGACGACGTGGCGGTCGCGGCGGAGATGGAGTCGCCGGCGCCGCCCGACGTATCGCCCGCTGCGGTCATCCTCGACATCCGCGAAGCGATTGGCGCGGCACACGGGATCCAGGTCAGCGCAGTCGCGCTCGTGCCGCCCGGCACGATCCCGAAAACGACGAGCGGCAAGCTGCAGCGATTCGCGTGCCGCGAAGGACTGTTGAGCGGACGGATGACGCCGGTGTCGTTCTGGGCGGCAGCCTCATGAGTGCCCATCCGCGAGTGCTTGGTCCCCAGTCACTCGTCGTGCGTCCCGAGTCCGCACATGCGGGTCTCGATCTCCTCAACGCACTCACCAACGTGACGGCGCAGCATCTGAGGCTGGTCGCGATGGATCCCGATGTGTCGTTCGCGCGGCTCGGGCTCGACTCGCTCGGCTGCATCGAGCTCGCCGCAGCGATCGAGGCGGCGCTCGGTGTGACGGTGCCGATCGACGCCGTGACGGAAGCGTCGACCATCCGGTCGCTTGCCGCGGCGGTTCTCGCGCCAGCTCCCGCGAATGAGATCGAGCGCATGCGCGCGGACGCAGTGCTGCCTCCTGACATCGTCCTACGCGCCCGGCCAGAGCGCCGGCGAACGAGCGCCGATCTGATGACCGCGCGGCACGTGTTGCTGACCGGCGCGACCGGGTTCCTGGGCCGCGAGATCCTCGATCGTCTCGTCGCGCACACCGGCGCACATGTGACCTGTCTGGTGCGGCAACCGCGCGCTCTTTCGTCGAATGTGGATCGCGTGGACACGGTCGCGGGTGATCTCTCGCGTCCCCGTGCGGGCCTGTCGCTCGAGGACTGGACACGGCTGGTGGCGTCGGTCGACACCATTTGCCATGCCGGCGCGGCGGTCAACTGGATCGGATCCTATGCCGCGCTTCACGACGTCAACGTCGGCGGCACGCGCGAGCTGCTGCGGCTCGCCATCGACGCCGACGCGGCATTCCACTTCGTGTCGAGCGTGAGCGTCTGCTACTCGACGCGCGGGCCGATGCGGGTCGATGAGGACAGCGACCCCATGGCGCCGATTGACGGGTTGCACTTCGGCTACGCGCAAACCAAGGCGGTGGCGGAAGCGCTCGTCCGACAGGCGGCGGCGCGGGGATTGCGCACGCATATCTATCGTCCTGCCCTCCTCAGCGGCCACAGCCGCACCGGCCACTTCAACGCGGGCGACATGCTGACCGCGCTCATTGCCGGATGCGTCCGTATGGGCGCCGCGCCAGATCTCGACTGGTCGCTCGACGCGTTGCCTGTAGACGCCGCGGCAGAGATGATCGTGCGCCTGAGCGGCACGCCAGCGTCGTTGCTCCACCTCGTGCATCCGCGTCCGCGGCACTGGCGCGAGTGCGTACTGTGGATGCGGGTGTACGGGTACAACGTCCGCCTGGTGCCGTATCGCGAGTGGACGGCGCGTCTCCGCGACGGGGCGCGCGCGCCAGGGCATCCGCTGTATGCGCTTCGCCCGTTCTTCCTGGACGAGCGAGACGAGGGTCTGACGATTCCCGAGCTGCACGAGGACCGGCGCCGCCCGCATCTCGATGCAGGGCGCACCCACACACTGATCGCTGCCGCGAACGTGCAGGTCACGCCGCTCGATGCGGCGCTCCTCGACACGTACTTCCGTGCGTTCGTGGAAGAGGGTGTGCTTCCGCCTAAAGGCGGAACCGACGGAACCGGTATCGCTTACGGAACTGGTACTCCGTGCCTTCCGCCTATAGGCGGAAGGACATTGGCCCGCGCGCTTCTCGAACAGGCCGGTTGCAGCACGGACGATCTCAGCGTGACGCCGTTCGGTTGCCACAGCAGCATCATCAGCGAGCTGACCGCATGGCGTGCCGGCGCGGCGACGGGCGTATTCGACGTGACCGCCGGCGGCGCGCGTTACGTTCTGAAGGTCAAACCGCACGCCGACGAGGCGTATGAAGTAGGCGCCGCGCTCGCGGACGTCTGCGGTGTTGGCGATGCGTACCGTGCGCACGGACGCGGTCTCGGGATCGACGGCGGCCACGAACGCGAACTGGCGCTCTATCGCAGCGCCGACATCATCGGCCCGTCGCACATGCCGCGGCTGTTCGCTGCCTACGCCGACACGTCGTCACGCACCTGGGCGATGCTCCTGGAACGAATGGAAGATACGTTGGTAATCGATGCGGTCGATCGTCCGCACCTGTGGACGCGGGAGCACGTGCACACCGCGATCGACGGGCTGGCCTCAATCCATGCCCGGTCGTCGGCGCGAATCGACGGGCTCCGCGCGCAGCCCTGGATGAACGCGCCGCGAACGACCGCGACGATGGAGAAGATGCGCCCGCTGTGGCGCGCGCTCGCGCACCAGGCGGCGCCGCGCTTCGCCGCGTCGGCCGGCAACCGTCTCGTTGGCATTCACACGCGGCTCATCGACGACATCGCGTCGTGGCGGCCAATGCTGGACGCTGCGCCGCACACGCTCATTCACAACGATTTCAATCCGCGTAACGTCGCCATCCGCGCGGCCGGCGGGCAGCCAACGCTCTGCGCGTTCGACTGGGAGCTGGCCACCATCGGCGCGCCGGTACGCGACCTCGCGGAGTTTCTGTGTTTCGTGCTGCCCGCGAGCGTGGATACCGAGACCGTGGAGGCGCTCGTCGCTCGTCACCGCGACGCGTTCGCGTCCACCGCCGGCATTCGCGTCAATCGTGACGAGTGGCAGGCGGCGTTTGCCGCCGCACTGGCGGAGTTCCTGATCGATCGGCTTGCGATCTATGCGCTCGTGGATCGGGTCAAGCCACAGCGGTTTCTGCCGCGTGTACTCTGCAGGTGGCTCGCGCTGTTCCGCGGCCACGCTCAGCTCTTGCCCTCGAGTCTCGAGCCATGAGCCAGAAGCCCTCCGCCGCATTCGATCGCCGCAACCTGCTGACATTCGGGTCCCTCTGCTGCGGCGTCGCCGCACTGGCCTCCGCGAGCAGAGGAAACGGACCGCTCGCCGGACTCGCGATCGCGATTGCCGTGATCGCGGACACGTTCGACGGACGGTTCGCGCGCCGCTTCGGCGCCGAGCCGGACCGGCGTGCCATCGGCACGGAGCTCGACAGCCTGAGTGACGCGATTGCCTTCGGCATCGCACCGCCGCTCTGCGCCGCGCTGCTGCTGAACGCGACCGCGACGGGTGCGGCGCAGGCCGTCCTCTGGGCCGCGACGTTCGTTTATGCGGCCTGCGCGATCGCGCGGCTCGCGTCTTTCAACGTCGGCGCCCAGGCCGACAACGCGCCAGGTTTCGTCGGCATCCCGGTGCCGGTCGCCGCCTTGATCTGGTCGTCGGCGCTGCTCGTACAGCCGTCGGCCGTCGCAACCACGACCCTGATCGTGATCACGGCGGCCGCCATGGTATCGCCGGTGCGCCTGCCGAAGCCGACCGGCGCGGGGCTCATCGCGTTTGCGATGTGGCCGCTGACAGTCGCCCTGTTACACGCATTTCGCTTGTAACGCCGGGTCTAACCGCCTCCGCCAAGGCTCCGGCGAGTCTCGCCGAAGCGCTTCGCGCGAAGGCGGAAGACCCGGCCTACGTGGAACTACTAGGGCGCACCTGATCTTCACGTAGCTGGTCTCTAGACCCGCCAGGGTGTGCGGGGATCGATTTAGCTTCCGATCTTTCCCGTCGCGCCCTTGCCTTTGCGCGGCCCCTTGTTGTCGCGCACCGGGAAGTGATCGAGGTTGGCCACCGACCATCCCGTCGTGTAGACCAGCTGCGCGATCCGCGCCATCTTCGGGAACTCGATCTTGCTCACCTCGTCGGTGACGTAGTGATAGTCGCGGTGCAGACCGGTCGTGTAGAAGATGATTGGAATCCCCTTCACCGCGTAGCTGTAATGATCGCTGCGCGTGTAGATTGATTCCGGGTCCGCCGGATCGTTCAGCTCGTAATCGAGCTTCATCGGCGCCGACAGCGACGCGTTCGCGTCCTCATTGACGTTGTGCAGCTCCGTGCTGATCCGGTCCGATCCGACGACGTAGACGGTGTTCGACTCCGACGCCTGATCGCAGCGGTTCCTGCCAATCATGTCGATGTTCAGCTGCGCCGAGATCCGCTCGAGCGGAATCTCGGGATAGTCCGCCATGTAGCGCGATCCGAGCAGCCCCGACTCCTCGCCCGCGTGCCACACGAACATCAGCGACCGCTTCGGCTTCGGTCCGGTCGCAAACGCGTGAGCGATGCCCATCAGCGCGACCGTTCCCGATCCGTCATCGTCGGCGCCGTTGTTGATGATGTCCCCCGGGCGCGGCGTGTCGCGCGTCTGCCCGGTGCAGCCGCCGGGCGCCGTCCCGCCGGCCCCGCCGCGTCCCTGCGCAGCCGGCGTCTGCTGGTAGCCGATGTGGTCGTAGTGCGCGCCGAACATCACGTACGAGTCCTTGAGCGCCGAATCGCTTCCGTCGACGATGCCGACGACGTTGCGGGTCAAACGCGTCTGCACAACCGTGTAGTCGGCGTCGACGTTGATCGTGATCGTCGTCTTCTTCAGCGCGACCGGCGGCAGCGGCTCGCTCGCGTTGGCAAGGCCCTTGGTCGCCTCGTAGTTCAGGCCCGACGCCGAGAAGATGAACTGGAAGAACTCGTCGCCGGCGGTGATCTGCGGCGCGATCTTGTTGTCGAGACGCTGAACGGTCTGGAAGTCGCCGAGGTTCTGGCTGCCGAAGCCGCCGCGTCCGCCGCCGAAGCCGGCGGCAGGCTGTTCGCCGCGGCCGCCGGTTGGATCGGCCGTCGTCGATGGCGTCGCGGATGGCGCTGCGGCCGATGCCGCCGCACCACGGCCACGTCCGGCGCCGAAGGCGACGAGCGGGCCGATCGCCGCCGCCGCGTGCTGCATCTCGACCGCACTGCGCGCGCGTGAGACGATGAGCCGCGTCGGCACGTTCTCGAGACCGCGCCCGACGAACAGCACGATCTTCCCGTTCGCGTCGACGTCCTTGTAATCGTCATGCTTCCGATCCGGCAGCTGCAGGCCGTAGCCGACGAACACCGCCTCGCCGCTCACCGTTTGCTTCGCTCCCTGGTTCTTCGGGAACGTCACCCCTTCCCCGTCCTGGAACGTCTTGGTCTGGCCGTTCACGGTCACGGTGACGCTCGAATTGCTCTTGGTCGTGACGCCGAGGACCTTCACGGTCTGAAAGTAGGTGCCATCGTCACCGGCGGGCTTGACGCCCCACGCCTTCAAGTGATCCGCGACGTACGCCGCGGCAAGACCGAGTCCCTCGTCGTAGACGCGGCGGCCCTGCAACTCGTCTGACGCGATGTATGAGAGCCACTCTTTCAGCTCGTCGGGTGTGATCGATCCGGCGCCGCCCGCCCCCGCCGTCGCACGCGCCATGGTCTGAGGCGCATCCGAGGCGCGAAGGCCGAGAGACAACGCCAGCACCGCCGCAGCAACTGCGGCAATCGGGCGAGATTTCATGAATCCATCCTCCGTATCTCAGTCTATACGCCGGAGGATCCATGGACGCTTACGTCAACGTGTCGACATCAATCCAGCAAGGAATGGACGTCAACATCGTGAAGCCGACCCGCTGGTAGAAGCCTGTCGCCGTGTTGCGGCTGTCCAGATACACGCGCGGCACCCCGCGCGCCTTTGCGCGCGCGGCGACCCAGCGCAGCATCGCCGTGCCGTGTCCTTCGCCGCGGCGCCGCTCCTCGGTAACGAGGTCGTCGACGAACACGTGCTCGCCGCGCGAGAGCGTGTGACCGGGACGGATGCCGGCGAGCGCGACGAGACGGCCGTTCTCGAAGCCGCCAAGCAGTTGATAGCCGTCGCGCTGCTGACGCCGGACTTCCGCGAGAAAGGTGTCGGCCTTGATGCGATCGCGGAGCGCCGACATGAGCGGAAACGCGGCGAGGATATCCGCATCGCTGTCGAGGATTCTGATGTCGAGCGGCACGGCGGCGATGGTAACGCGCGGAACGGCGGATTGACGAATCAGCTCGATCGCGGGCGGTGCGTCAGCTTCCTGTTGACAACCGATAGGAAGAAGCGCACAGTGCGCTCCTATCGACGCTCGATACAAACCGCGCTGCCATGACCGATCGCCGCACAACGCTCCTCCAGGGGACGCTCGACCTGTTGATCCTCAAGGCCCTCGCCACCGGCGAGCTGCACGGGCTCGGCGTCTCGCGACGGATCGAACAGATTACCGGCGGCACGTTCGTCGTGCAGCCCGGCTCGCTCTTTCCCGCGCTGCACCGCCTCGAAGAGGCCGGCTGGCTGACATCGACGTGGCAACCGTCGGAGAACAACCGCCGCGCGAAGTACTACACGTTGACGCGCGCCGGCCGGCGGCAGCTCGGAGAAGAAACCGCGCAATGGAGCCGGATCGCGCTGGCCATTGCCCGGGCGCTGGAGACGTAGTCCGCCGCCGCCGCATCATTCCGTGCGCAGCGATCGCATCGGGTCGATGCGGGCGGCGCGATGCGCCGGCACGCCGTTCGCCGCGATCGCCGTGACGAGGAGCACGCCGGCGACCGTCAGGAGCACGGCGGGGTCAAGCGGGCGCACGCCGAACAGCACGTCATGCAGCGATCGCGCCGCGACGACGGCGGCGATCAACCCGCAGGCGACACCGACGCCGACGACCCCGAGTGCGCGCCCGACGATGTGCCGCCGGATATCTGCGGGCTGCGCGCCCAGCGCGACCCGGATGCCGATCTCACGGGTGCGCTGCGAGACGAGGTAGCTCGCGACGCCGTACGCGCCGCCAAGCGCCAGCACAAAGGCCAGACCCGCGAACACCGCCAGCATCCACGACAGCGCCGCGCGCAGCGCGAGCGACCGCCTGATCGCGTCGTCCATCGTGCGCACGGCGAACACGGGCAGTTCGGGATCCATCTGGCGGACGACCTGCCGCGCGGCGGCGACCAGCGACTGCGGGTCGACGGTCGTGTGCATCGCCACGCTCAGCATCGAGCGCGGAATCATCGGGAGCGGCGCATACAACCCTGGCCGCATCGGACGCTCGAGCCCGTAGTGCTTCACGTCGCCGACAACGCCCACGACGGTCAACCATTTGGCCTCCGGGTCGCGGACCTTCAGACGCTTCCCCAGGCCCTGCGCGCCGGGTCCCCAGAACGTCTTCACGAATGTTTCGTTGACGATGATGGCTCCATGCTCTGGATCCCGTCCGTCGGCCTCGTTGAAGAAGCGTCCGGCGCGCAGCCGGATCCCCATCGCCTCGAAGTATCCGGCGGACGCGGCGCGAACCAGGACGACCGGATCCTTGCCGTCCGCACTCGGAATCGCGCCCTCGACGTCGAAGAAGTTGCCCCAGTGACAACCGAGCGGAAGACAGGTGACGAGACCCACTCCGTCCACCCCCGGGAGCGCGCGCAACTTTTCGCGCAGCTGGTCCCAGAAAGCGACCCACTGCTCTTGCTTCGGTCTCCCCGCTTCGGAAATCGGCACCGCGAACGTGAGGACGTTGTTCGCGCGGAACCCCGGATCGACGTGCTGCACGCGCTCGAACGCCTTCACGAACAACAATCCGCACACCAGCAGCACGGCCGCGAGCGCGAACTCCCCTGCCACCAGGCACCACAAAGTGCGGCGTCCGCGCGGCGCACCGGTGGTCCCACTCGTCGTCGCGTGCATCGCCGACCGCACGTTGCCGCCGATCGCGTGCAGGGCGGGCGCCCAGCCAAAGAGCACGACGGTGACGACCGCCACCGCGAGCGAGAAGGCGATGACCCGCGCGTCCATCTCGAACGCGGCCCAGCGCGGCAGCTCGTCGGGCATCATGCGAAGGAGCACAGCCATCGCCCACTGGCCAACCGCCAGGCCGATGGCGCCGCCGACGATCGAGAGGATCAGATTTTCGAAGAGCAACTGCCGTAGCAGACGTAGTCGGCTCGAGCCGAGCGCCAGACGGATGCCCATCTCGCGACGCCGCGCCAGCGCACGCGCGAGCATCACGGCCGCGACGTTGGCGCACGCAATCAACAGCAGCAACGCCACCGCGCCCGTGACGGTTGACGCGGCGACACGGTAGTCGCGCACGAACTGCTCGCGCAGCGGCTTCACGAACGGCGACACGGTGTGGACCTTGTCGCTCTTGTCCCAGATCGGCTGATGCGCGCGCTTCAGATCGCGATCCGCGTCCGTGGCCGTGACACCCGGCTTCAGCCGTCCGATCC